>SXNM01000309.1 GCA_005777155.1 Pseudomonadota bacterium | reverse complement strand
TGGCGCTTGGGCCGCTCGCCGCCGTCGGCGCCATCGGCTACGGCGTCGCCGACCTTTGGCAGCCGCAGACCTTGGCGGCGGGGCTGCTCTGGCTTCTGGCGCGCGCCGTCGCCCAGTCCTTCGAGGCCGTGATTGCGCATCAACAGCGCTTTCTCCGCGCCGCGCTCATCGACGGCCTCGCCGGGCTGGCGCTGCTGGTAGGCGTCTGGCAGCTCGGCGTCGGCGTCCCGGCGCTGCTGGCGCTGCACGCCGGCGCCGAGGTCCTGCGGGCGGGGGGCCTCGTCATGGCCTTCCCCGAGGTGCGGGCGCCGGTCGGTGCCGCAGCTGGTGCCGGTCCGGCGGCCACGGAGGTGAGCCTGCGCGACGTGCTGCACGCCGGCGCGCCGTTTTTTCTGCTCAGCGCCGCTGGCATGCTGGGCTCGCGCGTTGACCTCTACTGTGTCCGCGCGCTGTTGCCGCCGGCAGAGGTGGCGCGCTACCAGGTGTTGCAGAGCGGTCTGCTCTGGCTGCAGTCGATCGCCGGCCTGCTACTTCTGCCTTTCGTCCGTGCCGTCTACCGCATGGGGCACGTGCAGCTCCTACGCCTCAACGTCCAGCTCATCGCCGTCGGGGTCGGGGTGGCCGCCGTCGGCGTCTTCGCGCTCGCCGAGCTGCTCGAACGGGCCTATGGCTTCGAGGTCGACGGCACGACGCGCTTCGTCGGCGCCCTCGTCGTCGTCCAGATGTTCGCGCAGGCGCCGGCGATCTACGCCCTCTACAAGGCGGGCCGCGAGCGCGAGGTCCTCGGGATCTCCAGCGCGATCTTGGTCGGCAACCTCGCCCTGAGCCTCGCCTTGTTGCCCCGCCTCGGCGTCCTCGGCGCGCTGCTTTCGAGCGCGACGGTCGGCTGGGCGGCGGCGCTCTGGTGCATGGCGCGGTCGCGGTCGCTCTCGCTCGCTGAGGCTGGGCGCTGATCTCAGGGCGCCGCAGCCGCACCTCGCCAGAGCGCCGTCCGCGACCGCGTCGGGCCGGCCAGACGCCCCCCAACCTCGATGCCCGGCAGCGCACAAGCCGGTGTCTGCCCCATCGGCGTCAGACGGCACGCCAGCGCCCACCGAGCGCGCCTTGGCCCGGCGTTGCGGTCGATGTCCGGCGATTCGGCGGCCGGGTCAGCGTCCTCAGGCCGAGGCGACGAGGACGCCGAGCTTGAGCCATGCCAAGCGCCGGACAGGGTCGCCGGTGACAGCGGGGTTTGGGACCTACTACGGCGTCGAACGGCTAGGCAGAAAGAGTTGCGGCGACATGACAGATCTCCGCAAGATGCGCTGGCGCCCGAGGCCCCACTAGACTGCAACCTGGCCTCGACGCCGCAGCCTCCGCCCTGGGGCCCACCATGACGACGCCCAAGAACCCGCAAGCCGCCGATTCAGCCGCAGCGCCGCTCAGTGAGCTGGTCGGCCGCCGTCTCTGGCTGAAGTCCGCCATGGCCGCCGGCGCCGCCGTCGCTGGCGTGGCTGCCTTGGCGAAGGCCGAGGCCAAGGAGGCGGACCCCGTCGCCAAAGGCGCTGGCGATCTGGCCAGCGACACGACCGCTGGCGACAAGGCGGCCGAATACGGCCTGATGGTCAAGATTGCGAATATCATGGGCAACGTCACGCTCAGCGGCTTCGCCGACTGTATTCCGGCGGCGCACTGCAGTTTCAGTTCGTCGGCGCACCGAACCGGCACCACCAAGGGCGGGTTGGCCGGCGTCGTCGCTGACAAGGAAGCGGCGAGCCAGGGCGTGCCCAAGCTGTCGGTCCAGCGGTCCGATGTCTCCCTTGAAATTCGCGCCGGCAAGTGGCTCGCCGAGCTCCAGCAGGCCAGCTTTAACGTCGCGCCTATCGGGGACGTGGTCATCTCCCAGCTCGGTCAGGCGGTCGACACGAACGCAAAGGCCGCGCCGACGGTCATCCAGAAGATCACGCTCACCAACGCGATCGTCACGTCGGTCCAGCAGGACTGGGACACTGGCGACGGCCCCCGCTCCGCCAGCATTTCGTTCTCGTTCGACAAGATCTTGTTCGAGATCGGCACCAAGCCCGCTGACTTCGTGCTCCGGAATATCACCGCAACCGCCGTCTGATCGTCCCCACGACAAGGAGAACCCTGATGAATGGCAGACAGATCCTTTGGAAGAACACGACCGATCAGATCAAGGGCACCTGTGAGGCGGAGGGCTACATCGGCCTCGTGGAGCTGGACCACATCTCGTTTGCGGCCACGGCCTACGCTCACCAGGACGGCGCGTCCAAGGCGCGATCCCGGGCCCAATCACGGTGACCTTGGCACATGGTCCCTGGGTGGCGGACATCCAGCAGCGGCTGTACCACGGCAAGACGCTGGGCACCGTGACCATCACCGAGGTCGAGCAAAAGGTCGACGGCGGCAAGAAGACCTGGAAGAAAATCCGTGAAATCACGCTCACCGAGGCGTGGATGGAGAGCATGTCGCACAGCTGGAGTGGCATCCATAGCTCGGTCTCGTTCAGCATGGACTACGAAGGCTACACTTTTGGCCACAGTGACAAGATCTCGCACTTCAACCGCTCGGAAAAATAGGAGCTGCGTTCTCGACCGCGCCTCGCAGGGCGGCGACCGACACAGCGTAGGCGGCCGGCAGCGCGTCCTGCGGCGCCCCTTCTGGCCCTGTGACGAGAGGCTGGCCCAGCGCCGTGGTCGTCGCGTGCAGTCCCCCTTTTCGTCGTCGATGGCGTCAAGTAGGCAGCGTCTCTCGCCGTCTAGCCCCCGGCGCGACCTTTGCCTGCGACGCGACCCTTGCCTGCGGCGCGACCCTTGCCTGCGGCGCGACCCTTGCCTGCGGCGCGACCTTTGCCTGCGACGCGACCTTTGTCTGCGACGCGACCTTTGTCTGCGACGCGACCCTTGCCTGCGGCGGGCCCGTAGCTATGATCCCGCCGCGCGGCGCCATGAGGCGCCCAAGCGAGAGCGGAGGCAGCCATGACACACAGCGACAGCCCCTTTGGGGCCACCTGCCCGCGGCCGCGGCTGCTTCCCCTTGCAGCCGCCACCTCCGCTTGCCTCGCGCTGCTCCTGGCCTGCGGCTGCGCCGATGAGCCCGCCGCCACCGGCGCTGATACCGCCGACGCCGCGACCGTCGGTGATGGCGCTGACGTCGCCAGCGACAGCGCCGGCGCAGACGCCGAGGCCGACTTCGCCGCGGACGCGTCACCGCCCGACCCTGACGCCTGGGGCAAGGACAAGGTGCGGCCCAAGGAGCTGCGGCCCGCGGCAAAAGGCCCGCTCGAGGCCGGCGTCGCCGTGCGCTACCTCGACGGTCCGGTCGGCGTCTCGATGGCTGGCTATGGCGGCCGCGTCGGCGGGCGAAAGACCGCCTGGAACGACGTGCTCAACGGCAGCGCCGGCCTCGTCGGCCTTCAGGCCGTCAAGGCGCTGGTGCTGGTCACCGGCGGTGAGGCGCTGGCGCTGGTCAAGTCGCCGCTGATGTCTTCGGAGTCCGCGATCTCCGACGCCATCGTGCGCCACCTCAAGGTCGATCACGGCCTCAGTTGGGAGGGGCGCATCATCACGATGGCCGGCCATAGCCATCACACCACCGCCCGCTACTGGCCGCTGCCGAAAGCCCTCGGCTCGGTGGGCGCCGACTCCTTCGACGCGGAGGTCTGCGAAGGCATCGCCAGCGTCTTCGCCGACGCCATCGCCGCGGCGTGGAAGGACCGCGTCCCGGCGGAGTGGGCCCACGCCGACCAGGACGGCTGGGATCCCGACAATCTCGTCTACCGCGACCGTCGCGGCGTGAACAACCCGACATGGGGCAAGGATCCGCGCCTCTCGCTGCTTGGGGTGCGACGCAAGTCCGACCAGGCGCCGATGGCGCTCGTCATCCACTTTCCCATTCACGGCACGGTGTTCGGTGGCGACAACGACCTCCTGACCGAGGACGCGCCGGGGGCGGTCGAGGCCAAGTTTGAGGAGCATCACTTCGCCCGCACCGGCAAGCCCATCGTCGCGCTCTACGCCCAGTCCGCCGGCGGCGACGCCTCGCCGGCTGGCGACGCTCTCGGTCACCCAGGCTGGGCCCGCCTCGAGAAGATCGGCGAGGACGCGGCGCCGCTGATCGAGAAGCTCTATCAAGGCTTGCAGTACAAGGCCGAGATCGAGCTGGCGGTCCGCACCGAGCGCATCGACGTGGCGCATCACCGCATCTACGCCGGGGATCCGCTCGCCGCCGAGTTCGCCAACCACCTCGGCGATCCCTACACTTGGGGCGGCTGGCAGTGCAGCTCCAGCGGCGTCGGATCCGGCCAGTCGAAGAAGGGCAAGCCCAAGCTCTGCACCGACGTCGGCGCCCTGGTGGCGCTGCTGGGCGAGAACGTGCCGCATGGCACCGTCCACCAGGCCTTGATCACCGCGGCGCGAGTCGGCGACGTCTGGCTGACGACGATGCCCGGTGAGCCGACCTGGTCGATCGTGCAGTACGCCCGCGAGGCCGCCGCCGCCAAGCAGTGGAACGGCAAGCCGCGCAAGCTCATGGTCCTCGGCTATTCGCAGGACCACTACCTGTACCTGTCGGCGGCCGAAGACTGGTTCCTCGGCGGCTATGAGGCCGAGATGAGCATCTGGGGGCCACTCGGCGGGCGCTTCTTCGCCGACCGCGGCCTCGGGCTCATCGACGACATGGCGACCGGCCACAACGGCCCCGTCTTCCACGAGGAGTGGCCCTCTCTAGAGCCCATGCCGCCGCACACGCCGCGGCCGCTGGAGCGCTCGCTGAAGGCGGGTCAGATCGCCACGCAGCCTGCGGCGAACGTGGCGCGGACCGCCACCGTCAGCCTGAGCGCCACCTGCGGCGATCCCGCGCTCGGTACGCCGCGGGTGCGGGTCGAGCGCAAAGACGGCGCGACGTTCGTGCCAGTCGCGGCCCGCACCGGCTGGCCGCTCGCCGACTACGACAACAGCCGCTACGACTTCGTCACCGTCTACGACCCGACGCCGGCCAACCAGAAGCACGCCTACGTCGCCGAGCGCGAGCATCTGTGGCGGTTCTTCTGGCAGGTCCCTGCCGACTGGCCGCTGGGTACCTATCGCTTGCGCCTCAGCTGCCGCGGTCTGACCAAGGAGGGCGGCCCGAAGGAGGCGCAGGCCTTCAGCCTCGACTCGACGCCCTTCGCCGTCGACCCGGCCGAGGGCGCGACGCTGACCGCCACCGCAGCTGGCGACAGCGTGGCGCTCGCGCTGCGGGTGCCGGGCGTCGCCCAGAAGTCGGCGTCCTCCAGCGTAGACGGGGCCAAGGGAAAGTGGCCGGTGGCGGGGTATCGCTTGCTCGACCGCAAGGTGGGCCACACCGGCCTCGGCCTCGTGCGGGCGCCGCTGTCGGTGGAGCTGCTCGACGCCAACGGCAAGGTGCTCGCGACGGTGGTGGCGCCGTTCGACGTCGAGAAGGACCGCGCCATCGCCAAGGTGCCTGCGGGCGCCGCCGTCGTCGCCGTGCGTGCAGGCCTCCAGGGAGATCCGCCCACGACGTGGCTGAAGGTGAGCGTCAGCGCGCCCTGAACCCGCGGCGACGCGGCCCCAGTCAAGTCGTCGCCGCCGGCTCAGCCCAGCCGCCGGCTCAGCGCAAACGCCCGCTCAGCGCCGACGCTCGCTCAGCGCACCTCGACCATATCGAAGTCCGACTTGGCGGCGCCGCACTCCGAGCAGCACCAATCGTCTGGCACATCGGCCCAGCGCGTGCCGGGCGCGATGCCCTCCTCGGGCAGGCCGGCGGCCTCGTCGTAGGTGAAGCCGCAGACCATGCACGCGTAGTGCTTCAGGCCATCGCTCGCTGCCGCCATCTCTCCCTCCCTCGTCGGCGCCCCTGCGCCGGATTGTCGCCGCTGCCGGGTGGCTCAGCGCGTCGTCGCAGCCCAGAACGCGGCGCAAGCGCACACCAGCCGGGGCGGCGTTGGCCGCGGCCGCGGCTGTGGAACGCGACTCTACGGGCAACTCCCCGTGATCGTAAAGTCATCGACGTGGACGCCGAGGGTGCCGTTGGCGACGGCGTCGCCAGTCGCAAACGCGAGCTGAATCTCGATCGCCTTGCCGGCGTCCGCGCTGAGGTCGATCGTGACGACGGCGTACTTGCCCGCGACTTCGTCCGACTTCGTCCACACCGTCGACTTGATGCCGCCCACCACCTTGCTGATGATGAGGTTGTCGTACGAATTGCCCGCCTCGGTGTCCATGCGAATCGACATCTTGAGCGTCAGGGTCTTGGCGGCCGGCAGCGTCGTCTTGAACGTAGCGATGCCCGAGTTGGCGCCGCCCAGCTCATAGGTCCCGGTCACGGGATCGCCGTAGTACAACGCCCCCTTGCCCGCAAACGGCACGGAGGCGGAGGTCCAGACTTGCCAGCCCTTGCCTACTCCCGCCGAGTTCTGGAAGGTCCAGCCGGCCGCGGTGGAGGTCTCAAAGGTCTCCTCGTGGAACTTCGGCGTGCAACAGCCCTGCGCCTGGGTCGGCGTAAAGACGCACTTGCCGTTGACGCAGGCGTCCGTGGTGCAGAGCGCGTCGTTGTCGCTGCACTCGCTGTTCGAGGTGCAGCAGATCTGGGCGTAGCTGCAGAGCCCGGCGTTGCAGCTGGCGGCGAAGCAGGGCGAGGTCTTGCCCTTGCAGACGCCGTTGACGCAGACCTCGCCCTCGGTGCAGCTGTCGCCGTCGTCGCAGTTGGCTGTGTTGGGCAGGGCCTTGCAGCCGGACTTCGGGTCGCAGCTGTCCGTCGTGCAGGGGTTGTTGTCGTTGCAGTTCAGCTGGTTGCTTCCCTTGCAGGAGCCGCCGCTGCAGACGTCGATCTGCGTGCAGGCGTTGCCGTCGTTGCAGGAGTCGCTGGTCGCGAGGTTCTGGCAGCCCCAGCCGGCGGAGCAGGTGTCCTTGGTGCAGGGGTTGAAGTCGTTGCACTCCACGGCAGCGCCGCTGCACACCTTGTTGGCGCAGGTGTCCTTGGAGGTGCAGGCGTTGAGGTCGTCGCATGGGGCGGCGTTGGCGGGTGAGCTACAGCCGGAATTGGCGTCGCAGGCGTTGTCGGTGCACGGGTTGCCGTCGTCGCAGCTGGCGCCGAGGTCGTAGCCGGAGCCGTCGGCGCGGCAGAGGAAGAACTGTAGCCCGTTGCAGCCTGGGCCCTTGCAGATGCGTGGCCGACAGATCTTGCCGACACCGCAGAAGTGCGTATTCGCGCAGTCGTTGCTTGTGTTGCACTCGACGCACTTGCCGGCCTTGGTGTCGCACACCTTTGGGCACTCCTTGCTCGAGCTACACGGCGGCGCAGCGACGCAGCCTTGCAAGACGCACGCCTGGCCGCTGCCGCAGTCTGCGTCGACGTTGCAATCGACGCAGACGCCGTCGGCCAGGGCGCAGACTCCGCCTGTGCCCTTGCACTGGACGTCACTGTTGCAGGCCGGCGCTGGTAAGCATGCGTTGGCCTTGCAGATTTTTCCAACGCCGCAGTCAGCGCTGGCCATACAGGCGACGCAAGCGTTGGCCGCCGGGTTGCAGACGCCGGCGACGCAGGGGAATTTGCTGCTGCAAGGCGAGGACAGCTGGCCGCAGCCGGCAATCGGCGTGTTGCTGCAAACGCCGGTCGATAGGGCGCAGACGTCGTTAGTGCAAGGGTTGCCGTCGTCGCAGGTCAGGGCGCTCTTGCAGCCGCCAGGGCCGGTGTCGCCGGGGCCAGTGTCCGACGGGGCCAGTGTCCGACGGGTCCGGTGTCGCCGGGGCCAGTGTCGCCGAGTCCGGTGTCGCCGAGTCCGGTGTCGCCGGGGCCAGTGTCGCCGGGGCCGGTGTCGCCGAGTCCGGTGTCGCCGGGTCCAGTGTCCGATGGGCCGGTGTCGACGGGGCCAGTGTCCGATGGACCGGTGTCGACGGGGCCCGTGTCCGATGGGCCGGTGTCCATGGGATCGGCATCGACCGCCCCAGTGTCGGACGCGCCGCCGTCCAGCGCGCCGCCGTCGAGCGGGTCGGCGTCGATCGGCGCGACGTCTGTGCCGACGCTCTGATCGTCCACCGCGCCGCCGCCGTCAGCCGCGTCTGCCGGTTGAAAGGCGCCGCCGCCGCCGCCGCCTGCGCTGCCGCCGACACAGCCGAGCTGAACGCTCAGCGCGAGGGCCACCAGCGCCAAGCTGGGCCACGTCCGGGGCTGCGATCGGATCCACGTCCACAACATCGAGCGCCTCCTGGTCTATCGCAGCACCGGCCGTTGCCGCGAGACACGCCCGGACGCTCGCAAAATCGCCGCACGGCGGGAAGGCATACCGCCGCGAGGACGCGGCCCCCGCTCGCCCGATCGCTGCACCAAACGGCCAAGGTCGCCTCTGGGCCTCAGCGCTCTATTGGGCCGCACTGCTCCTCGTAGTAAGGGCGGTGGCAGACCTTGCCCGTGCCCTGGGCGGCGCCAAAGGCGTTGATGTAGCACTTCTTGTCTGCCTCGGCCGCGGCGTCGATCGCCCCCTTGGGCGCCAGCTGCTGGAAGCACTTCCAGGCGCAGCACTCGATCTTGCTGAGGTCGGTGTCCCAGAACTGGCACGTCTTTAGGAAGCTGCAGTAGGACTTGCAGATCTGCTTGCCGCTCTGCAGCTGAGGGTCAGTGATCTTCGACTCCCAATCGCACTCGACCGGGTCGACGACGATCTGGCCCTGGGCGCTCGGCGCGCTGCAGACCTTGGTCGGCAGCTCAGGCGCCAGCTTGACGTTCTTCCACGCGGGCTTGTCGCAGATCTGCCACATCGAATCGAGCGCCTTGCAGTCCGCCGTCTGCTGGCACATCGGGACGCAGAACTGCAGCTCCGTCCCCTGAAAGTCGGCCGGCAGCGCGATGCAGAGGCCTTGTACGCCGCCGGTGTCGGCCTCAGCGCAGTACGCCTTCGCCGTCGGGCAGGGCAGCGAACAGAAAGGCTCCGGCGCCCAGTCGCCCTTCAGGCAGCGCAGGCCGGCTCGGCAGTCGCCGTCTTTGGCACACGCGGCGCCAAAGACCGCCACCCCGCCGCCGGCGTCTGAGGCGTCGGCAACCGCCGCCGGCGCCTCGCCGCCACACCCTGCCGCCAGCAGCCACAGCCACGCCGGCCAGGTCGGCCCGCGGTCGCTGCGCCGACGCCCTTCGCTTGTGCCGCTCATTTCCCGCCTCCTCGCCGTCACACCTGCCAAAGCCTCGCCAGTCGGGCTCGCCGCATCGGCGCAGATTGTCCGACGCCTGCAGGCGCGCGAGGCCCGCCGCCACGCTGGCCCTGCATCCAACACCAGCGCGACAGCGTGCCCTGGCGCCGCCGCCAGCATGCCGCCAGCGCCAGCGAATTGCAGCGGCCGCGTGGCATGCTACGCTGCGACGCGCGCGCCGCGCCACGGCTGCGGCCCCCTCTCCGCCCTGGAGGCGCCATGTTCGACCGCGTCCTGCTGCTCACTGACCTCGACGACAAGCCCGAGCTCACCTTCGGCCCCCTGCAGGCCATCAGCCAGGTCTGCAGCAACAAACTACTGATCTTCCACGCCGTGCGCGGCAGCTCCGATCTGTTCTACCTAGAGGGCGAGGCCGCCAAGGTGCGCACCCTCATCGACCAGCAGGCGCAGAAGGCCGTGCAGCCGCGCATCGACGCCCTCGTCTCGCTCTTCGAGGCCCGGGGCATCTCGACCGGCGCGGTGACGCGCATCGGCTCGACCTTCGATCTGGCCCTGCCGGCGATCTCCGACCTGATGATCGACCTCGTCGTAATCCCGCAGGAGGGCTACGCCGACTTCACCGATCGCGTCAGCGGCAGCACGACGGCGCGCATCCTGCGTGAAGGCGAGGTCGCCGTGCTGACGATCAACCACCACTTTCAGAAGCGCTCCGAGACTTGGAACGGCTTTCACCGCTGTCTGATGCCGCACAGCTTCACCGCCGGTGGAGAGCAGCGGCTGGCCGGGGCCGAGCAGTTCGCCGCCGAGTTCGGCAGCCGCCTGGAGCTGGTCCACGTCGTGCAGCCGATCCACGAGCAGACGCTGCAGACCCCCGAGGGCCAGGTGCTGCTGCCCAAAGACCTGCACTACCAGGTGAAGTCGCGCCTGGAGTCGCAGCTCTCCGAGGCGGCTCACGCCATCACCAAGGTGCCGGCCGACTGGCGTCTGCTCGAGGACAACAAGCCTGGCTCCGGCGTCATGAGCTACGCCGACCGCGCCGGCCACGACCTGATCATCGTGCCGCCGATTGGCCACACCGAGGTGCGCAACACCGTCCTCGGCAACGTCGTCGAGCACGTCATCAAGCACGCGCGCGTCCCGGTCCTCACCCTCCGCAAGGGCTGGGAGCGCTAGCCCGGCGGCCCGCAGGTCCGGCGGCGGCGACGGAGCCGATGGCGCCGAGCGGCCACCACGTCTGCCGCCTCTGCGCCGATGTGGCGGATTCCTCGACAAGCGGCGGCGCCGATTTACAACCTAGGCTCTGCGCGCGCGGTCATTGGCGCGCGACCCGGAGCCCGCGATGCCGCAGCAGCTGTCCCGTGCCCTTCGCCGTCATCGTGCGCTGGCCGCCGCGGTCGCCGTCTTCGCCTGCGCTGGCTGTAGCTCGGTCGCCCGCCAGGTCTACGACCGCGACATTCAGGCGCTGCGCGCCCAGACCGACACCCTGGAGGATCACAAGCGCCTGCACGCCAAGGAGGCCGCCGACTGGAAGGCCAAGCAGGCCGCCACCGCCGCTGAGCTCGGCGTCTGCCGCGGCAACGAGGCCGACCTGCAGGCCGAGCTGGAGCGCTGCCACGAGTCGCTCAAGGCCGTCGCCGACAAGACCACAGACGTCGGCAAGAAGTACCTGCAGTGCGAGGACGAGAAGCTCAAGATGCGCTCGGAGCTGCTCGCCGAGCGCAACAAGGCCGTGCAGCTCGCCAACCGCCTCGCCGAGTACCAGCGCCAGCTCGACGCCTTGACCAAGGTCATCGCCGATGTGCGCCAGCGCCTCGTCGCGCTCGTCAACGCCGGCAAGCTGCGCGTCGAGGTCAAGGACGGCTTCTTGGTCATTGGCCTCGACAGCGACATCTTATTCGACACCGGCAAGTCCGACCTCAAGAGCGACGCCAAGCCCGTGTTGATCGAGCTAGCCACCGCGCTGCGGCAGTTCCGTGGCCGGCGCTTTCAGGTCGCGGGCCACACCGATCCCCGCGGCGGCGATGACGTCAACTGGAAGCTGTCGGTCGACCGCGCGGTCAGCGTCGTCCGCTTCCTCATCGCCGACGGCGCGATGCCACCCGACATGCTCTCCGCGGGCGGCTATGCCCACTACCTGCCAGCCGCCGAGGGCAGCGACGCCGCCAGCCTGCGCCGCAACCGCCGCGTCGAGTTCCTGTTGCTGCCCGACCTCACCGAACTGTACAATCTCGCCACGGTGCCCGCTGGTGCCGACGGCGGAAGGTGATGCCCAGCGAAGCGCTCTCTCCCCTCCGCGTCCTGCTGCTCGACGGCGACACCCGCCAGGCCATCCCAGTCGCCAAGGCGCTGCGGGCGGCCGGCCACCACGTCGCGGTCGCGGTCTCGCAGCGAGTCTCGATGGGCGGATGGTCGCGCTACCCACACGAGCGCTTGCGCGTGCCAGCGCTGCCGAGCCACGGCCCAAGCGACATCCGCGCAAAGGCCGAGCGCGCCTGGCTCGACGCCGTACTGGCGCACCTGCGGCAGCAGCGCTTTGACGTCACGATCCCGCTCTTCGACACCTCAGCGGCGCTGGTCAGCCGCCACCTCGACGCCTTCGCGGCGCTCACGCGGGTGCCGCTGGTCGGCTGGGACCGCTTCGTCCACGCCCACGACAAGCACCTGACGATGCAGGCTTGCGCCCGCGCTGGCGTGCCGCACCCGCGCACCCTCTGCCCGCACGAGCGTGGCGTCGAGTCGGTCATCGCCGAGGCCGACGCCGTGCTCGGCTGGCCCTGCCTGTGGAAGCCCGACATCGGCCATGGCGCCGCCGGTATTCGCAAGGTCGCCTCGCCGCAAGAGGCGCTCGCGCTCTACCCGGCGCTCGTCGCCGAATTCGGACCCTGCGCCCTGCAGGAGTTCGTGCCGCAGACCGGCATGCAGTTCAAGGCGCAGCTCTTTCGCGGCCGCGACCGGGCGATCCACGGCGCCGTCGTCTTCGACAAGGTGCGCTACTACCCGGTGAGCGGCGGCACCAGCAGCCTCAACACGACGGTCGATCGCCCCGACATCGTCGAGACCTGCCGCCGCCTCCTCGACGCCATCGACTGGGAGAGCCACGCCGACATCGACCTCATCGAAGATCCGCGCGACGGCTCGGTCAAGGTCATGGAGATCAACCCACGGGTCACCGGCAGCATCAAGATCGCGTTCGAGGCCGGCGTCGACTTCGCCGACCTGCTGGTGCGCCACGCCCTCGGCGAGCCCCTGCCAGCCTGCGGCGGCTACCGCGTCGGCGTGCAGATGCGGTACATGCCGCTCGACGTGCTCTGGTTCCTCTCGAGCCCGGGTCGCCTGCGCGCCGAGCCCAGCTTCTTCCGCTTCGTCGGCCGCGACCTCTGCTACCAGGAGGGCTCGCTGGACGATCCCCTGCCGGCGCTGGCGGCGTGGGCCTCGGGCGCCGAGAAGTGGCTGGACCCGGCCTTTCGCCGCCGCAAGCTCGGGGCGACCCCGCGATGACCAGCGGCGCCGGCCGACCCAGCCAGCTGCTGATCGGGGCGGAGGTGGAGCCTGGCCTGCGCGTCCGCCGCCTGGTCGCGTCCGGTGGCATGGGAGATGTCTACGAGGCCGACGACGCCACGCTCGGCCGCCGCGTCGCGATCAAGGTGCTGCGGCGCTCAACCTCCGATGACGCGACGTCGCCGACGCTGCGGGCGATCCGCGAGGGGCGCGCCACGGCGCGGGTGGTGCACCCGGCGGTGGTGGCGGTCTACCGCGTCGGGCGGTGGGACGGCGCGCCCTTCTTGGTCATGGAGTGGGTCGAAGGTCAGACGCTGCGCGCCGCGCTCCAGGGAGGGCCGCCGCCGAGCGAGTCGGCGCTGCGCTGGCTGGCCGAGATCGCCGCCGCGCTCGACTGCGCGCACGCCAGCGACGTCGTCCACTGCGACCTCAAGCCCGAGAACGTCCTGCTCACCGACGACGGCCAGGGCGGGATGCGGGCGCGCGTTGTCGACTTCGGCCTCGCCCGCGGCCACGCCCTGCCGCAGCGCAGCGAGCGTTTGCGCCACGGCACCGCGGCGTACCTGCCGCCGGAGGGCGCCGACGCCGCGCCGACCCCGGCCCTCGACCTCTTCGCGCTCGCAATCATCGCCTGCGAGCTCCTGACCGGCGTCAGGCCCCGCCGCACCGCGCGAGCGCTCGAACCGCCCGCCACGGCGTCGGGACCGCTGCAGGCGACGCTGCGCGCGGCGTGGTCGGCAGATGTGCGGCTGCGACCGCCGACAGGG
>SXNM01000308.1 GCA_005777155.1 Pseudomonadota bacterium | reverse complement strand
GAGCCGCGGGCCGTCGCCTCGGCGCCATCCGTGGCGGCGCCGTCGTGAGGTCGCGCCCGCCCGAAGGTGGGCAGGGCCGCCGCTGGCGCCCAGAGGTGCGGCGCGCCGAGATCTTGGCCGCCGCCATGGGCGCGTTCGTCTCCGGCAGATACGACGACATCGCGATTGAGGACGTCGCGGCGGCTGCTGGCGTCAGTAAGGCTTTAATCTACCACTATTTTAGTAGCAAACGCGGGCTCTACCTGGCGGTCGTTGAGGCCCTCGGCGCCGCGCTGGTGGAGGCCGCTCGTATGGAGGAGGGCGCGCCGCTCGCCCTCGGCCTGGAGCGCTCCCTGCGGTCGTTCTACGCGTTCTTGCAGGTCCACGGCGCGCTGTTTCGCAGCCTCGTTCGCGGCGGCGTCGGCAGCGATCGCGAGGTGGAGGCGATGGTGGCGGCGATCCGTGGGCGCATCGCGGCGAGGCTGTGGCCGGCGCTGCACGGCGCCACGGGCCAAGGCGGCGGCGATGGGCAAAAGTCCGGCGCGGTCGAGACCACGCGTCGTTGTCGGCTGCAGGCGTTCCTCGGCGCGGTAGAGGCGTTGGCGGTGGACGCCGTCGATCACGGCGACGTCGACGAAGACACCTTCGTCGCGGTGGCGCTGGGCGCGGCTGCGCTCGTCGGCGCTCCACCGGGCCCGCTGGGTCCAATCGGTCCGCCCGGCACGTCGACCCCGACACCGCCTGGGTAGGCGCGCGGCCTAGCGAGAACCGCCCCCGCTGTCGGGCAGAGGCGCTGAGACGCGCGGCGAGGCGCGGCACGTCGCGACGCCGGCGCCAAAGGTCGCCCGGCAGATGCGCGCGCCGGGACCGAGCGCCGGCAGGTCGTCGCTGGCCAGGATCCAGGCGTCGGCGCTCTTGACCTGCGCCGCAGGCATGCTCCGCCCGAGCGGGTGCAAGATCTGCACGTCGTGGCCAAAAAGCGCGTGCCCGGGCGCCGCCGCCGCCGGCAGCACCGCCTGGACCACCACCCGCGGCGGCGGCTCGGCGCTGAGCGCCAACGCGGCGCGGTTGAGCGCCCGGCTCCGCTCGACGGTCTCGCCCCCGCCGTGGTGCCAGAGCCAGGTCGTCTGCCAGATGGCGTCATCACGCCAGGCCTCGGCGGTCGCGATGAGCGCAGCCAACGCGACGCCGCCGAGGGCGATTCGGGTCCGAACTGGTGGACGCGCCTGGTCGCCGAGGCCTCGACGCAGCGCGGCAGCGGCGTGGGCCGCGCCAACCGCCGCCAGCAGCAGGAGCAGCCAGAGGCCTGGGTGAAGAAAGCGAAAGACGCGGTACGGCAACACTTGGTGGGCCATGAGGAAGCTGAGGCAGGCCAGCCCGCGCGCGGGCTGGCGCCGCGCACCGACCAGGGCGAGGCCGACGAAGGCTGGCAACAAGGACGGCAGCGCGGCGTGTGCGTGGCGGAGGTAGTGGTCGGGCGCCATGACGCCAAAGGCCGTCTGTCCGGCCTCGGCGTTGAACAAGACGTAGCGAATGAGCGGCTGCAGCGGCGCGCCCACCGTCATGGCGTCAAGCGCGGCGAACGGCAACGCCCCGACCGCGCCACCGACGCAGAGCCAGCGCGCGTAGCCGCCGCCGATCGCGCCGCGTGCGCGCTGCAAAAGCGTAGTCGCCGTCGGCAGGCCAAGCGCCGGCGACGTCATAGGCGCCGGGGCGAGACGCTCCGCCCGGGTCTGTCGCAGCAGCGCGGCGGCCGCCAGCACGACCAGCGCCGGTGCCAGCTGAATGCGCACCAGCGCGGCAGCGGCGAGCGCGGCGCCGAGCGCCAAGGGTCGAGCGGTCGGCGACAACGAGAGGGATGTCGCGGCGAGGAGCGCAGCGGCGGCTGGGACATCGATGAGCGTCTGGCTGCCGGTGACGGCCCAGACGGGGTGGAGGGCGCCGAGCGCCCCGATCACCTGGACCGTGATGTGCCTGGCGCCGCGCGGCGTCGCGGTGCGCGCGTCGCTGGCGGTTGGCGCCGGCGACCCGGTGGGCCGTGCGGGGTCAGCCAGCGCGGCAGCTGCGCCGGATTCGTCGACGCCAGCGGAGGGCCAAGCGCCGCCGTCCGGGTCACGGTGGGCGCCCTCGCTCGACGCTGTGTCGCCGCCCCCCACGTCGAATGGCCGCCGCCAAGTCGCCGTGCCCTGGCCGCCGCCCTCGGCCGCCGTTCCCGCGCGATGCCCTGGAGGTCGGCGCCCCGCGGCAACGCGCCGGCCGATGGACCCCAGCGCCCGAATCCAAGCGTCGCCAAAGCGCCAATCGCCCGACGACAGCGCCGCCGCCAGCCGCGCCGCCAGCGCCAGCGTCGCCAGGTCAAAGACGACCGCGACCGCTCGGGCCAGGGCGACAAAGGGCGCCATGCCGACGCCGATCTCCGGCGCGCCGAGACCGCGCGCCAGCCAAAACGCCGGCGAGAGCAAGAGCGGCCAAGCCCACGAGCGCAGCCCCTCGCGCCACTCCCACGCGACCTCACCGTGGCCGAACGCGGCGCGAAAGGCCGGCTCTAGCGCCTGTCCCAGCGCGTCGGGGTGCAAGACCGCCGGCTCGACCGCCACCTGCCACAGCCGCACCGCTGCCGCCACCCATAGCCAGAAGCGCAGCGCGCGCTCAGCCAGCGCCCGGTCGCGCTGTTCCTCCTCGGGCCAGCGCAGCGACGGGATGGCAAGCTCCGGGCGCTCGGCGTGTCGCTCGCCCGACGCGAACTGGCGGCCCCGACCGCCACTAGTCACGGCGTTGCGCCATGCTCGGTGGCCCCAAACCGCGAAGGCCGATGTCCCGGCGCAGTTGCTTGCCCGAGAACGCGATGCGATCGCAGGCCCGGTAGGCGCCGTCGCGCGCCCGCGCCAGGTCTTCCGCATGCGCGCCCACTGCCAGCACCCGGCCTCCGGCGGTCACAATCTCGGCGCCGACACGCCGCGTCCCAGCGTGAAACACTGCCACCGACGGGTCCGCGCTCGCGGCGTCCAGCCCCGTGATCTCTGCGCCCTTGGGATAGCTCCCCGGGTAGCCCGGCGCCGCGAGCACGACGACCACGGCGCTGCCGGCGCGCCATTGGAGCTGGTCAGGCACCAGACGGCCCTCGGCACAAGCCAGCAGGATCTCGGGCAGATCGCTCTCCAGGAGCAGCATCAGGGCCTCAGTCTCGGGATCGCCGAACCTGCAGTTGTACTCCAAGACCTTGGGGCCCTTGGCGGTCAGCATCAGCCCGGCGAACAGCACGCCGATGAAGGGGTAGCCCTCCGCTCGCATCCCAGCCAATGTCGGCTGAAGCACCTCGGCGTCGATGCGGCGCATCAAGGCCTCGTCGACGCACGGCGCCGGCGCGTAGGCCCCCATCCCACCCGTATTCGGGCCCTTGTCGCCGTCGTAGGCGCGCTTGTGGTCCTGTGCTGGCGGCATCGGCGCGGCGACCCACCCGTCGCAAAAGGCGAGGATCGACACCTCCTCGCCCTCCAGGCGCTCCTCCAGCAGCAGGGTCGCGCCGGCGTCGCCATGGACGCGCTCCACCATCAGCGCGCTCACCGCCGCCAGCGCCTCGTCTGTTGTATCGCACACCACCACGCCCTTCCCCGCGGCGAGGCCCGACGCCTTCACCACCACCGGGCCGGGGTTCTGCCGCAGCCAGGCCCGCGCCGATTCGGCGTCGCTGACGATCGCCGCCGCCGCCGTGGGAATGTGGTGACGCACCATGAATTGCTTGGAAAATGCCTTGCTGTACTCGAGCTGAGCGGGCGCCAGCTGCGGTCCGAACACGCGGACGCCGGCGTCGATCAGCGCGTCCGCCAGCCCCGCCGCCAGAGGCGCCTCTGGCCCGATGACGACCAAGTCGATGTCGAGTCGCAGCGCCGCCGACACGATGCCCGTGACGTCATGGGCCTCAATCGCGAGGTTGCTGGCACGGCCGTCGATGCCGCTGGGGCGTGGGCCACCCTGCGTCGGGTCCCCAAGGGAGGTGCCGGCGTTGCCTGGCGCGCAGTACACCTGCACGACCCGCGGCGACTGCAAGAGCTTCCACACCAGGGCGTGCTCGCGGCCACCGGAGCCGACCACCAAGATCTGCAGGTGTCGTCCGTGGGTCGACTGACGAATGGAGGCGTGGTCCAAGTTCCCCTCGCGCGACGCGGGCGCCGCAGCTGACGGTGACCGGGCCGGCGGTCACGACTGGGGCGCAAGTATCGACCGCCGGACCCGAGGCGGCAACCCGAAGGCGCTGTCAGTTTGCGCCCCCACCCTCGGCGAGGGTAGCGGCGCCGCGCTGAGTCGCCGGAGGCACACAGAGTCGCGACTCGTGATGATTGGCCGCGTCTCGGGCGATCTGTTCGCGCGGACTCGGCGACTCCGACCTGGGAGCAGCGTCACCTCTCGGCTTCACACGACCCGCGGCGCGCCTGACGCAGCGATCGACCGCCGCGGTGGGGTCATCAGGTCGGCCGCAGCACGAGCGTCCGTCCCGACTTGCCGCCGCTCTTGGCCTCGGCGTCCGTCGCGCTCGCCGACTGCGACATCGCCGCTTGCGCTGCGTCAATCCACGCCGAAGCCAGCCCGCGATCAGCCCGGAACGGCGCGGCTCCGGCGCGGACCTGGACGGCGATAAGGCGACCGTCCGGCGCCGGGACGCGAAGGGTGGAGGCGGTCTTGATGATCGCGATGGCGAGCTGCTGCGCCGCGTCGGCGTCCAGCTCTACCAGCGCCATGACCGTGCTGGCGCCGACACGGCCGATCCACGCGCCCATCGGCACCGCTTCCCGCAGCGCGCTGGCGACCGTGTGCAAGAGCAGGTCGCCAAAGGCGAAGCCGTGCCTCAGATTGTGACGGCGCAGGCCCCGTAGGTCGAGCGACACGAGCGCGACCGGCGCCCGATCACGGCTGGCCCGACCGTCGCGGTTGCAGTACTCCTGGAGCTGCTCGGCGAACGCCAAGGGCGACAGCGCGCCAGTGACGGGATCGAGGTCCGAGGCGGCCGCGCGCGCCCGCTGCCGCCGCAGGGCCGACTCGAAGGTCGCCAACAGCCGCCCTGGCGCCGCTGAGGCCGGCAACAGCGCGTCAAAGGCGTTGATATCCCTCCGCTCCACGTCGCTAGCAACGGGGTCGCCGGCGAGGACCTCGCCGTGCGAGGGCCCCACCAGGCCAATCGTCGGCGTCGCCAGCGCGCCCGCGTCGGTCGAGCGCCACACCCAGAGCCACTCGGCGCCGCGCATGCCGGGGAGCGACGTCGCCGCGATGACGAGGTCCGGCGACTCCTGCAGCGCCGCACGCAGCGCCTTCATGGGGTCTACCGCGGCATGAACCCGGTGGCCTGCGCCCTCGAGCAGTCGCTGCCGCCGCGCCAGGGCCTCGGAGTCGCCGTCGATCAGCATCAGGTCCGCCGTCAGTCTGCGCTGCCCCATCAACGCCGCCCGCACCTGCCAGGCCGCTGCCTGTGGGCTCGAGCTCGGGCCCAGGCAGAGGTCAACCCCGGCGCGGTGGGCTGCCAGTCGCCGGGTGGCGTCGGCCGGCGCGCCTAGCCAGGCGATGAGTGGACGCATACCGCCCGGCAGGGCTCGCAGCGCCTCGACGATGGCGACGCCGCCTGCCGGGGCCAGCCGGGCGTCGCAGAGCACCGCGCTGGG
>SXNM01000307.1 GCA_005777155.1 Pseudomonadota bacterium | reverse complement strand
TGCGACGGCGACACCGACGAGGGGATCGGCTGGCAGGGCCTCGCACTCGGCGCTGCCTGCGCTGGTGTCGGCGCCTGCGGCAGCGGCAAGGTCGTCTGCGGCGTCCAAGTCAAAGCCACGTGTAGCAGCCTGCCGGAGGCCAACGGGGCGACGCCACCAGCCGAGCTCTGCAACGGGCTCGACGACGACTGCGACGGCCAGACCGACGAGGCGTTCGCCTGGCAGGGCTCGCCGCTGGGCGCTGTCTGCGCCGGGGTCGGCGACTGCGGCCAGGGTCAAGTCGAGTGCAACGCCAACGGCGGCGTCACCTGCTCGACGCTCGGCGACGGCAGCGGCTCGCAGGCCAACCTTGAGGTCTGCAACGGCCTCGACGACGACTGCGACGGCCTCAGCGACGAAGACGCCAATCCAGCGGGCGCCAAGCCCTGCCTTCCACTCGGCATCTGCGCCGATGCCAAGGGCGAGGCCGTGTGTACGGCGGGCAGCTGGTCCTGCGCCTTTCCGCAGGTGGCGGGCTGGCAAGGCCCAGATGAGCAAAGCTGCGACGGCAAAGACAACGACTGCGACGGCGATGTCGATGAGGGCCTGGCCAAGGTCTGGCCCGACGCGCCGGCGACGGCGGACGACGGCTGGCCTTCGCCGCACCGGCTCGCCGCGGTCGCCAGCGGCGGCGGTGCGGTCTATATGGCTGGCGGCGAGGTCGGCGCTCTCGTCGAGGGCGGCGGCCTGGGAATGGCGAGCGCTGTCCTGGCGCTAGACGATACGCTGTGGCGCATCGACGCTAGCAGCAAGCGCTGGCGCCTCATCGCCCGTGACGGGACCCTGGCGCGTCGAAACGCGAGCCTGGCCTACCTGCCAGCGGGCTTCTTCGGCAACGCGGCCCAGCTCTGGCTCCTCGGCGGCACCACGTCCTCAGGCGCCGCGGCCGCTGCGGTGGCGATTGACCCCATCACCGGCGCCGTGAGCGCCCTCGACCCTCAGCAGACGCCGCTGCCGCGGGTGGGCGCCGCCGCAGTGGTCGACGCCGCCGCCGGGCGTCTCTGGCTTCTTGGCGGCCTCCTTCCGTCAGCCAGCGGCGCCAGGGTGCAGCGGTTCGACGCCGCCGGCGGAGCCTGGCTGCCGACGAGCGCGCTGCCTCAGCCGCCTGGACATGCCGGGCCGGGCAGCGCTTGTCGCGACGGCGCGGGTGGCCTTTGGTGGCTCTATGAGGGCGACCAGGGCCGCGCGTTGCTGTCTCTGCCGCCGGTCGCCGACGGCTGGAGCGCCTTCGCAAAGGGTCTGGACAGCGGCGGCGCTGCCGGGGCGGTCAGCGTGGCGGCCGCGACGCTGGCCTGCGATGTCGTCAGCGGCGAGCACTGGCTGCTCGGCGCCAGCGTCGCCAGCGCGAACCCGGACGGCGCGGCCACGCCGCTGGGGCTGCGGCGTTACCTGCCGGCGACGGATACCTGGAGCGCCCCCAAGTTCGATCCCAGCCCGCAGCGGGTGGCGCCCGTGGTCGGACGACTCGGCGGCGACCTGCTGCTGGCCTTTGGCCAGTCGGCAGATGGCACCTGGCAGGCCGGCAGCCACCTCGCCCTCAGCGCCTGGCAGCCGCTGGCGGCGGGTCCGGCGGCGGCCCTGCACGCCTCGCTGGCGGTGACCGCTGATGGCACCTGGCTGCGCGTCGGCGGGGCGCTGGCGCTCGGCGCGCAGGTGGCGCCGGCCCAGCTGTGGCGTCGCAACGGCCAGGTGTGGACGCCGTTGGCCGATCCAGACGGCCTCGGGGCGCGCCTGCGGCCGCTGCTGCTCACCGACCCCGTAAGCGGGCGGACTCTCGTCCTCGGCGGCGTCGGCCTGCCCTTCGGCGCCAGCGCGACCGCCGTCGAGGCCGGCGACCTGCCGCCGACCGCCGGCGCCTTCACCGTGCTCAGCGATGGCAAGACCCAGGCGCTGCCAGCTGCCGCCGTCGCGGCCCTGCCCAAGCTCCGCACAGGCGCCCTCGCCGTCGCCGATGGCCCGAAGAGCGCGCGGCACTGGCTGCTCGGCCGAGACATACCGGGCACCGCGCTGCAGCTCCACCGGGTCGATCTCGCGGCCGACCTCCAGGTCAGCGCCAGCGGTATCACCTCTACCCTGTGGGCCAGCGTCGCGCCGGCCAGCGTCGGCTGGCAGGGTGGCGCCGCGCTAGTGCGGCCGCCGTCGCTGGAGTCGGCGCCTTGCCTGGTGCAGGCGATCGGCGGGGTGACCCTCCGCTGCCTGGACGCGGGCTCCAAGGCGTGGACGGTGCAGGCGACCGACGCCTCCGCCCCCGATGGTCGCGTCGTGGCGCTCGGTCCACCAGGCGGCGATGACCTGCTCCTGGTGATTCAGCCCGCCGGCGCCCAACCGTCCTCCCTACGCCGTCTCCGCTTCGTCAGCGGCGGCCCGAAGCTCCAGCCGGGCCCCGTGGCGAGCATGAGCTTGCCGCGCATCGGCGGCGTGGCCTTTGCGACAGCGGGCTCAGAGGCCTTGCTCGGCGGTCTGCACCAAGCGGGGCTTCGGCGGGGACAGACGTTGGCCTGGCCCCTGCTCTGCGCGCCTTAGCCGCCACGACGCTCGGGCGGAAACGCCGCTGCGTCGCGCACTGGCCGCCTGCGCTCGGACGCAAGACCCCTGCCGATCTGCTCCCTTGACCCCTGGCCGCAGGCGCCGCAGGGGCGTCGTCGCCGAGGGCGCGCGAGCGTCCCAGCGCCCGGCCACATCGCCATCAGCGCCGAAGGCAAGCAGAGCTTCGAGATCATGGAAGTGTTAAGTGATTGCGACAGAGTAGCGGTGCTCGCAGCGAGCAAATGCCGACGGCGTCTGCGCCGAGACGATCGACCACGGAGCGCATGGGCGATGCGAGCTGCGCGCCGGCGCTGTTTAGAGGCCGGTAGGCGCACCACGGCGGCGTCTGCAGCGAGGCATCAGCCGCGGCGAGAGAGCGCCAACAGCGCGGCGCCCTCGGTCGATCAGCGCAGCGGTCCGTGCGGCAGGCTCACCGGCAGCGGCGCGTAGGGCGGTGCCCAAGCCGGCGCGTCCTTGGCCCGACCGCAGTCGCGCAGCTCGACCTGCACGCCCTCCAGGTCGCGGCTCAGTCTGGCCCGCACTTGGTCATAGCCTTCGAGATCGAGCCACCACGCCCGCTCACCTTCGATCCAGGTCGCCTTGGCGATCTTCCAACCGCCGGGCAGCTCCAACCCGACCTCGACCACACCGCGCACGCGCTCGCTCACCTTGTCGAAGGACGTCGCCCCGCGCAGCACGACGTCGTAGCCGCCGTCATCGTTGCGCAAGACCTGGCGGCCGCGGATCGGTCCGACCATCGGCGTCACCGCTGCCTCAACGGGGTGCACGCCCAGCTCAGCGTCGTCGGCGCGGACGCCGCTGGCGCCAAGAACGACGGCGAGCCCGAGCGTGGCGCGCTTCATCCAAGACAAGTGGTGATGGGCACCGGCCATGTCATAGGGTCTAGCCGCGCCGACGCCAAGAGTCAATGCCGACCGCCGTACGCGTCGTCGTCGCGTTGGGATGGTCGAGGCTCGGCCTGGGACGGCCCAAGGCGACTGGCAGCGGCCCGACTACCCTTGCGCTCCGGGGTGTTTACGGTGTAGGGCTTGGCCACGGCGACGTACGACCGTAGTCTGCGCGCCCGCACGCGCCCGCCTCTCGGTCGTCGCTGCAGCACGGGCTGAGGGCCCGCGAGGAAGAACCATGCCCCACGGCAACCCGCCCGCCCCTGCTGACGACGACCTTCAGGCTGTCGCGACGTATAGCGGCCCCGTCGCCATCGGCCTCGACGTCGGCAGCACCACCGTCAAAGCGGTGGTGGTGGACCCGCGCGACCGCAAGGTGTTGTGGCACGGCTACGAGCGTCACCACACGCGGCAGCCCGAGAAGGCCATGGAGTTCCTGCGCCGCATAGAGGCGGCGTTCGTCGGCGCGCGGCCTGGCGAGGCGCGGCTGTTCATCACGGGTTCAGGAGCCGGTCCACTGGTAGAGCCGACGGGCGGCCGCTTCGTGCAGGAAGTGAACGCTGTCACCACGGCGGCGCTGCAGCTGCACCCCGACGTGCAGGCCGTGGTCGAGCTCGGCGGCCAGGACGCCAAGATCGTGGTCGCCAAGCGCGACGAGAAGACCGGGCAACGTCAGGTCTTCACCTCGATGAACGACAAGTGCGCCTCCGGCACCGGCGCAACCATCGACAAGTGCTTGCACAAGACCGGCGTCCCGGCGGCAGAGGCGAGCAAGATCCGCTTCAACCCCAGCGCGTTGCACCACGTCGCCGCCAAGTGTGGCGTCTTTGCCGAGACGGACATCGTCAACCTGGTCAAGACCGGCGTCCCGGGCCCCGAGATCATGTCGAGCCTCGCTGACGCCATCGTGATGCAGAACCTCAGCGTGCTGACGCGTGGGCACACGCTGCTGCCGCGGGTGCTGCTGCTCGGCGGCCCCAACACCTTCTTGCCGATGATGGTCGACTGCTGGCGGCTTCGCATCGCCGAGGTGTGGAAGGAGCGCGAGGTCGTTGTGCCTGACCTGCCGATCGAGGAGCTGATTTTCGTGCCGGAGCGCAGTGAGCTCTACGCGGCGCTCGGCGCGGTCTTCTGCGGCCTCGACGAGCCCGGCGATCAGGGCCGCTACCTAGGTATCGAGGCTCTGGCGCGATTCGCCGAAGGGGGGCGGGCGGCCAAGCTGGCGGCGAGCGCCGGCCCGGCCCTGTCGCGGTCGGCTGAAGAGACCGCTCACTTCGCGGACGCCTACCGGGTGCCGCGCTTCTCGCCGCCAGACCTGCCGCCGGGCAGCGTCGTTCGGGTCGCGCTGGGCGTCGATGGCGGCTCCACCAGCTCCAAGGCCGTGATGGTGGACCGCGCCGGCGACATCGTGCTCATGACCTATCGGCTCAGCAAGGGCAACCCGATCGAGGACATGCGCGACATGTTGGCGAAGCTGCGCGCCGACGCCGACGCCCGCGGCTGGATACTCGACATCGCCGGCTTCGGCGTCACTGGCTACGCCGGGCCGGTGCTCGAGGGCGCTCTGCGCGCCGACGCCCACGTGGTCGAGACCATCGCCCACATGCGCTCGGCGGTGCACTGTTTTGGCGATGTCGACGTCATCTGCGACATCGGCGGCCAGGACATCAAGGTCCTCTTCTTGAAGAACGGCGACGTCGACAGCTTCAAGCTGAGCAACCAGTGCTCGGCCGGCAACGGCAACCTACTCGGGGCCATGGCCGAGCAATTCGGCGTCGCGATTGAAGATTACGCCGACCGTGCCTTCGCTGCCGAGATGAGCCCAGAGTTCAGCTACGGCTGCGCGGTGTTCCTCGACGCCGACCGGGTCAACTTCCAGAAAGAGGGCTACAAGGCCGACGAGATGCTGGCCGGCCTCGCCCGCGTCCTGCCCAAGAACGTCTGGCAGTACGTCGTTGGCGTGCCTCGGATGGCCGAGCTCGGGCGCTCGTTCGTGCTGCAGGGCGGCACGCAGCGCAACCTCGCGGCCGTCAAGGCACAAGTAGACTACATCCGAGCCAGAGTGCCGGACGCCGTCATCCATCTGCACCCCTATCCAGCGGAAGCAGGCGCCATCGGCGCCGCCATGGAGGCGTTTCGCGTCGTCGAGCGCGCCGGTCGTAGCGTGTTCGTCGGCCTCGACGCCGCCATCTCGCTCGAGTACACGGCGACCACCAACGAGTCGACGCGCTGCCACTTCTGTCCGAACGAGTGCACGCGCACCTTCATCGACACCCAGACGCCTGATGGCGACATCGTCCGCTACATCAGCGGCTTCTCGTGCGAGAAGGGCACGGTCGAGGACCAGTCGGCGCTGAAGAAGCTGTTGGCGCGCCGCGCCGAGCAGAAGAAGCGGGCGCCCAACATGCTGGCCTGGCATGGCGAGCACGCTTTTCGGCACCGCTACCCGGTACAGCCGCTGCCGGCCGACGGCACCATGAAGCAGTCGACCGAGGTCCGCACCGATCGCCTGGGCCGCGTCAGCCGCGAGGAAGTGTGGCGCGGTTTCCAGCGCTCCGCCGCCGCCGCCGCCGAGCGCCGAGCCTCGCTCAAGATCGCTATCCCGCGGGTGCTCAACGTCTACTCGACGGCGCAGCTCTGGCGCGGCTACTTCGAGGTCCTCGGTCTACAGCGGCAGAACGTGCGCTTCTCGGAGCCGACCAGCGAGGAGATGTGGCTCGAGGGCGGCCGCTATGGCTCCATCGACCCTTGCTACCCTTCTAAGGTCGCGGTCGCCCACGTCCACTCGCTGGTGTTCGAGGCCGACGAGCGCAAACAGGCCGACATCATCTTCCTGCCTGGGATCACGCACATCCCGAGCGAGCTGGTCAACGTGATGGACCACGCCGCATGCCCGATCGTCCAGGGCAGCGCCGACGTCTGCAAGGCCGCCTTCACGCGCGAGCGCGACTGGTTCGCCCAAAAAGGCATGAAGTTCGCCGGCCCTGCGATCTCGCTGACAGAGCGGAACCTGTTTCGCGATCAGATGTTCCGAGCATTTGGCGAGCTCCTGGGCGTGACCCGTGACGAGTCGGACTTCGCCGTCGAGCAAGCCTTCGCCACCCAGAAGGCGTTCGAACACGAGCTGCAGGACGCTGGCCGACAGATGCTTGAGCACGCCGAGCAGACCGACGGCACCGTCGTCCTGGTGCTGTCACGGCCTTACCACGCCGATCCGGGCCTGGAGCACGAGGTGACCGCCGAGCTCCAGGCGCTCGGCTACCCCGTCCTGTCGATCTCGTCGATCCCAAAGGATCGCGAATGGTTGAAGCGTTTCTGGCGCCAGGATCTCGAGAGCGGCCTGACGCCCGACATCTTCGACATCAACTTCATCTGGCCCGAGAACTTCTCGTCCAACTCAGCGATGAAGCTGTGGGCGGCCCTCTTCGCCGCGCGGCATCCCAACGTCGCTGTCCTCGACCTCAGCTCGTTCAAGTGCGGCCACGACGCGCCGATCTACCACCTGGTCGAGCGGACGCTGGCGCGCAGCCACACGCCAATGTTGGCGCTGCACGACCTGGACGCCAACAAACCGGGCGGCAGCATCGGCATTCGAATCCGCACCTTCGCCTACGCCCTGGAGCGTCAGCGCGAGCGGCTGCAAGATCTGCGACGCAAGGAACGGCAGGTGGCCTCGACAGTCGAGGCGCGGCGGGCAGCGCTGCAGGCGGCGATCGACGCCGAGCTGGAGCTCCTGGCGGCGACCAAGGCGGCGGCGCAGGTTCAGCAGCGGGCCTGGCCGGCACCGAGCGCTGAGGCGTTGCGCGATGCCGCGCTTGAGGCCGCCGGACGCGCTGGCAAGGTGGCTGGCGCCGTGCCGCTGCAGAAGCTGAAGCTCGGCGCCAAGGCCCTGGTCGGGCGCGTGCTCGAGCGTGTCGGCGCCTAGTCCTCACGACCTGTGCGGCGCGCCGCGACGACCGGCACGAGGCGAGCGACTCTAGCCTGGGCAGGTCCCCGCGCCGCGCGTGCGCCGCCGTATCAGGACCGACGCGCCAAGAGGCCCGCGGCGCCGTCGCGGCGCCTCGTCCCTGCGTTGACCCCTCTGCCTCCCATTGCTAGGCTCCTAGCCCCGCTGAGTCGCCTGTCCCACCCTGGCGATTTGGCGCTCGGGAGTCCTCTTTGGTAGCACCTCCCACAGCTACGAACGCCGTGCGGCGGCCGCTCAGTACCGCCCGTCGCGGACTCGCGCACGCTGCGGCGGCATTCGCGGCCGCCGTCCTGGTCGTGGTGCTGCTGGCGGATGGGCGGGCTGCCCGCAGCGCCAACCTCAATGTCGAGGCCTGCGAGCTGCCAGTGTCCTACCTCATACACCACAACGTGGAGCCCGGATACGGTTTCTTGGTAGACCGCCGGTCGAGCACAACTCGCCGTGACGACGGCGACACCCCCGAGGGCAAGCGCCGCGTGCTGCCGATGCGCCTCGGCGAGGGGATCGCCGCTGGCTACGCCTTGGTCGCCAAGAGATATCCGACTGTGCTGTTGGTGCCGCTGGCCGCGGTCGAGGACTGGAGCTATCCGTTTGTTCATATGATGTTCGCAGCAGACCACCCAGAGTGGCCGCTGGCTGCGCTGTCCTTGCGCCGGCTCTACGTCGACCGCGCCTTCCGCGGCATCTACCTGCAGGTCGAGCTGCCCTACGACAAGCGCAAGAAGGATGGAGGCAACGGCGACCTGCGCACCCTATTGGCGGTGACGACGGAGAGCGCCAGCCGCATCTCGACGCGCTGGGAGGACGGCCCCGGTGCGCTGATGGAGAAGCTGGCGATTGGCCGCAGCCCCAAGCTAGCCTTGGCGCCGGCGCCCGTCGCTTGGCTGGCCTCGGCCGCTGGCGGCGTCGACACCACGCTCTTGCTCGACCCTGGCGAGGACGGCGTCGCCCGCCTCTCGCCGCTGCCGATCTCGCTGGCCGCGATGTACCGCGCCGCGCTTGGCCGCGCCCCGTCTCGTGTAGAGGACCTGCGGTTTGCCTCGTTTCGCGCCGCCGCCAGCGCCAGCGTCGCGTTGCAGCCGCCCGATGCCGCGACGAGGGCGCGCCGCGACGCCGCCTACGCCGACTACCTGCGCGCCTTGATCGCTGGCGTCCGCTTGCAGGCGGCGGCGGACGGGCTGCCAGCACCCGACGCGGCGTCGCTGTCGGCCCGCCTGCAGGTCGCGACCCGACTCGGCATCCGGCCCGTTGCGCTCGGAGGCGCATGAGCAGCCCCCGCTTGCGCACAGAGCTGAAGTTCGTCGTGCATCACAGCGTGCAGGCGCTGCTGATGGCGCGCTGGGACCGCTACCTGCGGCCCGCTGCCCACACCGACGCCCACGCCACGACGCCAGTCCTCAGCCTCTACTACGACTCGCCGGATCTCGACTTTTACCGCGAGAAGTTAGACGGCGTGGCGATCCGCAACAAGGTGCGGCTTCGCGTGTACGGCGTGCGCTTCGCCGCTGGGCAGACCGCGTTCGTCGAGATCAAGCATCGCGTCGGCGACAAGGTGCTCAAGGTCCGCGAACAGCTGCTGAATTTTACAGACGCCGACCTCGATCCCCGGCGCTGGCGCTTCTGCGATCCCGCCAAGCAAGCGGCCTTTGCCCAGCTGCTGTTGCGCCATCAGCTACGACCGACAGCGCAGGTCTATTACCAACGAAGGGCCTATGAGGGCGTGGTCGAGGGCGACCTTCGCGTCACCTGGGACAGCAACCTCATCGCCCTGCATCCGTTCGAGCGCCTGGATCGTTGGATGCTCGACAACCCGGCGCGGCGCGCCATGCCGCACTCGCTGAGCATCCTCGAGGTCAAAGCCACCGGCGAGCTGCCGCGTTGGGTCCATGAGGGCGTCGTGGTCGGTGAGCTGCGCCAGCAGGCTGTCCCTAAGTACATCACAGCGATTGAGACGTTGGGACTCAATTGCCATCGCCCTGGCCGGGTCTATTCCGGCATCGAGCCTTGGACATGAATCAAGAGTCGCAGTTCTTTCTCGACAAGCTGTTGCGGACCGCTGAGCCGGAGCTCTTCACGGTCCCGGACCTGCTGTTGTCGATGACCGTCGCCGCGCTGCTCGCCTGGGCGCTGGCGGCGGTCTATCGACACACCCACCGTGGCACCAGCTATTCGCAGTCGTTTCTGGTGACGATGTTCATCCTGGCGGTCGCGACGTCGGTGGTGATGCTGATCATCGGCAGCAACATCGCCCGCGCCTTCAGCTTGGTCGGCGCGCTCTCGGTGATCCGGTTTCGCACCGCGGTCAAGGATGCCCGCGACACCGGCTACCTGTTCGCCGCCATGATCGCGGGCATGGGCTGCGGTACGCAGTTCTATGCCGCGGCGCTGGCGCTGGTCGGCTTCCTCTCGGCGCTGCTGGTGGCTATCTACCACTTCGACTATGGCATCAAGCACAAGCTCGAGAGCGTGGTCCGCGTCAGCTTCGTCAAGGACAGCGGCGCGCAGGCGGCCATCGAGGCGTCGCTGGCCCAGCACTTCGGCGGCCACACCCTCATCAACCGCATCCTCGACTTCGGCGACGGCTTCGAGACCAACGTCTACGTCGTGCGGCCGCGGCGTGGCGTCGCTCCGAGCGCGTTCGAGACGAGCCTCGCCGGGGTCGCAGGAGTCCGTGCGCTCTCGCTCTACGAGAGTGACCAGCATGCGCCTTTCTGAGCCTGCAGAGGGCCGCGCTCCGGACCGCCCGGCTGGAGTCGACGCCTTGCTCAGCCACGATCCGAGCGCCCGCCGCCGTCTCGGGCCGCTGCTGGCGACGCTCGGCGCCATCTTTGTCGGCATCGCCGTGCTGTTCCTGGCTGGCGACCTTGGCCTGCGCCTCATCGCCTACGACGTCGACCGCACCGCTGCGCGCTCGCCAGTGCCGACGACGGTGCGGGAGGCCGCCCGAGACCTCGCGGTCAACGCCGCCATGCACCCGAGGCTGCGGGACGAGCGGGCGCTGCTCGACGTCGGCCTGCCGGTCTTCGATCTCCGCATTCCAGCCCGCGAGCTGCGCGCGCTCCACGCCGTCGCCGACAAGGTCGTCACCCGTGGCGTGTCCACCGGCATCGACCGCCCGGACCATAAGGCGACGCTCTGCGTGGACGGTGTCGAGGTGCCGGTTGAGGTGAAGCTGCGCGGCCTGATGTCGTACCACTTCAATAAGAATCACTTCTCATTCCGACTTAAGCTGCCTAGCAGCCAGCTGGTCGACGGCATGCGGGAGATCAACCTGCTCGAGCCCTATGACAAGGGCATCTTTATCGACCCTGTGACGCATCGCTTTCTCGCCAAGCGTCAGCTCCTCACGCTGCGCGATGGCTGGGCCGTCGTGCAACTCAACGGCGACGTCATGGGCCTCTACCAGCTCTTCGAGCAGTTCGGTCGTGGCGTCTCTGATCGCGCCCATCGGCCGGAGGGCACCATCTTCGGCGGCGATGGCCAGATCTTCGGTGGCGAGGGGGGCGCGATCGACAAGACCACGGTCGCCCTCGATGAGGTGCTCGCCTGCCTGCCGCGCGATGGCGCTGCCCCAAGCGCGGCCTGCGGCTGGCCGATGCAGGACCGGCTCTTCGACCACGACCGCATGGCCTGGTCGCACGCGATGACCTCGCTGTTGCACTCGGCCCACGCCTACAACCCCGACAACCTGCGCCTGTTTTGGGACCCAGCGTGGGGTCGCTTCGAGCCCGTGCCGTGGGATTTCAACATGACGGAATTCGACCCGCGGGTGTCGCCCACCGGCGAGACCGAGGAGCGCGCTTGGAGCGATCTGCTGCTCGCGCCAGGGCCTGCACGGCGGCTCCGCGACGAGCGCCTGTGGCAGCTGCTGAACGAAGACGTCGAGGCGATGGTCGCGGCAAGCGAGGAGGCCTTCGCCGCGATCGCCCCAGCCATGCGCCTGGACCGCCGTCACTTGAGCTTCGACGCCGACCAGGCGCGTCTGGCCGAGTACGCCCGCATCTTGCGCGGCAACGCCGCGGCGCTGAAAGGCGTCCTTCGCCGCGCTGACCTCCGCGTCGTGTGGCAGATCGCGGCGCCGGGCGTGCTGCGGCTGCAGGTCGAGAACTACGCCCGCAGCAGCGCGCAGCTCGATGCCGTAGTCCTGGATGATGGCCGCGCGGTCGCCCTTGCTGCGGCGCCGACGGCGATCGTCGATGGCGTGTGGAAAGGAGCTCCCGGCCGGCTGGTCGTCGAGGTCGCGGTGCCAGCCGGTCGCGCGCCCGCCTCACTCCGCGCCCGCAACCTCGTCACCGGCGAGTCGCTGGGGCAAGGCAGCCTCCGCCTCGCCGCGGCGGACGGCGACCTACCTGCGCCGTTGCCGGCCGATCTGACCCCAACGTTGGGCGGTCTGCCGGCTGGGGGCATCGCGCGGGTGCAGATCATCGGCCGCGAGGTTCACTTCGGCCCCGGCGAGGTCGCTGTGGCGGGTCCACTGAGCGTCCCAGAGGGGCTCCTGACGGTCATCGAGCCCGGCACCACGCTGCTCTTGGGGCCAGGTGCCGCGCTGCTGCTGCACGGCGACGTGCGCGCCGAGGGCCGGGCAGACGCGCCGATCATCGTGCGCTCCGCCGATCCCGCCCGTCCATTTGGCACCATCGCGCTGCTCGGCCGCCGCTGGCAGCTGCCCAAGGCGCGATTTGTCCACCTGCGGGTCGAAGGCGGCGTCGGCGGATCGGGGCCCCGCACGCAGTTTACGTCGGCGTTCTCGCTGCACGGCGTGGACCTCTTCCTGCGCGACTGCGCCTTCGTCGATGGGCGCGCCGACGACGGAATCAACTTCAAGTACGCCAAGCTCGACGTGCAGCGGCTGCGAATCGAGGGTAGCCGCGACGACGCCTTCGACTGCGACTTCTGCCGCGGCGTCGTGCGCGACAGCGTCGTTGAGCGCGGCGGCGGCGACGGCTTCGACTTCTCGGGCAGCGACGTCGCGCTCCACGACAACCGGGTCGAGGGCTGCGCCGACAAGGGCTTCTCGATCGGTGAGGACTCGCGCGCCACCATCCACGGCGCGCTGGTGCGGCGCTGTGTCACCGGAGTCGCCGCCAAGGACTTCTCGGTCGCTCACGTCGTCACTGGGACCTTTGAAGATCTCCAGGTCGGGTTCGCGCAGTACGTCAAGAAGCCGAGTTTCGGACCCAGCACCCTGCAGGTCGACGCCGGCGTCACCCTGCGCCGCGCCGCCACCCCGAGGCTCACGGAGGTCTTTGGTGGTCCGGGCAGCCTCGGTGTCTGCCCGCGCCCGACGCGCTGACAGTGTTCGCTGGGGCTCGCATGGATCGGGCGCGGCGAGGGTCGCTGCCGGGCGAGTCGGGGTGCCCATGGGCGCCGCCGGCCGCGACGCGGTGCGACAGGCACGTCCTTAGTCGAGCAGACCTGAGACGTTGACGTCGACATCCAGCACGAGGGTGGCCCTGATCGTCGTCTCGTGGGTTGGGCGCTTGCCGGTCGACGTCGTCGTGACGTCCATGGAGGGCGCGGCGACGTAGGGCGCCAACTCCAACCGGCTGGTCTTGCAGCCGAAGCCGCGGACGCCAGGCGGCACGGGGTCGGACGTCGCCAGCGATCGCTCCGGCTGTCCATCGGCGCTGGCAAAGAAGGCAATCGCGCTCAGGAAGTCAAAATTCTGGCCGCTGGCCGGCGAGGTGATGTCGAGCCGCAAGCTGACCAAGCGCACGGAGTCGATCTGGCTGCGCTAGACCCCCTGATTGGCCAAGGATTGGTTGCTGGTGAGATCCATATCGGTGAAACCGTCGAAGCCGAGGCCACCCACCAGCTCCTCGACGAGGGTCCCCTTTGGGACGACGGTCGTCGCCGTCTCGGTGATGCGAAAGGTGTCGAGACCGCTGCCGCAAGCGGTGAGGCTGACGGCCAGCGCGATCCAGCCGAACAGGCGATGCAGCGGTCGCCGCGACGGTGCCTGACGCGCCGGCGACGTCTGCGACCAGCGGCGAATACGGAGAGGTGGGGCGATCATGTTGGCTTCTTAGGCTCGGCTACAGCGCTGGCGTCAGATGCGAGAAAGCGGCTGAGGATTTCGTAGACTGCGGGGTGATTGGGCAGCTGGGCGTGGTTGACCCCCGGCGCGGTGTGGCGCTCGACGGCGATGTCCGGCCAACCCTCGGCGCGCGCGCTGCGGATGCTGACCATGCCGTCGCCGAGGACGCTGTGGGAGACCCGCGCGGCGGTCGGCGCTTGCTCGGCGGCGGGCGTCATCGTGCCCGCGATCAGGAGCCAGCGGGTGTGTGGCAGCTCGGGCCACCGGTGCTGGCGCCAGGGCCGGTCCTTGGCCTCGGCGTTGGCCTCGAGCCCCTCATCGGCGTCGTCGAGGTCGTCGACCTCGCCGGCGAGCCAGCCATCAGCGACGTCAGCGTCGCCGTCGCGCGGCGTCGCGGCGTGAAGTCGGGCGCCGTCGCCGTGAGCGAGGTCGCGGATGCCGGCGCTGCGCAGCGACAGTAGCGCGGCCGGAATGGCGGCGCCGGGTAGCGGGATGCGGCTCAGGGTGGAGGTCAGGGCGGCGACGATCCGCTCCAGGGGCGCGCCGTGGTGGGGGCTGCCGAGGCACGCCACGGCGTCGAGCGCGGGCAGCCAGGCCGCCTTGGCCTCGATGGCGCGAGCCAGGGCGTCGCGCACGACCAGGCCGCCCATGCTGTGGCCGATGAGGCAGAGGCGTGACGGCCGGCGATCGATCGCCGAGAGGGCCTCGTGTAGGGCGTCGAGGCGCTCGGCGAGCGCAGCGCCATTGTCGGCGATCGCCCGTCCCGAGTTGTAGCGCAGGTACACGGGCAGCAGGCCCTGTTCGCGTTCCAACAGCGCCCCAAAGTGGACAGCGGGATCGCCCCAGTGCTCCGCAGCGCCAAAGCAGAAGCCCCACTCGGTGATGGCGAGGCCGTGGACGAGCACGACGACGCCGGCCTTGGGCCCGGCCGCCTCTTCGCCGCAGAGCGCAGCGCGCAGCGCCTGCTGCAGCGAGTCGGCGTCGCTCGGCAGCAGCGTCGCGCTGGCAGGCCCGTCGACGCCGAGCCGCAGGTGCATCCCAAGGTCAAGCCCGTGGCCGCGCTGCGCGAGGCCGTCGCCGAAGGCGCCGTTCAGGACGCCGAGGGCGGCGTCGGCGAGGCCCTCAGGACGGGCCAGGGCGTCGCTCCGCAGCGGTGGCAAAGCGCGGCTGGCGTCACGCTCAGCCGGCCCCAGTCCGAGTAGCTGGCGAAGGGTGACGAATCCCGCGTCGCCGAGCACCTCGACTGTCGCGTTGACGCCGCGCACGCCGAGCAGGCTTGCGGCCGTAATGGCCCGGCGCAGGGTGTCAATGGCCTCTGCCTGGGGGCCTGCGCCCAAGGCGCTAGCGGCCTGCACGACGTGGCCGGCGACTTGGTCATGGCTGCGTTCGACCAGATCGGTGACGCCGCGGATCGCCTCGTGGAGCAGCTTGCGCAGGTCGTTGGCGGGGTCGGTGCGCGTCGGCATCTGGCGGTCCGTGGGGGCGGCGCCCGCTCGAGCGCGGGCTACGGCAGGAGCTTGCCGCAGTCGCCGGGCTGGAGCAACGCAGGATGGCTGCACGGCGGCTGGGGCGCGAGACGTCGCGTCCGAGCCGTGGATCAGGGCAGCGCAGCGGCGCCGGCCAACGATCGACGCGCCACCTCTGTGGGCCAGGTTACGGGGTCGCTGGCGTCAAGCGCCTGCCACGCTGCGTCCCAGCCCGCCGCGCCGACGAGCTGCGCCGCCCAGTCGGCCCAGGGCGGCGGCGTGCGGACAACGACCGGCTCGCCGCCCTCGGGCGCCTGCATTGACACCTGCCAAGCGTGGAGCGCCAGCGGCGGGCCGCCAAAGCGGAGGCGAATCTCGCGTGAGAAGCGGCCGTCGCCGTGTTCGGTGTCGAAGAGCACAGGGTGGTGCGCCCGCGCGAGGTGCCGTCGAACCTGATGAAAGCGCCCTGAGTAGATGCGCGCCCACGCCACGCTGACCCGCTCCTCAGGGCCCACTGCGAGCGCCGCGACGCTGGTGCGCGCTTCGCGTTCGATGCCGCGGGTGTCGCGCAGGGGATGGAGCAGCGACTGCGGCGCCAGCGTTCGCCCGCGAACGAGCGCGAGGTAGTCCTTCGAGCCGGCCGCCAGCGCCGCGCGCCAGGGCTCGAGCGCGTCGAGCGCGTCGACGCAGAGCCACACACCGCTGGTGCCGCGGTCGAGACGGTGGACCGGCCAGACCTTGCCGCCCACGGCCTCAGTGGCGAGGTCGAGCATGGTCCGTTCCCGCGGGCCGCCTGCCCACGCCGAGTTGTGGATCAACAGGCCAGCTGGCTTGGCAAAGGCCCACAAAGGCCCGATGCGCTTCAGTATCTGCGGAGGCCCCTCTTCCTGCATCCGTCGTCCCCTCGGTCTGGAGGTCGCACCGCGGCCGCAGAATGGCGGTGGGCGGCTCTCGGCACAATCGCGGCGGGTGGAGAGGGCTGGGGCTGTTCCTTTGGGGGTGTGTCTGGAGGCCGCCCTTTGCGGGCCCCGGGAAACGCCTGTGGGCGACGGAGGTCAGGGCGCTGCCACCCGCTGCTGCCGGTGACGCCAGCGCGCCGCCGCGGTGACATCACCCAGCGCCTCCGAGGCCTGCGCGGCCAGCGCCGCCAGCTCACCGTCGAAGGGATTGACCCACATCGCATGCTCCGCCCGCTCCAAGGCGAGCTTGGGCTCTTTGCGGTCGAGCGCGGTCAACCCGGCGATGAGCAGCAGCGGCGGATGCCACGGAGAGCGCTGCAGCGCCGCCGCTGCGACCCGCTCGGCCTGGTCGAGGTCGCCAACCTGGTGCAAGGCCCGGGCGAGGCGGGTCCACATCCAGACATCGTTCGGTGCGCCGGCGGCTGAGGCCTTGCGATACTCGATGATCGCCGCCGCTGGCCGATGCAGCGCCATGAGGCCGTCGCCAAGCTCGGCGAAGCGCGCCCCTGCCTCGCCAGCGCGCGGCCTGCGTTCTCTGGCGCCGGCACGCCGAAAACGCAGCGTGTGCGCCTCCGCCGCCTGGACTGTGGCCGCAGGTAGGTCGTCGCCCCGGCGCAAGCTGCGCATCCAGTCAGCCAGCAGCTTTGTGCGCGGCGCCCCGGCCCAGCGCTCGACGGCGACCTCCTCGTTCGGCGCGTCGGCGAAGGCGTCCAGCAGCGCCCCGAGCGGTCGCTGGACTTCGCGCACGAGGTAGCGCAGCAGATGGTGTACCTCGGCAAAGGCCAGCTGGGCGGCCTCCTGGCTCGGCAGCGCCGCCATGGTCGGGCTCATCTTCGACAGCGGGATGAAGCGGCCGCCGCGACGCGCCTGCTGCAGCGCCGCTACCTCGTCGGAGTCGAGCGTTTCGGGGCCGACGCCGCGCCACAGGCCTTCGTGGCCGCGGGCGAGCGCCTCGTGCAGCCAGACCGGTACCGCCTCACCCGCCCGCCGCGTCACCAGCAAGTGGATGAACTCGTGCACGACCGTATCTGCCCACGGGTAGCCGAGGATCAGGTCGCGCGGCGAGGTCAGCATCAAGCGGTTGTATTTGCAGACGGCGATGGTGCCCGAGGTGCGAATCTGCTGCTCGGTCAGGCCGGTGACGGCGGCCAGCGTCTCCACCTTGGGGTAGATGTGGATGCGGATCGGCGGCGCTGGCAGCGGCCCGAACACCGCCCGCAAGGGCGCCTCCGCTCGCGCCAACACCGATTCCAATAACTCGATCATCACCTCGTCTGGGCCCGGGGTCCAGTGCACCTCGAAGCGACCGTCGACAAGCAAGCGCCGCTCCATGCCGGCAGTGGCCTGGGCCGTCGCGGCGGCGATTTCGGCGAGGCTGGCCGCCCGTTGGCGCAGCCCTGGTGGCGCAGCGTCAGCCTTGGCCACTGCGGCGAGGTCTGCGGCGGCTCTCTCGAACTGACCCCGCAGCAGCTGGGCGTAAGCACGCGCATAGGCGGCGGTCACGCCGGCGCCGGACACACGCTCGATCTCCGGCAACAACGCCTCGACGCACGCCGGGTCTTCACGGCCGATGCAGACGCTGAGGCGCTCGCCCATGGCCCGGACATCGCCGCGCTCTTCAAGGTCGGCGCCCACCCGACGGGCGCCCAACGCCAGCGCAGGCCACACCGCGAGGCCGACGGCGATGACCACCCCAATGCGGCGCAGCGCACGGCAGATCGGGGCCAGCTGCGACAAAGGTGCCTCCGGGGACGGCGCGAGGGGCGGCCCGGCGCAGGCCGCGCGCTGCGGGCAGGCACGAGGCCCCTCCGACGCTGCCAGCCGCGCACGAGGTCGTCAACCGAAGGCGGCGCGGCCTTCGGACTTGACGCGGCGCGTTAGATCCCCAAGATGCCGCGCTAGCGCCGCGTCCGGGCGCATAGGAGTCCCAGCCCATGAGCACCCCGAAGATCCTGGTCGCCGACAAGATCGCCAACGAGGGCGTCGACGTCTTTCGCCACGCCGGCTTTCAAGTCGACGTCAACGTCGGCCTCCAGCCCGACGCGCTCTGCGCCATCTTGCCCGCCTACGACGGGCTGGTCGTGCGCTCCTCAACCCAGGCCCGCGGCGACGCCTTCTGGGCCGCTGCGGCGCGCCTCAAGGTCATCGGCCGCGCCGGCGCCGGGGTCGACAATATCGATGTGCCCGCCGCGACCGCCCACGGCACGCTGGTCATGAACACACCGGGCGGCAACAACAACGCCGTCGCCGAGCTGGTCCTCGGCATGACCCTGGCGCTGAGCCGACACCTCGTGCGCGCCGACGCCACGATGAAGGCCGGCCGCTGGGAGAAGTCGGCGCTGATGGGCGAGGAGATCGAGGGCAAGACCCTCGGCGTGCTCGGCCTCGGCGCCATCGGACAGATCGTCGCCCGCAAGGCGGCTGCCCTCGGCATGAAAGTCCTCGCCTACGATCCGGTGACCGGCACCGACGTCGCCGCCAGCGTCTCAGCCACCCTGCTGCCCCTCGACGCCGTGCTGGCGGCCGCCGACGTGCTGACGCTGCACGTCCCCCTCATTCCGCAGACGCGCAACCTGCTCGACGCCGCTGCCTTCGCCCGTTGCAAGCAAGGCGTATGGCTGATCGACTGCGCCCGGGGTGGCATCGTCGACGAGGCCGCGTTGCTCCAGGCGCTGGAGTCGGGCCGGGTCGGCGCGGCGGCGCTCGACGTCTTCGCGGTGGAGCCGGTGCCGGCTGGCGACGCGCTGGTAGCGCACCCGAAGGTCCTGGCGACGCCGCACATCGGCGCCAGCACGCGGCAGGCGCAGGATAAGGTCGGCACCCAGATCGCTGAGCAGATGGTGGCGTACCTGCGCGATGGCTTGGTGCAATTCGCCGTCAACTCCGTCGGCGGCTAGCGCAGCGGTAGCGGCTCATCAGCGTCTCACTGGCCCGCTGTGGACGAAGTCCGGCCTCCGGATTCGCGCCAGCGTCCACCACGGCCTAACCCGGCGCTGTCGCCGTGGCCGTGGCCGCGGCCGCCGCCGTCTCAGCTCAATTCGTCAGCGTGACCGGCAAGACGACGACATTGTCGGCCTCGTCGAACTCAGCCAGCGCGTTGGTGTGGTCGACGACAAAGAGGACAAAACCAGCGCCGGTGCCGAGGGAGGCCGGGAAGGTCACCGAGCCGGGGAACAGGCCGCCGCAGCCATAGATGCACCACTTCGCGGGGTTGCCGCCGGGGATCTGGCTCGGCTCGACGACATTGTTGTTGATCCAGTCCTTGTCGATGACGGTGTCTGAGGCGTCGAGCTTGTCGTCCTTCGAGAAGACGACCTTGGCGCTCCACTTGGCGAGGCCGGCGTGGCTGCCGTTGCTGACGCCGTCGAACTTGATGCTGACCGGCGCGCCGACCTTGATCGAAGCGGGCACCGTGGCGTTCACGACCTTGTAGTTGGGCGCATACACCAGCGAGGTGATGCACTTCTTGTGGTTGTTGTGGTCGAGGTCGGGCAGCTTCTTGTCCGGGTCGATCACGGCGCACCACTGGTAGGACACGAACGGCTTGACGCCGGTCACCTTGGCGCCGTCCGGGACGAAGGTCGCGCTCTTGGTCTGCACCCCTTTGCCGGCGTCGAGCGACGGGTGCTTCCAGTCAATGGTCAGGTGCGGCGGCTGGCTGGCGGTCTCGAGGGTGCAGCGGACATCGAACTCGCCTGAGGGCCCATTGCCCTTGAAGTTGCCGACATTGACTTCGCAGACGTTATTGGCACCAAAGACGATGCCGGTCTTGAGTTGCTGGGCCACCGAGGTCGAGGCAGCGGGCAAGATGCCGGCGATCTCGATGTCAGCGCTGGACGTGACAACGATTGGGAAGCACTTCTCGTCGTCTTCGGGTGACTGGTTCCAACTCGCCGGTGAAGGGAACGCTTACCGCAGGCAGAGGAAGTACTCGCCTGGGAGCGTCGCTTTGGGGATGCCGAGGTTGAATTCCTTGACCTTGTCGCCCAGCGCCATCGAGCCGCTGGTGCCGGCCAAGCCGATGTCGCCGCCATCGAGCTTGGCGTCCTTCGAGAGCTTAGTCTCGAAGCTCGCCGGGTACGACGTCTGCGCCGAATCGGAGTAGCTGAGGTTGTACGGCAGCGCCACGACGTGGGTGTAGTTCACCTCCAGCTTGGTGCCGTCGATGGGCTTACCGGCACCCTTGAGCTGCAGCCCAAGGACCTTGCCCTGCGGCAGGTGGAAGGTGATCGCCTGGCAGAGCGTGTTGTTGGTCAATTCAGCGTCTGGCGCCGTGCCCGTGTAGCTGAGCACGTAGCAGAAGTGGGTGTACTTCTGAATCGACGGGATGATCGTGTACTGCAAAGGCATCTTGAAGCTCGCAGTCTTGGGCGCAGAGGTGGCGATGCCGCTCGGCGAGGTGTTGCCGAGATCGCTCACCTTGAGCTTGGTCGCGGCGTCGCCGGTGAGGTCGCCCTGGGTCGTGACCCAGAGCTGTACCGAGATGTTGCCCGAGGTCGTGGTCTTGCCGAGGTTGGAGATCGTCACCGCGGCGAACAAGTTGCCGGGGCCCGTGAACGCGTCCATCTGCGCCGGCACGCCGCTCACTTTGGTCGGCGAGAAGTCCGCCGGGCCCAGGCAGCCGGAGATCTTGGCGTTGCTGCACTTGGCGCTGGCGCAGGTGTCGGTGGTGCAGTCGTTGGCGTCGTTGCAGTCGGCGTTCGCGCTGCAGGCCTTGCAGTTGGCCAACGGGTCATGGACACACTGGCCGCTGCCGCCGTCGCAGCTGTCGGCGGTGCAAGCGTTCTTGTCGTCGCAGTCCTTCTGCGTCGCGGCGCAGACGCCCGCCTTGCAGGCCTCGCTGGTGCAGGCCTGACCGTCGTCGCAGGCGCCGGCGTTGGCGGCGGCTTTGCAGCCCGCTGCCTTGTCGCAGCTGTCGTCGGTGCAGACGTTGGCGTCGTCGCAGGCCTTGGGCTTGCCACCGGCGCAGGCGCCGTCCTTGCACACGTCGCCGTCGGTGCAGGCGTCGCCGTCGTCGCAGCTCGCGGCGTTGCTCACGTTCTTGCAGCCCGTGGCCTTGTCGCAGCTGTCGGTGGTGCAGACCTTGTCGTCATCGCAGCCCTTGGAGACGTTGGCGCAATTACCGTCTTTGCAGGTGTCGTTGGTGCATGCGTCGCTGTCGTCGCAGGCCTTGGGCGTGCCGGCGCAGGCGCCGTCCTTGCAGGCTTCGCCCGTGGTGCATGCGTCGCCGTCATCACAGCCCGCGGTGTTGCTCGCGTTCTTGCAGCCGGCGGCCTTGTCGCAGCTGTCGTCGGTGCATGGCTTGCCGTCGTCACAGGCGGTCGAAGCGCCGGTGCACAGGCCGCCCTTGCAGGCGTCGGCGCTGGTGCAGGCGTCGCCGTCGCTGCAGGCGCCACCCTCGTTGCCCGCGACGTGCTGGCACTGAACCTTGCCGTCCTTGGCGCCGCAGCTGTCGGTGGTGCAGACGCTGCCGTCATCGCAGAGTCCGGCCGCGTCGTCGGTCTTGCCATCGCAGTCGTTGTCGAGGCCATCGCAGACCTCGCTAGGAGGCGTCGTCGGCGTGCAGACCGGGCCGCCATCTGTCGGCGCCGCGTCGTCGGTGCCCGCGTCGTCGCCGGTGGTGCCCGCGTCGTCGGTGCCCGCGTCGTCGCCGGTGGTGCCGCGTCGTCGGTGCCCGCGGCGTCGCCGGCGCCGCCCGCGTCGTCGGTGCCCG
>SXNM01000306.1 GCA_005777155.1 Pseudomonadota bacterium | reverse complement strand
CGTGGCCGCCGCGGTGGCCGCCCTCTCGCGACGCGAGGTGGACGCCCAGCGCGCGGTGTGGGGCGTCGGGCAGCGCCCACCGACGATCGTCGCTTTTGAGCTCACCCTCGACCTCCGGCATCGCCATGGCCTCGACGTGGTCGACCTCAGCGCGCTTGACGACGCGGCGCTCGACCGGCTGCGCGAGGCGGCCTCACGCCGGCCGCTGGTCCTGGCGATCGACCCGACGGACCTGGCGACGCAGTGGAGGGGCACGGCCGTAGCCGAAGCCGAGCGCCGCCTGCGCACCCGCTTCGACGTCGGCCCTGCGCGCGCGGTCGGGCGCTACCGGGTGGCCCGCCTGGAACCCCGGCGCTGATGGCGGCGCAGGCGTCCGGTGCGGCGGTTCTGGTCCAAGCGGGCTTCGAGGCGCCTCCGGCCGCGAGACGTCTGCGGCGGATACGGGCGGCCGTCCCTTGCCGGATGGGCGCGCCGACACTAGGTTAGTGGCGTATTTTGGCTGAGATCGTGGCGGTGCGCGCCAGAGGAGTGCCACAATGCGCGTCCGTCTTCCAGCGCCCGCGACGAGGCGTCCCACTGCGGCGCACGGCGTCTGTACCGCCCTCTCCGCCCTCGCCATGAGCCTCGGCGCGCTGATTGGCGTCGCCGCGAGCGATGCACATGCCGCCGCCGCGACGCTGCTCTTTGAGGGTGTGCTCCAGGCCCAGGGAGGCGGGCCGGTGGCCGATGGCGCCTACGAGCTGACGTTCGCCATCTACGCCCAGAAGGAGGCCCAGTCGCCGGTGTGGAGCGAGGGCCCGGCCGAGGTGAAGGTCGAGGCCGGCCGCTTCGTCTACGCGCTGGGCAGCGCCAAGGCCTTGCCGGCGGCGGTGTTGAACGCGCTGCCGGCGCCGCACCTCGGCGTCCAGGTCGCCAAGGAGCCCGAGCTACCGCGGACGCCGCTCCACGCCACGCTCTTTGCCCTCGGCGCTGCGAGCCTCCACTGCACCGGCTGCGTCAAGGTCAGTCAGCTGCTCTTCGACGGCGACGTCGACCTCGGCGGCAACAGCCTCAAGGCCAAGAACGCGACTTTTCAGGGCGATGTCGCCGCGGTCGGCGTGGTGGCGCAGTCGATCTCGGCGCAGAGCGTGACCGCGGCCACCTTCATCGGCGACGGCAGCAAGCTCACCGGCATCGCGTCGCCGAGCGGGGCCTGCAAGGACTCTGAGGCGGTCATCGGCATCGGCAAGGACGGCGCGCTGCTCTGCGGCAAGGTCGCCGGCAAGGCCCCCACGCTCGGCGAGGTGAGCGGCGGGCTGCTCGGCGACGAGTTCACCGACGTCCTGGCAGGCGAGCCCGAGAAGGTGGCGATTCCCGACAACACGGGCGCCGAGGCGGCCTCGACGTTGGCCGTGCCCGAGCTGGGGCAGGCGCTCGACCTGTCGCTGCACATCGTCTTGGCGAACACCGACCTGTCTTCGATCGCGATCACGTTGCTGCCGCCGGACGACAAGAAGGTCGGCTGGACGATCTGCGACCCGTGCGGTGTCAAGGACGCGAAGGCGCTCGACCTCACGGTGTCGCCGGCCAAGCCGCCGAAGATCGGCGACATCGGCAAGTGGATCGGCAGCAATCCCAAGGGCAGCTGGGTCCTCAAGGTCAAGGACACGGACTTCTGCGTACCCCAGAAGCCTGGCAACGCCCCCCTCTGCGATGCCCAGGCGGCCACGGACGGCCACCTGACCAGCTGGTCGATGACCATCAAGACCCGCTCGACGACCAAGGTGCAGGCGAGCGGCGCCTTGGAGGTCACCACCGGCCTCAAGCTGCCCGTCCAGGCCGCGCCGCCCGTGCCCTGCACGGCCAAGACCCGGGGCTACACCTACGTCGACAGCGCGACCGACGCCGTCCGCATCTGCCGCAAGAGCGGCCTCTGGGGCACGCTGTCGATCCATGAGTGCGGCAACGGCAAGCTAGAGCCCGGCGAGACCTGCGACGACGCCAACACCCAGGCCGGCGATGGCTGCGACGCCCTCTGCGTCAAAGAGTGCGGCAACGGCAAGCTCGACGGCGGCGAGCAGTGCGATCCGGCCGACCCGCAGACCCAGGCCAACTGCACGGCTGACTGCAAGAAGATCTCCTACGGCAAGGTCTGGCTCGAGAGCCCGGACTACACCTGGCACCCGGTCCACTACCCGCACGGAACCTACAAGGAGAGCCTGGCGGTGCAGGTCTGCAAGAGCGTCGGTCTGCGACTCTGGCGCGACGAAGCCGGCAACAAGGCCGACGCAGACTGGGCGTACGACTGGAGCGGCATCCACAACCTCGGCGGCCACGACATCTGCTACAAGGTCAACTCAGCGACGCAGGGCCAGCAGCAGAGCCACACCGGCACGTGGATGCTGTTCACCGGCGCCTGGTCGACGGACATGAAGCTGCACGCCAAGGCACAGAACGGCCAGACCGTGACCGTGCTCAACCATCGCAACCACACCGGGTCGGACGAGAACAACGCCTCGTGGTGCCAGGTGACCGTCAACGACGGCGGCGCCAGCTGGCAGACGCAAGCCGACAGCGGCGTGACGAGCAACACCGCGGTGGTGCTCTGCGCCAAGGGCAAGTAGGCGGCACGTCGCTGGCGACCGCGCGGTCCGCACTGGGGCGACAGCGCTTTTGCGATGCGGCCGGGTCAGCGTGAGGAATTCCGCCGCTTGGTTCGGCGCCTTCAGCCGTCGGCGCTTGCCGGCGCGTCGTCAGGGCCGGTGGACGCCGACCGCGACGCTTCGGCCGCGAGGCGGGCGCGACGGTCGAGCAGCCAGCGCAGGCGGCTCAGCTCCGTGGGGATCGCCTCGTCCCAGGGTCGCCTCTGCGCGAGGGGCGCCCAGGGGGCGTTGCGGAGGGTCGGGTCGAAGCCGCGCGGTGGCGGGTAGCCGCCGGCTGCCAACGCCGCGGCGAGCTGACGCAGGTGCAGGCGACG
>SXNM01000305.1 GCA_005777155.1 Pseudomonadota bacterium | reverse complement strand
GCTCGGCCGCGCCGCGCACCACCTCGGCCCAGTCCGCGGCGCCGACGGCGACCACCGCCACGACGCCGGCGTCAGCGACCGCGGCGAAGAGCGGCGCCAGCTGCGGCGCTTGGCCCTGGCCGACGAGCAGCAGCCGGCCTGCTCGCGCCTTGGGCAGCGCCTGCTCGGTAGGGGCCGGCCCGTCGACCGGCGTCACCGATAGCCGCTCGATCGGCAAGCGCTTGCTGACGACGATGCGGGCGCCGCTGCGCTCAAACGCCTCCAGCGAGATGTGGCGGTCGGTGACGCTCTCGGCAAACATGTGCAGAACCGAGTCGCCGGCCACGGGCTGGCTGCCGTCCTCAAAATGCCAGACAAAGCGCTGCCATCGCGCGGCCTCGCCTGGCCGCGGCAGGACCTGAAAGCGCATCAACGTGTTGTGCCACACCCGCAGCGCGGCAGGCTCGACGTCGATCTGCAGCGGCGGCGCGGCAGGCCCTTCGGCTTCCAGCGGCGCTGCGCCGCTGCCTGTCGGCGCCGCTGCCAGCCCGAGCGCGGCGGGCGGCCCGGCTTCGTCGGCGTCCGCGTTGCCCAAAGCCTGCTGGGCGCTCGGCGCGGCCGGCAGACCGACGGCGCTGGCGTCGGCGCCTTCAACGGCGGCCCCGTCGCCAAGCTCAGACGCGCTGGGGGTGGCATCGGCGCCTTCGGTGTCGCCAGGGCGGCTGGCGACGCCGGCGCGGTGGCCGAGGGACCAGACGCCATAGCCTGCCGCCACCGCCACGGCGCCGACGATCAGGTGCGCCCGCCACCGATCTGTGATTGCCGGGCCCCGCTGCATCCACCACCGTCCGCGCAACGACGCGCCCTCAGTCCCTAGCCTCTGCCGCCTAGCACGCCGTCTCGCCTCGCCGACTGCGTTGACCCGACGGGGCCGCGCGCCCTACTATGAACCCGCAGCGCCGTGGCGGCCAGCCTCGTCGCAGCGTCGCCACAGCCCCTCCGCCGACGTGGGAGTCCCATGAGCCGTAGCCAAGACAACGCCGGGCCACAGCCGGTGGATTCCGCGGCCCCAACGACCGGGACGCGCACCTCTGCTCGTGGCCCGCGACACCCGCTCCGCCTCGACAGCAGGGCGCGCCGGGCCTTTGGCTGTGCCGCCGCCCTCGTCCTGACTGCGGCGCTGGCGCCCGACCGCGCCTTTGCCGACGACACGCCATGGAAGAAGCGGGAGCACGAGTGCCGCAACTCGATGCGCAAGGCCGAGGAGGCCTCGCCGGAGCTCTTGGAGCAGTGCGCCGACCTCTTCGCCGTCCACGCCCGGCTGCACCTAATGGGCGGCGCCGACCGCGATGAGCTGCAGAGAGGCCTGCGCTGGATCTACGAGAATGGCCCGGACCGCGCCAGCTTGATCGCCCGCGACGGCCTGTTTCGCCTCGGCATGCGGGTGCCGGTGCGTGAGGCCAAGATCGCCGGCGGCGACGGCACGACGCCAGTGGGTCGCGCCCGCTACAACCCGCCGGAGGCCGCCAAGGCGGACCAGAAGTCCGCAGAAGCGCTCGCCAAGGCCGGCGTCGAAGAGCTGCTCAAGAAGCGCTACGACCAGGGAGCCGCCAAGCTCAAGCAGTCGATCGGCCAGGACCCGCGCAGCGAGTTCGCCATCTACAACTATGCCTGCAGCCAGGCCCTCTTGAAGAAGCGCGACGAGGCCATCGAGTGGCTGCAGAACCTCGCCGACCTCGGCAGCGACCAGTCCGCCGAGCGGCTCATCAGGGCGCGCTCTGACGGCGACTTCGCCAACCTGCGCGACGACGGCGACTTCAAGCGCATCACCGGCCACATGAAGATCAAGGTGGTCAACACCATGGGCGAGGCGGGCGAGCCGGCGATCGCCAACATCCAGAAGATGTTCGAGAAGCTCGGCCACAAGGACGTCGAGGTGGTGGCCAGCAAGGACAAGCGCCAGGACCCGCAGGTGCTCTTCAAGCCGCATGCCAAGGCGCAGGTGCCGCTGATCGCCGACCTGCTCGACCACCCGCGGACGCGCTTCGATCCGACCGATGAGGGCAAGCACGACCTCGTGATCTTGTGGGGCTGCAAGGTCCAGCAGGGCGAGGATGGCAGCACGCAGGTCGAGTCGGTCGGTCCCAACACAGTCGACGAGAAGATGGAAGCCGCTAAGCGCAAGCAGAACGAGGTGTTGGCCAAGCCCGAGCAGGCCATCAACAAGGTCGACAAGGTGATCAGCACACCCGAGCGGACCTACAACTCGGCGGAGGCCATGGGCAAGCGCGTCGAGGGCAGCGTCAAGAAGGGCGAGTCTTTGTTCAAGAAAGTCGAGGGCATGGGCGCCAAGATCAACAGCCTCTAGCTGAACAGCAGCGTTCAACGCGCAGAGACCAACGCGCAGAGACCAACGCGCAGAGACCAACGCGCAGAGACCAACGCGCTGAGCGTCGCGCCAACTCGGCCACAGCCCCCGCCCGACGCCAGATGGCCTACCGACGAGTTCCGCAGCGCCCGACACGACCGCCGCCGCGAGTGAGCCCCGATGAACGACCTGCGCGCCCTCCTCGAGACGACCCCCGCTGAGCTCTTCGTCGTCGTGGTGACGATGCTGCTCTGCCTCGGCGGCCTGATGCTACAGCCCTTCGGCAACGCCATCGGCCGCGCCTTGCTCGGCGAGGACCCAGCCGTCCGCCGTTGGCGTCAGGCCTGGGCGTTGCGTCAGACCGCCCGTCGCGCCCAGCGGCTGGAGCGGAAGGCGGTGAAGAAGGCGGCGCGCGAGGCGGCGCGGGCGGCCAAGGCCCAGGGCGTCGCCTTCAAGCGGCAGGGTCTGGGCGCCAGCGGTGAGGCGACGGAAGGCGCCGGCCAGCTGCTTCCCGGCCAGGGTCGCTGACGCCATGGCGGTCCTGACCTTGGCCTCAGCGTCGCCGCGCCGCAAGGAGCTGCTCGAGCGCATGGGCCTGCAGCTGCGCGTGCTGCCGGCGCCCATCGACGAGGAGCCGCTGCCGGGCGAGACCGCGGTCGCCTACGTCAAGCGCCTCGGCCGCGACAAGGCGACCGCGACCGTCCGCCGCATCGCCGCTGCGCTCGGCAACGACCCACGCGCCGTCGTCGACAACCCGCCGCGCTGGATCTTGGGCGCCGATACCGTGGTGACGATCGACGACCTGCTGCTCGGCAAGCCGCACGACCTCGCCGAGGCGCGCAAGATGCTCGAGCGGCTGCAAGGCCGTGAACACACTGTGGTCACCGGCTTCGCCATCCTCGACCTCGAGCGCGACAAAGAAGGCATCCAGGCGGTCTCGACGCGGGTGCGCTTCAAGCCGATGAGCCGCAGCGAAATCGACGCCTCTCTGGCCAGCGGCGAGTCGCTCGACAAGGCCGGCGGCTACGCCATTCAAGGCATCGGCGGCTACATGGTGCAGGAGATCGCCGGCAGCTACACCAACGTCGTCGGCCTGCCGGTGGCGCAGGTGGCGCTGATGTTGGAGGAGATGGGGGCCTGGGACCTGCTGCCCTACGCTCCGACACCGGGCCGGCAGGCGCCGTGACGGGCGATCCGCCGCGGCACGACGTCGAGGCGGCCGGATGGAACGCCGACGACGCCCTCGGCGATCGGCTGTCGCGGACTTGCCAGGCCATCGCTGAGGCGACCGCGGCCGCCAGACGCCCCACTGGCGCCGTCCGGCTCTGCGCCGTCAGCAAGGGCCACGGCGTCGACGCCATCCGCGCCGCCCACGCCGCCGGCCAGCGCGACTTCGGCGAGAGCTACGCCGGCGAGCTGCAGGAAAAAGCCGCGGCGCTTGCCGACCTCGCTGACCTGCGCTGGCACTTTGTCGGCCACCTGCAGCGCAACAAGATGAAGGCCGTCGTGCCGCACTGTCACCTGATCCATGGCCTCGACAGCGTGGCCGGCGTCGCCGCGGCCGACCGCGTCGCCGGCGGGCTCGGACGGCGAGTCGACGTGCTGCTGCAGGTCAACGTCGCCGGTGACGATGCGAAGTCGGGCTGCGCGCCGGCCGAGCTGGCTGCCCTCGTCGCCGCTGTGGCCGCCTCGTCGCACCTGCGCCTGCGCGGGCTGATGACCATCCCGGCGCTCGAGGGCGATCCGACGCCAGCCTTTGCGGCCCTCGCCGCCTTGTTGCCGGTGGCGCGACGCGCGCTGCAAGCCGCCGGTGGCCGAGCCGCCGCCGACGCCGAAGCGTGCGACGAGCTATCGATGGGCATGAGCGATGACTACGGCGCGGCGATCGCCGCAGGCGCAACGATCGTGCGCGTCGGCACGGCGATCTTCGGTCCGCGGCGGGCGGCGCCCTAGAGGCCCTCGGTCTGCGCCGGATCGACGGCCCAGTCAAAGCCCCAGAAGCCGGCGGCGCGCTGGCCGCTGGTGTCCCACACCACGAAGTCGGGCAGTCCGGAGCGCGACGAGAACGGCATCGCCGCCATCAGCAGCCCGAGCTTGTCGGCCGGGGCCCAGAGCACGGCGTCGACCCCAGCGCCGCGCGGGTAGACGCTGAGCACGGCGGCGCCGGCGAAGGTGGCGCCGGCCACGGTCGGTCCGTCTGGGCTCGCGCCGGCCTCCCCGGGCAGCTGGACGTCCACCGGCAGCTTGCCGACGGGCAGCGGCGCACCGGCGGCGTCAGCGATGGCGAGGGTGGGCCGAACACCGAACCAGACGAGGTTGCGCCCAGCGGCAATGGCGTGCGCTGCCTGCGAGGCCGGGAGCACGGTCGCGTGGCCATTGCCGATTTGCTGCCAGCTGGTGACCCAATAGGCTGCAAGGCGGCGGGACGCGACGTCGTCGTCGGCGACGATGATGGCAAACGCCCGTTGAAACACCTGGTTGAAGGGCCCGCTCTGGCCAACGCGCTTGCCGCCGGCTGGCCCAAGGTCGAGCGGCCCTTCGGGCAGCGCCGCGGTCTGCCAGCCGCCGAGCACGCCTGCGGCGTCAGCGCTGCGCCATTGCAGCTCGGTCAGGCCGCGTTTGCGCAGGGCCGCGCCGTCGACCCGGGCCCGCCGCACGTTGCGCAGCGTCAGCTTGAGCGCCGCCCCGTCGAAGATCGACTCGGCCTGGACGTCCAGCATCGCGGTCCAGGCCTGATCGAGGCGCAGGTAGCTGTGATCGGCGCTGTAGTAGGGGCCGGGGCTCAGGCGGCGGAACGACAGCTCGAATGGGTCGAGAGGCCGCTCCTGCATGAGGGCAAAAAGCGGCGGCCAGTCGATGCAGTCGGCCCCCTCGGCGAGCGGACCGTCCCACCAGTGGCCGGCGCCGTCTTGCCAGTGGTGGTGCACGTCCTTGCTGAATTGGCTGACTTTCTGGTGCAGCGCCTTGCCCTCGCTCCACGGCACGTTGTCGTCGGCGGTGCCGTGGATGACGTAGACGCCGCGGTCGGCGAGGTTCTCTAGGTATTTCGAGGTATCCGAGTGGGCCCGGGCGCGACCGACGACGCCCTTGGGCTTGGGCGAGCCGCCGTAGGTATAGAAAGAGTCCCAGCCCGCCGAGGGCCCGGCGACGGCAAAGCGGCCGCTGTGGTGAACGGCGAACTGCCAGGTGCCGTGGCCGCCCATCGAGTGGCCGCCGAGCCAGATCTTCTGGAGATCGGGCTGAAAGCGGGCGATGGCGTCGTCGAGGGCGCGCAGACCGTTCCACTTGCCCCACTCCTCCCAGTCGAAGCCGAAGGGGCGGCGGTTGGTCGGCGCCACGTGCCACAGCCAGGTCTTGGCGCCGTAGGCCGCGGCCTGGCCGATGCCCTCGACGCCGGCGCCGTGCAGGCTGAGCAGCAGGCCGTAATCCTTCTTGTTGGCGTCGAAATCGCGCGGCGGCCGCACCCCGTAGTACTGCACCGAGGCGTCGGTAGCGTCGCGAAAGGTCTGCCGAAAGGGCTGCTCACCGCCCTGCACCGCGAGGTCGATCTTCAGCCGCACCGCCTCTGGGTGGGCCGCCGAGGCGACCTCCAGCGTCACCGGCCAGAGGAGTGGCTTGTCCTTGCCTTCTGCGTTCTTGCCGTCGGTGGTCGCCGTCGGCGCCGCCTTGGGGACCAGCTTCCAGCCGATCTGCACTGCGGCGCCAGGCCCGAGACCCGGCCAGCCCACCTCGCTGGCGTGAAAGTGCGGCGACTCGACGACCCGCGCTCGGACATCGGTGCTGAAGATGCCGTCGATCTCCAGCAGCGGCATGCCGACCCAGAGCGGGTCCTTGTTGCCGACGCGTAGATCGGGCTGCGTCAGGTCCGAGGGCGCGAGCTGCAGCGCCGTCGGCGCCGTCCAGAGCCGCCAGCGCACCTTCTGGCCGCCGCGTCCTCGGACGCCGAGGACGTGCTCACCGGCGGCGAGGCGCAGAGGCAACCGCATCCGCCCCGAACCATAGACGTCCGCCGGCAGTCGGTGCCCAGGCCAGCGCAGCTCGTAGCTCCTGTCCACCTGTGCGACCAGTCGGGTCGGCGCGCTGAGGCTGACGCGGCAGAGCAGCCACGCCGTCCCCTGCGGGATGCCGACGCTGGGGAACTCGTGGCCGGCGTTGGCCTCGGCCGCCTGCCAGGTCTTGCCGTAGGCGGCGGCGCCGGCGGCGGGGAGAGCGATGGAGCCGTTGGCGAGCGCCGGGCCGACCGAGTCCGCGGCGCCAGCGGCGAAGGCGGCGGCGACGCAGGCCGTGAGCGTGACGTCGGTGGCCAAGCCGGTCGCCAGCGGCCGATCGAGCGCTGGCAGCGGCCCCTGGCCCCAGGCGATGGGATCTACCCCGGCGCCACCGCCCAGTCCGGCGTCGGCGGCGTCGGCGTCCGCTGCGCTGATGTCCTCGTTGGCCGCGGCGTCGGCAGTGTCGGCGTCGGCAGTGTCGGCGTCGGCAGTGTCGGCGGCGTCCGGGTCGACGGCGACCTCGCCTGCGTCGGCAGCGTCGGCGCCATCGCCAGCTGCCAGGGGGCCGGCGTCGCCAGCGCTTTCCTTGGCGGCCGGACCGGCGCAGGCGACGAGCCAGAAAGCGAGCGCGCAGACGGCCGCGCCGCGCCATGAGGGGCCCTGCCTAGCGTCTGCCGAGCGTCGCCAGGGGTCCAAAGATCGCATGGTGGCCTCGCGGGCAGCAGGGGTGCGCGTTGGCCCTGCCCTCGTCGCGGCAGGGTGGCGTTCGCGCCGCATGCTGGCAAGCCGCATCCGTAGGTGCCGGACGATTCGACGAGGCTCTCCGCCGATCATCCCACAGATCCCGTCTTCCATCACCCGAAGGTCAGAGCAGACCGTGAGTGGCTGCTCTGGCGACGCGTCGGCGTGCGGTAGAAAGTTCAACCCGGAGTCCGTCGCATGCCCTGTCAGCAACGGTAATAGACCTCAAACGTTGTCCACTGTCGTATCGCTGCAGAGCGCACCGCTGGTCCAATTGGGCATCTGCCCGTGGTTGTTCTCCTGTCTTGCGTCAGTCGAATCCTGACAGACCTCACCGCCGTGATAGGTACACGGCCTGAAGGTCCCGATGTCACGCCGGCCCCGTCGTCAGCAGACCGCCGAGCAGAAGGCCGCGCTCTACCAAATTCACCTGATCGGGAAGGTGCCGGTCTCGCAAGTCTGCAATGAGCTTGCTCTTCCGCTCGCTGGGATGAATGCTCGGACCGAGCGACGCGTAGGCGCCCACCACCCCCCATTGCAAGTGTGCGAAAGAAGGTGGCTCAGAAAGTCGATGGCGCCCCTTCTCCGATTTTCGCCACGCGACAGACGCCGCAGAGACCGGCCCGCAGACGAGCCACTCGCAGGACTGAGGGCGCGCGCTTGCCCAACACTGGGTTCGCGCCCATTCTATGCGTGGCCGCCGGGCACCTGCCCGCGCGCTGCGTCAAGGTGGTGCTCTTGTCAGGTCGCCCGGATCGAACGCGCTCAACATGGACTGCCAGCCTGGCCTGGCGTTGGGCCGTCGCCACCTGGCTGGTCGCGCTCACCGCCTGCAGCTGCGGCGGTCCGCAGCGGCCACCCGAGCGCTGGACCGTCTTTTACGGCGTCGAGGCGCCGCCCGAGCTGCTGCACGGCCACGACATCGTGGTGCTCGACCCTGGCTACCGCGGCGACCTCGGCGCTGTGCGGAGCAAGGGCGCAAAGGTGCTGGCCTACCTCTCCCTCGGTGAGCTCAATCGCCAGCGCGAGACCTTCGGCGCCGCCGAGCGCGCCGGGGTGCTGGTGCGCGAGAACCCGAATTGGCCGGGCGCCTTCGTCGTCGACCTGCGCCACCCGGCCTGGACCGCCATCGCGGTGCAGGAGATGGCGCTGCCGCTGCAGGCGCGCGGCTTCGACGGCCTCTTCCTCGACACCCTCGACTCGGCGCTGGCGCTGGAGCGTGAGGCGCCGGACAACTACCGAGGGATGCGGCAGGCGGCGGTGGCGCTGGTCACCCACCTGCGCGCGCGCTGGCCCGATTCGGTCTTGATGGTCAACGGCGCCCTGGAGCTGACCGGTGAGCTGCGCGAGGTGACGGCCGCCTTCGCCATCGAGTCGACCTTCACCACTTGGGACTTCCAGGCCAAGCAGGCCCGGCTGCTGCGACCCGACGAGCGGGCGGCGTCGCTGAAGCGGCAGCAGGCGGCCCGCGCGGCGAACCTTGCGCTGCGGCTGTACACCCTCGACTACTGGGACGTCGAGGACCGCGCCGGCGTGCGGGCGATCTATGCGGCCCAGCGCCAGGCCGGCTTTGTCCCCTACGTCGCGACCATCGCGTTGGATCGCGTGGTGCCAGAGCCAGCCCAGCCGTCAGCCGAGGACGCGCCCCAGGCGGCAGCGCCTCCATGAACGCGGGGTTTCCGGAAGGCAGCGGCATCCTTCGATTTGTTGCGGCAGTCCGCGGCAGCACCCGACGGACCCACTTCTCTGTCGCGCTGCTGGTGGCCGGGGCCTTCGCGTTGGCGTTGGCGCTGGTGCCGTCTGCGGCGGAGCTCGGCTCCCACCTGCTCAACGACCAAGACGGCGGCCGGGCGCGGGCTTGGCTGGAGCAGGCGCTGGCCGAGGCGGGGCCGAGGCGGGAGATCGCCCTGCCCCTGGTCAAGGTCTACCGCGACCAGGGCGAGCCAGGGCGGGCGTTGGCGCTGCTCGACCTCATCGATCGGCTGTCGCCGGCCTCTGCCATCCCCTCGCACGTGCAGCTGGCGCAGGCGCTGCGTTACGAGGCGCTGCGCGACGCTGGCCATGGCTTCGAGGCCGTAGACGCGCTGTGGACGCAGGGCCTGGAGTCGCTGTCCGCCGAGCGCCTTCAGGAGCTGCAGCAGCTCTTGGCAGCCCGCCGCCTACACGAGCTGCAGCTCGAAGTGCTGACCGAGCAGACGCGGCGGGCGCCGGGCGACATGGCGCTGCGCGCTGCCTTGGCCCACGCGCTCGTCGGCGCCGGCCGCATGGACGCGGCACGAGCGACGCTCGAGGAGATCTGGTGGCGGGCGCCGACCTCGCTGCGCCCCGCAGACGCCGAGCTGCTGCTGCGCCTGCGGGCGCGTCTGGACTCCACAGACAGCGCTCTGCGCCTGGCCGAGGCGCTGCTGGCGCTGCAACCGAGCCTCGGCCAGCGCCTGGACCACGCCCAGCGCCTGCTGCAGGAGGCGAGGCCGGAGATGGCGTTGGCGCTGCTGCAGCCGCTGCTCGGCTCCGCCAGCGGCGACGAGGAGGTGCTGCTGGCCGCCCTACAGGCGCTGCTCCAGCTTGGACGCGTGGACGATGCGCTGGCCGAGGTTCAAGCCCACCTGGCGCGCGTCGACGAGGCCGCCGCCGCACCGCCGGAGATCGCCCGAGAGGGCGAAGCGGCGACGGGGCCGGGCCCAGCGCGGCCGTCGCTCAGCGGGCGGGTGGCGACGTTGGTCCTCCGAGCGGCTCTGCAAGGCGGGCGCGACGAGTTGGCCCTGAGCTTGGCAGCCGACGTCGACCCGCGCGGCGTCGAGCGCGACGTGCTGTTGTGGCTCGCCGAGGTTGCGGCGGGGCGCGATGGCGGCGGCGCCCTATGTCGGAAGCTGGTGGTCGCTATCGACGCTCGGCCAGAGCGGGGACGCGCCGCGACCGTTGCCCGCCTTGCTTGGCAGGCAGGCGCGAGCGACGTCGCCGCGCGTTGGCTGGCGCGGGCGCGCGCTGCCGGCAGCGCCGACGGCGTCAGCCATCGAGACCTCACGTCCCTGGCCCTGCTGCTGCGCGACCGGGCCGCGGCCCGCGAGCAGCTCGACGCCTGGGCCGAGTCACTCGATCCGGAGCGCGAACCGTGGCTCGACCTCGCCGCCACCTACGTCCGCGTCGGCGCCACGGCCCAGGGCGAGCGGGCCATCGC
>SXNM01000304.1 GCA_005777155.1 Pseudomonadota bacterium | reverse complement strand
GACATGCGCATGGATCCAAGCCGAGGCGAGCCGCTGCGCGAGCGACTGCTGCGAATTCGGCAGGAGGACTTGGCGGTGGTCCTGCGGGACTACGGCGACGTCGACCGTCCTGGGCGCGCCGCACGCGTCTGCTGTGAGGCGGCGGCAGAGGGCGTCGACAGCACAGTCGAGCTCGCCGCGCGCATCAGCCGCGTGTTGCCCGGGCCGTCCAAGATCCATCCGGCGACGCGGGTTTTCCAGGCCCTCCGCATCTGGGTCAACGACGAGATCGAGCAGCTTGAGCGCCTCCTCGTCGTCGCGCCAGCGCGGCTCCTGCCCGGAGGCGTCCTGGCCGTCATCGCCTTCCACTCAGGCGAAGATCGGGTGGTCAAGCACGCGCTCCGCGCCCTGGCGCCGCGAAACGGCGAATTCGAGCTGCCGGTGCGCAAGTCGATTGAGGCCGACCTCGCAGAGGTGGCGGTCAACCCACGCGCCCGCAGCGCCCGCCTCCGCCTGCTGCGACGGCGACCACCCGACGCGCTGGATGTCGGGGCTGAGGCAGACGGCGACGTCGACGACGGGCTCGGCTGCGACCGGGTCGAGGGGGGCAGCCGATGAGTGGGCGGCAAGAAGCGCCTCGCGGCGAGGACGCTGTGGGCGCACCAGGCCAAGCAGAGCGCGCGAGGCCATGGCCCACCGCCCTCGCCGGCGGTCTGGCTGTGCCGCCCAGCGAGCAATTCGTGTGGTGGCGCGTGCTCGGCCTCGTCACGTTGACCGCCGCCATCACCGCCGCCGGGGTCCTGCGGGTCCGCGAACACTCCGCCGGCATCCGACTGGCGCGCGACCTGGCGCAGGCCGACGCCGAGCTCCGTGAGGCCGTCGAGCGCAACCGCGACCTCGAGGCGCAAGTCGAGCGAGCGCTCGATCCGGTCATGCTGCGCGATGAGGCCGTGACCAGCTTCGGCATGGACAACGTCGATCCCGACGATCTCGTGGAGGTGCCGTGAGCGCTCCCAGTCGGCAGACGTCGCGTGCTGGCGGCGGCCGCATCGGCGCGCCGTGGGCGGCGCTATGTCTGCTCGCCAATGTGGCCTCAGCCGCAGCGCCGGCGCGGGCGCTCGGGCTCATGGCGGCCTCGCTGCCCGCCCTTGGCGCTGCGCTGGCGGCGACGACCCTGGGCTGCAGCTCAGCTGACGCTGAGCGCCGCAAGCGCGAAGACAAAGCGGAGTTCCACTACAAGTTGGCAGCCGGATACTTTCAGGCCAGCAACATCGACCTCGCCATCCGTGAGTTGGTGCGCTCCTTCGACTTCGACCCGGAGCACGCTGAGAGCCGCTATCTCTACGGATTCGTGCTTTTTGGGCGCAAGCAGTACGAGGAGGCAGCGGAGAATTTTCGCCGCGCGTTGCAGCGCAACCCTCGATTCTTTGCCGCGCGCAACCACCTCGGCGTCACGTACCTCGAGCTGGAGCGCTTCCACGAGGCGATCCAGATCATCGAGCCGCTGCTGGGCGAGCCGCTCTACACCACGCCTTATCTGGCGCACAACAATATCGGCTGGGCCTACCTGCGCCTCGGCAACATGCGCAACGCCGAGCACCACCTGCGCCAGTCCGTCTTCTTGAACCCCAAGTTCTGCCTTGGACACCGCAACCTCGGCCTGCTGGCCAAGGAGCAGCGCGACATCGACACGGCGGTTCGGCACCTCGAGGACGCGACGCGGCTGTGCCCAGACAACTTCGCCGACGCGTGGTGGGAGCTCGGCGAGCTGCTGAGTGAACGTCACCTGGAGCGGGCGCAGGACGCCTTTCGGCGGTGCCGCAAGATCGCGGGCGATTCGCCGCTTGGCAGGCGCTGCGCGGCGCGAATCCTAGACAGCGCGGTGCAGTAGGCAGGGCAGGGCGCCTGGGCGGCGTCTTTGGATGGGTCGAGCAGGAGGGCATTCGTGGCGGGCGTCGACGAGGGGCAGAGAGGGCAGGACGCGCCGGGCGGCGATGAGCTCGTCGCCATGGACGTCGCGCCCACCTCTGCTGGGGCTGTGCGCGCCGCTGATGGCGAGCGGGGCTTCGCCGACGCAGCCGATGGATTCAACGATCTTCGCCACTTGCAGGGCGAGACCGTGGTCCCGCGCGCCCCAGGCCGCTGGCAACGCCGCGACCGCGCAGGCCACACCCCTGCCGCCCGCTACGTCCGCTCGGTGGAACGCGCCCGGGTCGCGCTGTGGCTGATCGCGGGGTACCTGCTGGTCGGAGTGGGCGCGGCGTACTGGCACGTCGCCCACGTCGACCAAATCGAGCACCACGCCGCCAAGAACAGCGCGCGCACTGCCGTGATTCGCACCCGCAGCGGCGACATCCGCGACCGACATGGGGCTCCCATGGCGACCGATGTCCGCTCGGACCGGTTGGTGGCCGACCCGCGCTGGTGGCGCAACCGCATCCAGCCCTGCGACGCCGCGCGCGAGGCCTGCGCCGACGTGCCCCTGGTGCCGATGCCAAAAGTGCGCGCCTTCGACAACCTGCGCGCCGGCGCCGCCCGCTTCGTCGCCGCGCTCGCCTGCGACGCCCATCCGCGGCTCTACGGCTGGGCGCTGCCTGACAGCTCCGACTGCAAGCGGCGCCGGGCGGCGCTCTATGAGGACCTGCTGCCGCGCGCTGCCGTGGCGGACGCCTACCGTGAGGTCGCGGTCGACCTTGTGCACGAGGCCACCGGCGCCCCGAAGTCGGAGCTGCGGGAGCGCCTCAGCCGCGACAGGGGCTACGTCGTGCTGCTGCCCGACATCAGCCTCAGCCAGCGGCAGACGCTGCAGCGCTGGGTGAACGAGGGTCGGCTGCCGGGCCTCGCGATCGAGCCGCACTTTCGACGCCACCACCCGGGAGGCGCCATCGCCGGCGCCGTCGTCGGTCACCCGCACTGGCAGGGCAACGCCGAGAAGACGTTCGCCAGCCTGGTCGCCGGGCAGGAGGTGCGCCTCACCGTCACGGGCATGCGCGACGGCACCGTGCTCTACCCGCAAGGGACGCCCGACACCGCTCGCTATGCCGGCCGTTCCGTCGAGCTCACCCTCGATAAGACCCTGCAGGCGGTGACCGAGAAGCTGCTGGCGCAGGGCGTCGTCGAGGCCAGCGCCGACTTCGCGGTCGCCGTCGTCATCGACATCGCCAGCGCCGAGGTGCTCGCCATGGCGCAGTCGCCGACGGTGGACCCCGATCAGGTCGACACTACGCCGGCGTCGGCAGGACGCAACCGCGCCATCCAGGACCTTTTTGAGCCTGGATCGACCCTCAAGGTCCTGACCTACGCCGCCGCGCTGGAGGCCGGCAAGGTGCGGCCCGAGGAGCGCTTCGCCACCTCCGGGGGCCTCTACGTGCCGGGCAAGCTGATCAAAGATGCCCACCCGCACGGCGAGATGAGCGCCGCAGAGGCCATCAAATACAGCTCGAACGTCGCCATCGGCAAGATCGCGCTCCGGCTCGGTCGCACGGCCCTCGACCAGTCATTGCGGGCGTTCGGCATCGGCGCCCGCACCGAGGTCGGCCTCGTCGACGAGATTGGCGGTCAGTTGCGCCCCGGCGAGACCTGGCTGCCCGTCAACCTCGCCAACATCGCCTTCGGTCAGGGCGTCGCGGTCACCGCCCTGCAGCTGACCAACGCCTTTGCCACCATCGGCCGCGGCGGCCTCCACAAGCGACCGCGCCTGGTGCGGGCGATCGTCGGCCCGGACGGCACCCGCGAACCCTTCGCGCAGGAGCCAGGGCGTCGCGTGGTCTCCGAGGCGACGGCGGCGAAGGTCATCGACGCCATGGCCCTGGTCTGCGAGCCCGGTGGCACCGCGCGGCGCGCCCGCCTCGACGACTACAAGGTCGTCGGCAAGACCGGCACGGCGCAGCAGGTGGGGCCGGGCGGCTACTCGCCCACACACTGGGTGGCGAGCTTTGTGGCGCTGATCCCGCGCGAGAAGCCGCGCCTCGCCATCTTTGTCGCCGTCGACACGCCGCGAAAGGTCGGGCCCGGCGGCGAGATCATCCGCACCGGCGGCGCGATCGCTGCGCCCGTGGTGCGAGAGATCGCCCGCTTTGCGCTACCGTATCTGGCGGTCCCGAAGAGCCCCGGCGCGCCCTACCTCTCGGCAGACGACCCCGAGGCGGCCCGACTGCGAGCGGAGCGCCAGGCCGCGCAGCGCCGCTCTGACGAGTCACGCGCCGCAGCGGCCCTGCCGGCGGCAGGGGCCGATCCCAACGCCGCCGAGCCGCCGGTCGCCGCTGCCCAGG
>SXNM01000303.1 GCA_005777155.1 Pseudomonadota bacterium | reverse complement strand
CTGCGCCGACAAGGTCTGCAAGGCAGGCAGCGCCAAGCCATGCGCCGACAACAACGGTTGCACCGACGATGGCTGCAACCCGAGCTCCGGGGCCTGCACCTTCACCAACAACGCCAAGTCGTGCGATGACGATGCGGCCTGCACGAGCGGTGACGCCTGCCAAGGCGGGACGTGCGTCGGCGGCACTTTCACCTGCGCTTGCACCACCAGCAACGCCAGCGTCAATTGCAACGACAACAACGCCTGCACGCTGGACACCTGCGAGTCGCAGGCTGACGGCACCACCAAGTGTGTCAACACGGCACAGTCGTCGACCACGTGCAGCGACAACAACCTCTGCACCACCGGCGACACCTGCCAGTCGGGCACCTGCAAGCCCGGGACGGCCAAGGTCTGCAACGACACCAACGACTGCACCTCGGACAACTGCACCGCGAGCACGGGCAACTGCGCCTTCGCCACGATTGGCGGTAGCTGCAGCGACAACAACGTCTGCACCGTCAACGACGCTTGCAGCAACGGCCAATGCGCCAGCGGCGGCGCCTTGACCTGCAACGACGGCAACCCCTGCACCACCGACAGCTGCAATGGCCAAGAGGCCAACGGCTGCGTCTATACGCACAACACCATCTCATGCAACGACAACAACGGCTGCACCGTGACCGACGTCTGCAAGAACGGCGTCTGTCAGCCTGGCACGCCGCTCAATTGCGACGACGGCAACGTCTGCACGCTCGACAGCTGCGTATCGAGCACTGGGGCTTGCGTCCAGACGCCGCAATCCGGCGGGGTGTGCAGTGACGGCAACCTGTGCACGATCAGCGACACCTGCGCGTCGGGCAAGTGCGTGTCCGGCACCGCCAAGGTGTGCGTCGACAACACCGAGTGCACCGATGACAAGGGCTGCGACGCCACGACGGGCAACTGCGTGTATGCCAACAACCAGCAGGAATGCGACGACAACAACGCCTGCACGACCAAGGATCAATGTTCGAACGCCGTCTGCTCCGGCTATACCCTGACCTGCGACGACGGCAACACCTGCACCAACGACCAGTGCAACAGCCAGAGCGGCTGCGTCTTTACCCAGGTCAGCGGAGCCACCTGCGTCGACGACGATGTTTGCACCTACGGCGACAAGTGCGTCAGCGGCAAGTGCCAAGGCAAGGCAATCGACTGCGACGACAGCAACAGCTGCACGTCAGAGGTCTGCGACTCGAAGTCCGGCTGCGTCTACACGGGCCTCGTCAAGGTCTCTTGTGCCGATCTGTTCCCCTGCGATACCAGCGAGATGTGTAACGCGTTCGGCGGCTGCGACAAGGTCCCGACCTGCAAGGGTCCAGGCACCTGCGTGACGCGCGCTTGCACCGCCGGGATCTGTGGCAAGGGTGACTTTCCATGGTCGTGCGACGACGGCAACGCTTGCACGACCGACGCCTGCGGCTTCGACAGCTGCTCTCACCAGCCCACCAACGAAGGCAAGGCCTGCGGCCCGGAAAACTCCGGCAAGGTCTGCGTCAGCGGCTTCTGCGTACCCAACGCTCAGTAGCGCCCTGCGCGGCGCCACCTAGCCGGCGAGCGCCGCGATGACCTCGGGCGGCGCCTGCACCAGCTCGACGAGCACGCCGCGCGCGGACTCGGGGTGGGCGTCGTCGCCGCGCGGGTGGATGAAGGCGACGTCGTGTCCTGCGGCGCCGCGTCGGATGCCGCCGGGGGTGAAGCGAACGCCTTGGGCCTCGAGCCACGCGACCGCGGCGGCCAGGTCGTCGACCCAGAGCCCGAGGTGGTTGAGCGCTGGCTGGTGCACTTTGGGACTGCGGCCGGGATCGATCGGCTGCATCAGGTCGAGCTCGACGGCGCAGGGGCCTTGTCCGAGGCAGGCGATGTCCTCGTCTACGTTCTCGCGCTCGCTGCGGAAGCCGCCGACGAGCGCGACCCCGAGGAGATCGACCCAGAAGCGGCGGAGCTCAGCCTTGTCTTCGTGGCCGATGGCCACCTGCTGAAGGCCGAGGACGCGAAAGGGGCGGCTCACAGTCATGGTGGGGCTCCGAGCGCCCTTGGCCCGCGCTGCGGCGACCGGCGCGGGCCGGAGCGTTGCCGTTGCCGCTAGCGCGTGTCAACCTGAAGACCTTGAAGTCAGGGCCCGCCAACGCTGGGGAGTTCGGGGCGCGGCGGACAGCTCAGCTGCTGGCGTTGGCGGCGCTCTGCGTCGCCTGGCCTATTCACTTCTTGCCGCACCTCCACACCGCCAACGAGGCGATACGTCTGTATTTTGTGCAGGCGCTGGTGGACACCGGCGCCTTCGACCTCAGCCCCATCTGCGCCTTGCACGGCTCGATTCCGGTCGACCGCGCCGAGCACGCCGGCCGCATCCTGATGGACAAGGCGCCCGGCCTGTCGCTGCTCTTGGTCCCGCTCTACGCCCTGCTCGAGGTGATTTGGCCGGCGGTGCGGCGGCAAGACTTCTGGTTCTTCGGGTACTTGTCGTGCCTGCTGGCCGTGCTGCTGCCGCTCTGCGCCGGCATGTGGCAGCTCGGGCGTTGGCTGCGCAGCGCGGGTGTCGGCGAGCGCGCGCTGTCGTTGACGCTGCTCCTGTTGATGCTGGCGTCGCCGCTCTTCATCTACGGCGGACTGCTCTTTGGCCACGGCCTCGCCGCAGGGCTGATAGCCGCCGCCTACTTCGGCCTGGGCCCGGCTTCGTCTGCCGCGCCGTCGCTCCAGCGTCGTTTGGCCTGCGGGCTGTGCGCGGGCTATGCCGGTGTGGTCGACACGCCGGTCTTTCTGCTGGCCGGCATGGTCGGGCTCGGGGTCCTGGGCCGATGGCCGGGGAGCCTCTTTGAGCGGCTGCGCCTGGCGCTGCCCTTCTGGGCCGGCATTGGCGCCGGGGCAGGGTTGCAGCTCAGCTACAACGCTGCGGTCTTCGGCTCGCCCCTCTTGTTCGCCTATGGCTTCAAGGCCGACGCCGAGCTAGCGGAGATTCATGCCAAGGGACTGCTCGGCTTTTCGCTTCCCAACCCAGAGGCGCTGCTCGGCCTCACCTTTGGCGGCGCCCGTGGCCTCTTCTACCATTCACCGTGGCTGTTGATGGGCCTAGTCGGGCTCTTGCTTCGCGCCTGGCCTCGGCTGGCCGCGGCGCCTCCGCTCGAAACTACCGCTGTCGCGGACGCAGAGACGCCCCGCGCGGCGGTGCGATCGCCCCTCGCCGACGACGCGCTCCGCCTGGAGGCCCGCGGGCTGCTGCTGATCATGGGCGGCTACTTCCTCTTCATCGCTTCTTTCGTCGACTGGCGCGCTGGCGACGCAGCCGGGCCCCGCCACTTGCTGCCTCTCATCCCGCTCCTGGGTGCAGGCGTGCCATTCGTCTTGCCCCCGGCCCGCTTTGGACGCACGCCGTTGCAACGCACGCTGCTGACCGCGATCGCCAGCGTCGCCTGCCTCGCCGGCGTCCTGATGCACCTGCCAACCGCAGCCGGCTTCCCCTACCACATCGACCGCCTAGAGCACCCGGTCTTCGAGCTGGCCTGGCCCGTGGTCACCGTCCTCGCTAGCTACGCGCCGAGCCTCGGCAGCGTGCTCGGGCTGCCGGGCGCCGTGGCGTTCGCCGCGCAGGCCGGGCTGGTCGCGCTCTGCTTCGCGCTCTGGGGACGTGGACTACGCGACGACGTGGCCACCAGCGGGGTCGGCTTGGAGCCGAGCCTGCGCTCCGGCGGCGGCGACCTCGGGAGGATGCGTACGCTCGGCATCGCGTTGGCGCTCTGGCTGTTCTGGCTCGCCGCCATGGTGGCGCCGCTTGGCAAGCCACTGCGGGCCGTGCAGGCGTCGCGCTTCCTCGCCACCTCCACGCTGGCGCCCGGCCTCGCCAGCCGTGACCGATTCGCCGACGATCCAGAGGGTAGAGCGCAGCGGCCGGTACCCAAGCGCCCCAGGGTGCTCTCCCTCGCCGAGAGGAAGCGCAACCTGGACTCGCGGCGGGCTGCGCAGGCGGCGGCAAAGGCGAAGGCGGCCCGGCAGGCCGCGCCGATGGGAGCTCCCGACGCGCCTTGACGCGGCCAGCGTGCCCGACGAATCTCCCGGGCTTTCTGCGCGTTGGATTCGGCCATGGAGAAGCCGATGCAGTCGACGTTAAGCGATGAGGAGCTGTGTAGGGCCCTGCCGAGGCCGATCGCCGCCGACTGGGTCGTCACCCTGAACGCCGGCAGCCCGAGCGACTCCGCGCGCGCCGCCGAGCAGACCCTGATCACCACTCTGCGCCTGCTGTTCGCCCTGCAGTTGGCGTCGACGGGGCCCAGCGAACGCAGCAAGGCCTTCCGAAAGGCTGTGACGTACTTGGACAAACCTGGCCTCGGCAGCTACGGCGAGCTCGTCTTGGCCCTGGCCGCCGCCGAGGCGCCGGAGGGCACGTTCGCCCGCCGCTTGGCAGAGCACCTTCGGCCGACCGTCGCCGCCGATCAGCGGCAGGCCCTCATTCGGCTCGGCGAGCTCCGCAACCAGCGCGCCCACGGCGAGCTCGAGGTCGTGTTCGACGCGGCGCGCAATCAGGACTTCGTCAATAGAGTTCGGGCCTTTCTGGTCAGTCTGCGTTGGCTCGCGGAGTGGCAGCTCTGGCTCGTCAGCGAAGTGACGGTGCAAGGGGAAGGCTTCCACAGGGCCCGCGGCGTCTTGCTGCATGGGACCGACCTGCCGCTGGTCCGGGACGGCGCCATTGGGGCCCCTCTGCGCGCCAATCAGGTCTACCTGCGCAGCCCGGACGGCGTGTGGTTTTGGGAGCTTGAGCGTCTGGTGGTGGCGAAGTTGTCGCTGCGAGAGATCCATCTGTGGCTGCCCGATCGCGTCGTCGCCGGCCACCTCGTCCTGTCGGAGTCCGGGCAGCGCCAGCCCCACACCGTCCCGCTAGTGGGCGATCCCGCCGATGCCTTGCTCGCGCTCGCCCGCGCGCCCCTGCGCCTCGACCGGCTGCCAAGCGGCCCGTCGCAGCCGGCCCGAGGCACCCTGGAGTCCCCAGGGTCGGCGTCCCCTGCCGCGACCACTGGTCCGGGCCAGCCGCCGCGGCGTTCCCTCTCTCGGCTGCTGGTGGCCGCTGGTCTCCTTGTCGCGGCCGCGTCTTGGCTCTTCGGAGAGCTCGGACCATCGCTCGCCGCCGGCGACCCTGGTGAGTGGCGAGCGCTCGGACTGGGCGCCGCCGCCACCGCGCCGCCGTCGCCTGAGCTCGCGCCTATCGAGCCGAAAGACGCCGGCGCGGTCGTGGCGGGCGCGGCGTTGGCCGCCGAGATCACCCTTGATGTCGCGCCGACGCTCGCAGACGCCGATCCCCTGGCGGCGCTGCGCGCCCTGCTGACCCGCTGCGCCAGCGTCGGCGGCCCACCAGATCCCGCGACGGTCGAAGTCGTCGTGATCGGACTCGACGCCCTTGAGCCGCGCGAGGTCGGCCTCGCCAGCGAGCTTGACGCCGCGCTCGACCTCTCGCGTGCCTGTGATCGGGCCGTCATCGCGGGCCTCGCTGGCCGGCTGCGTCAGCGCCCGGAACAAGACGCCGCCCTCGTAGAGCGGACCCTGCTGCTGCAGCGTCGCCTGGTCGAAGCCAGCCAGGGTAGTGAGCGCCACCTCGCGGCGCTCAACGCCCTGGCCGACCTGCGCCGCTTGGTCGGCCTGCAGGAGGATGGACTCGACGCCCGACTCGGCGATCCGGCCATCGAGAGACGGGTCGACGACCTCCTCGGTCTCGGCCGATCTCTGGTCTGCGCCCTCGATCCTCAGACGACCGCCGACGCCGACTCGTCATTACGACTCGACTCCGCCTGGCTGCTGCGCCTGGACCAGAGCGCCGGCGCCGATCCGACGGATGACGCCTCTTTGCGCAGCCATCGACGCTGCCTTGGTGCCGCGCTCGCGGCGGCCGCCGACGCAGTCGGGCTAGCTCGAGGGAGCGCCGTGCCTGCGGCCGCCACTGTACAGCCGGCCAGCGCCCCTCTGCACGTCGCTGCCGCCCGCCGCCGCTTGGAAGCCACGCCCTGCTGCGGCGCCCAGCAACCGCCGTGCGGCGACGTCGTCGCCGCTTGCGATGACCTGCAGGGCAGCGCGGCCACGGCGTTGGCGCTGTGCCGCGACGCCGCCGTGCAGCCGACCTCTCGCCGCGCCGCCTGCGATCTCGCGCTGACCCTCGCTGGCAGCCGGCTGAAGGCCCGCGGCAGCCTGAGCGCCAGCGATCCCCGCTGCCTGCCTCCCTGGCTGGCGCCGGACACTGCGATCGTCCGCCTCCAGCGGTTGCGGCGCGATACGCCGGCGCCAACTGCCGCTTGGCCCGATGGCAGCCAGCCCTCCTCGCCCGCCGACGCCGATCTTGAGGCCTTCGTCGCCGCGACAGAGGCCCTGGCGGCGAGCGGCGCTGACGCCAAGGCGGTGGCCGGCGGCAAGCTCGCAGTAGCGCGCATTCTGGCGGCCCACCGCTTGCTCGCCGCCTCACAGGGAGAGTGTCAGGTAGCGACAGAGGTCGACGGCACCCAACGCCTGCGGGCGCGCTGGCGCGAGCTCGAGGTCGCTGCAGATTCGGCTGTGGCCGCCGAGGCCCGGGCGATCGGCTGCCGGCTTGAGGCGGTCGAAGGTGACGCCGCGGCGCTGCAGGCTCGCCGCGCTGCCGACGCCTGCCCGCCCTGATGCGCGCGCCTCGTCGCCGCCAAGACGAAGCGGGCGCCCCCGATCGCCGAGGACGCCCGCTCCGTTGACTGTCGCCGTGACAGCTCACGCCGCCGCAGCGCACTCTGACCGGCTACTGGGTGGCCCGATCGACCGTCGAAGATCAGCCGCGACCCGCGTCGCTCGGCCGAGCTTCCGCCTATCGACCAGACCGATCGCTAGCCCTCAGCGACCGTGGTCACGATGCCCGTGCTGACGCTCTGGCGAAGCGCGCCCTCAGCGCCGAACACCAAGTCACGCACCCTGGTGTCGATTTTGGCGCGCAGCTCGTGCTCCTCCTTGAGCAGGGCGCGGACCTTCTCGCGGCCCTGGCCCAGCCGCTCACCTTCAAAGGAGTACCAGGCGCCGGTCTTCTCGATCACGCCGAACTCGGTGGCTTGGTCGATCAGGTCGCCAATGGCGCAGATGCCCTCACCGAACAAGATGTCAAACTCGACGCGCTTGAAGGGCGACGCCACCTTGTTCTTCACCACCT
>SXNM01000302.1 GCA_005777155.1 Pseudomonadota bacterium | reverse complement strand
AGGCCGGAGAGGCTGCGGCATTGGCTGGCGCAGCGGCCGGCGCGGCGGGCGTGGCAGCGGGGGCGGCGGCGGGCGCGGTGGGCGAGGCGGTTGCTGCGGCGCCTGCTGACCTGAAGGCGGCGCTGAGCGATCCGACCAAGGCGACGGCGACGGCGCCGAATACCTTCAAGGTCAAGTTCACGACGACCAAGGGCGCCTTCGTCGTCACGGTCCAACGCGACTGGGCGCCGCGCGGCGCCGATCGCTTCTACAACCTCGTGCAGTCGGGTTTTATGACGGACATCGCGTTCTTCCGCGCGGTCGCCGGCTTCATGGTCCAGTTCGGTGTCCACGGCGACCCCAAAATCGCTGCGGCGTGGCGCTCCTCTGAGTTCGGCGATGATCCGGTCAAGGAGAGCAACAAGCGCGGCCGCATCACCTTCGCGACCCGCGGCCCGAACACGCGCACGACCCAGATGTTCATCAATTTCGGCGACAACACGCAGCTCGACGGCATGGGCTTCGCCCCGTTCGGCGAGGTCGACGCCGAGGGCATGAAGATCGTCGACAGCCTGTACACGGGCTACGGCGAGGGCGCCCCGCGTGGTGGCGGACCGGACCAGATGCGCGTGCAAATGCAGGGCAATGTCTACCTGAAGGCGGACTTCCCGCAGCTCGACTACCTGCAGAAGGCCGAGCTGATCCCGTAGGCGCCGGCCACGACGCGACGCTCACCGCTTGCCGGGCGCTCTCCTGCCAACGCGGCGCGCCGACTTGTGCCGCGTCGAGGCAGCCGCCGTGGGCTTCGCGACCGCAGCAGCCGCTGGATACTCACGCCTGTGCTTGCGAAACCAGGCCTGCCACGCCGCCGCGGCGCCGGCGCGCGCCGTCGGCTGGGCTCCGGTCAGGAAGGCAAGCAGCCGCGCGGCGTTGACCACCACGACGGGCGACGGGTGGCGCAGCGCTGCCACCAGCGTCGGCACGTCGGCGCGGGCGGGGGCGTCGGGCCGCAGCAGCGCGACGCCGCGGCTGTGGAGGCCCTCGCCCACCCAGGCGGTCCAGGGGCGCGTGCGATTGCGTTGCCAGAACGCGGCCCACGCCGCCGCCGCCTCGCTGGGTGACGCCTGCCGCTCCACTGGGCGCAGGGCAGCGTCGGCGCCGACCTCCGGCTGCGGGCAGTATGCGGTCGCGAGCTGCAAGGCCTCGTCTGCGGCGCGCTGGACGGCCGGGAGCTCGCATTGGGCGGCGGCCACCAGCGGCTCGATGGCCTCGGGTGGCGGCGTCGGCTGGCTGCCACGCAGCGCAGCGATCGCTTGCAGCATCAGCGCTTCGCCAGCCCGGGCGCGAACCAGCGGCCGCAGCGCCACGGCGGGATCGATGAGCAGCGCCCGCGCCGCCGCCAACATCGACGCCGCCCGCAGCCGCCGCGCTACCCCAAAGAGGTGTACCGCCAGGGCGTCGTCTTCGACTCGGCCAAGGGCCGCCAGCATGGCCTCGGCGGCGGCCTGATCGCCGAGCGCGGTGAGGCCCTGAAGCGCGAGGCGCCGCACGTCGGCGTCGGCGTCGAGCAGGCGCGCCGCCAGGGCGGGGACCGCGAGCGTGGTCTGCAGGCGGCCGAGCAGCGAGGTGGCGCCGCGGCGGACGGGCAAGGCCTCATGGCCGGCCAGCGACGCCAGCTGTGCTATGTGGCGACCGTAGCCGGCGTCGTCGCGGACGACCCAGCTGCGCATTGGGCCACGGTCGAGGCAGCCCCAGCGGCGGTCTTGGTCGCTGCAATACAGGCGGATATGCAGGTGATCGTCGTGCGGTGCCGAGTCCGACGGCTGACGCACCATCTCCGAGATGCGGGCGACCAAACCCTCGTCGAGGCGGCTGCGTTTGGCCTCGCGGAGCAGGAGGGCCCGGAGACCGCGCGACAGAAAGATGTGCTGCGCCGGCGCGATCGTGTCCTCGGCGATGGCTTGGGCCAGCCGGAGGGTGCACTTGGCGTCGAACTTGCGGCGGCTGCCGTCGCCGCTGTTGCCGTTCTTGTCGAGGACGACGTAGTCGTCGGCCGGCAGCGACTTCCCGCTGCGATCGAGGAGCATCGGCGCCACGTCTACGTCGCGGCCGGCTTGGTGGCTCTTGTGCCAGGGCGAAGGGCCGCCGGCCACGAGGCTGATGTTGCCGACCCGCAGCTGGGCACCACGCCGGCATGGCCGCACCGCCGCGCCGATGCGATCGAGGAACCCTCGCATCTCATCGACGCCATAGGTGGTCTGGCGCGCCGGGATGTGCGGCATGAAGGCCCAGCGGGACGCCGACGTCGGCGCGATGGCTGCCGCGCGCTCGACCCTGCCGCCCGATGTGCCGCCGAGCGAGAGCGAGCCGGCCGGCGCGACAAGCAGCGCGAGGGCAGCCGCCGGTGGCAATTGCGAGACGCTTGGGTCGGTTCCGCCGGCGCGGGCGGTCGCGGCGGCGGCTAGACCCGCGGGTGCTGGCAGCTCCAGCGCCTCGTCATCGATGTTGGCAGGCCGCCGAGCCGGCTGGGCAGAGGCGGGGCCGGCGGGCGAGATCAGGGCCAGCAGCGTCAAGGCGAGGGCGGCGATCGGGGAGCGCGACGGCATCGAACGCAGCCTAGGCGGCGCAGACCCGCGAGGCGAGAAAAAGTCTGACCGCGAGGGGCTATCTGGATCGGCCGCAGGCCCGCGCCGGCGAGACAGGTGGGCTGACCGCGGCGTAGACGTCGGTCGCCTGAAACGCCATCGCGCCTTGCGAGGCCGGGACCAGCAGCAGGCCCTCGCCGCTGCGCCGCGCCTGGTCGATGGCGCGATCGGCCAAGCGGAGCAGGTGGCCCGGGTCGTCTACACCATCGGGGCGAGCCGTGATGGCGAAGGTAGCGACTGCCTGGAACTCTGCACCGTGTCGGCCGACGAAACGCTCTTCGGTCAGCTCGTCGCGGGCAGAGGCGATCCAGTTGGCGTGCGCCACGACGTCCCCGCCGTCCACGACAAAGGCGAAGGCGTCGCTGCCGACGCGGCCGATCAGCGCCGACTCGCCGCAGCGGTCTTCGAGCATCCCAGCGGTCCAAATCAGCACCTCGTCGCCGGCGCTGCGACCCCAGCGGAGGTTGAGCGCCTTGAGGTCGTCGATGTCGCAGAGGCCGAGGGCGAACGGCCGGATGGGCGCGCGCATTCTCGCCGCCAGCGCTTCGAGGAAGGCCTCGCGCCCCAGCGCCCCGGTGAGCCGGTCGTGGGTCGTCGCTGCCAACACCCGCGCCTCGCTGGCCTTGTCGGCGCTGATGTCGGTCTGCGTGCCCTCGACGCGCAGGCCGTGGTCGTCTTGGCGCAGCTCGCCCTGACAGCGCACCCAGAGGTAGCGCCGATCGCGGTGCTGCAGCCGGAGGTCGAGCTCCATCCGCCGGCTTGTGCCGTTCAGCAGCGGATCGAATGCGGCGCTGAGCTGAGGGCGGTCGGACGGGTGAACGCGGAGAAACCAGCTCTCGATGTCGCCTGCGAGCTCGTCGTCGGCGTAGCCAAGCGTCGCCTTCCAAGCCGGGTCGAAGCGCACGACGTTGGTCTGGAGGTTCCATGCCCAGCCGCCACGGCCGACGCCGCGCACAGCCTGCCGGTACGCGAGGCGGGTCTCGTTGTGAGCGCGCTGCTCGCGATGCCAACGCGCCGCCCAGCGCAGCGCGCGTAGCCAGGCGTCGTCGACCTCGTCGAGGCCAAGCGCGTCGTCAGCGCCGACCGCCGCGGCGAGCTTCGGCGATGCGGGCGATGCGGAGCCGGCGACCAGCAAAACAGGGGCGCCGGCGCAGCGGGCGCGCAGCGAGGCGATGGCCGCATTCAGCGCCGCGATCGTGCCGGCGTCTGTCGCCACGGCAGGCCCGGCGAGCCACATCAGCGCGACGTCGGCGTGCTGCGGCCGCGACGCGAGGTCGATGCCGAAGCCCGGTCCGCGCAAGCCGCGCAGGCGAGAATCGAGGGCGTCCGGCAGGCAGCCATCGGTCGCCTCGGGGTAGATGGCGATGGCAGCCGACGCCGGCGGCTCGGCGTGAGCGGTGGTCATCTGGTGGCCCCAGCGGCGCCGCGGCGCCAACCTGCCGGGAGCGTGCCGCTGCCGTGCTCGGCGGCGAAGCAGCGAGCCTCGGTGTCAAAAGCGAACATCGCTGTGGCCTTGGCGACCCCGCCAAGGACGCTCACCACGAGGTGTCGGGTCGCCGGATGGGTGGGCTCACCGTCCGGGGCGGCGGCGCGCGCGTCCTCGGCCGAGAAGTAGGCGCCAGCCTCACAGTGGCTGTGGTAGATGACGGCGAGGTCGGCGCCGTCGTCGAGGCGTCGCTGCAGCAGGCGGGCGTCGAGCTGAAAGGCCGTCCGCGACGTGCGCCAAGAGCTGACCGGATCGACGCCGTGGTAGCGATCCTGCAGGTTGCGTGACGCCACGGCCTCGAGTCGCCCGTCGCCATGGCGCAGCACGAAGCCGCAGGCCTCATCGGGCCAGTCGCGCTCGACGTGATCTAAGATGGCGCCAAACACCTCGGGCGTAGCCTGCAGCTCTTTGAGAAGGCCAGGCGGCAGCGTCGCGCTCGCCAACGGCGCGACCTCGGCGCCGCCCTCGGTCGGGGCGCGGCGGTGGACCTCGGGCGCGCCGCCATCCTCGGGCCAGCGCAGGTGCAGCGAGGCCGGTAGCGGCGAGAGCCCGAGGTCGTGCTCGGTGAGCAAGCGGGCGACGAGGGCACCAAAGGCGATGGCGTCGGCGCCGGAGAGGGGCGCGCCCACGTCGAACACCAAGGTCGCGACGGTGGCGTCGTGGGCCTCGCCCTCCTCCCAGCCGTCCGTCGACTCGGTGATGAGGACGTCGGCGCTGGCGCCATAGGGCCGCACCGCAAGGTGGACGTGGGCGAGAGGGGGCGGCGCCGTGCGCACCTGGCTGAGCCCGTCGCTTCCAGTCAGCCAGGCGGCGCCATCGGGCGGCTCCACGGGCTGGCTGAGCGCGGAGGCGAGGCCGAGCCGACCATAACCGGCGCCGGCCAGCGCGCGCAGCAAGGCCTCGGCGGCGGTGGCGATCGGCGGCGTAGCACCGGGCTGGCCGTCGGGCTCCAGCGCGCCAGCGCTCCGGCCGACACCGCCGAGCGTGACGACGACCGCGCGCGCCGCGAGGGCCGCTTGCCGCGCAAGCTCGACGCCTGGCACCAAGAGCTGGCGGCCTAGGCGCTCGAGCAGCTGGGCAGGATCGTGGGCGGATACGCTCATGATCGGGTGACGATCAGACGCCGCCGGCGATGGCGGGGATGATGCTGATCTCGGTGCGGGCGTCGACCGCGGTCTCCAGGCCTTCGAGGAACCGAATGTCCTCATCGCCAGCGTAGACGTTGATGAAGCGCCGCACCTTGCCGGAATCGTCAACGATCTTGGTCCACATGCCGGGGTGTTGGGCCTCGAGCGCGCGCAGGGCGTCGCCGACGTTGCTGCCCTCGACCTCGACGACGTCTTTGCCAGCCGTCATCTTGCGCAAGGGGGTGGGGATCTTGATCCGGATTGCCATGCTCGTCTCCTGGCGCCACCGCAGCCGCGCGGCCTTGACGCAATGCCTCGATAGCGTCCCCGCGACTCCCTGGCAACGGGCGCGACGCAAAGGTCGGCGCCGCCCGAGCCGCGCGGGACAGGACGCTACGAAAGGGCGCCGGGGCGGGCGCTGTCAAGGTGGCGGACGATCTCGGGCGCCCTCAATGCCCGGCGTCGCGACAAGGGCAGTCGGCGGCGATCGGCACCACGACGCGGTCCAGGCGTCCGGACTGCAGCCGCACCAGCGCGCCGGCGGCGGCGTCGGGCTGCCCGGCGAGGAGCCTGACCAAGCTGCGAGCTGCGAGCGCGCCGACCTCTAGGGCCACAGGGCCAAGGATTCCCGCGACCCGACAGGAGGCCACAGCGGCCGGGGGTGGCGGCGCCTCAAACAGGCAGCGGAAGCAGGCTCCGCGGCGCAGTTGGCCAAAAAACTGGCCGCGCCTGCCGATCGCGGCGGCGATGACCCCGACCGGCGGCCGCTCAGCGCCGCGAAGCGCCACCAGGGCGTCGGAGGCTGCGAACTTGAGGCCAGGGTCGTCGGTGCCCTCCAGCAACCCGTCGGCGCCTTCGAGCAGCGCGCGCAGGTCGCCGCTGCCGTCGAGGCGGGCACGCACCGGTACCAGCTCGACACCGGCGAAGCGGCGCCGCAGCGCGTAGGCCAAGGCATCGACCTTGGCGCGTGCGGCAGCAACGTCGCTGTCGCGGTAGAGCACCTGCCGATGCAGGTTGGAGATCTCCACGACGTCGTCGTCGCATAGGATCAAACGGCCGACGCCAGCCGCGGCCAAGGTCCACGCCGCCGGCACGCCGAGCCCGCCGCAGCCGACGATGAGCACGGTCGACGACGCCAGGGACCGCGACGATGTCACCCGCCGCCTTCCCCTGGAGTCATCCGCACCAGCAGCCACGCCAGCGGGTTGCGCCGCACCAGGGCGGCGGGCAGCGCCAAGCCAGGCCGCAACAGCGCGAGGGTGCTAGGCTCGCCGAGCGTGAACTCCGCCTCGTGGTAGCGAGAGAGCGACGCCGCAGTCTCGCGCAGGCCAGGGACCGCCGCAGCCGGATCGTCGAGGGCGTCGAGATCCCACAGCTCGACGCGCAGAGGTCGGGCCGTCTCGCGCGCCACCAGCGCCAGCGCCGCATAGCGCGCCGCGATCTGAGAGAAGGCCCGGCTGCGGCTCGCCAGCCGATGCAGCGCGGCGGCGTCGTCGAACGCGATGATCGGCCCGTCGCCGTCGGCCAGCACCAAGGGCGGCATGGTGGCGCGGTGGGCGCGGAGGTCGACCCGCGCCGCGAGGCGTCCGTGCTGCAAGTAGGCCATCAGGTCGAGCAAGTGGGCTCGCCGCGCGTCGTGGCCCTCTGCCTCCGCCACCGCCGAGGTCGGCGCCACGGTCGGTGCCCGCTCAATGGCCCGTGGCACGCCAGCGCCGCCGTTGCCAGCGCGGACGGCGCGATCACGCCGGGCCAGCTTGGCGTCGATGCCGCTGGCCGGCCGACCCGCGCTGGCGCTGCGGCCGCTCGCAGGTGCCCGCGCCTTGCCGCT
>SXNM01000301.1 GCA_005777155.1 Pseudomonadota bacterium | reverse complement strand
GCCATCGGCGCCATCGGCGCCATCGGCGCCAGCGGCGAGATCGCCGCCGCCGCTGTCGAGGTCGGAGTCTGCGCCGCCGCCGACGTCGGCGGCGCCCGGCGCCACGTCCGCGGCATCGAGCGCGGCGTCACCGCCAGCGGCGTCACCGTCGAGCGCCGCGTCGGCCTGGCCGTCGAGGCCGGCGCCATCCTGAAGCCCGGCGCCGTCTGCGTCTTTGGGCTGGGCCCCGTCGTTCACCGCGAGGCCATCGCCGGAGCCGTCGTTCAAGCCAGCGGCGTCGAGCTGACCGGCCGGCACCTCTGCCACCGGGCTGGCGCAGGCGCACAGCGAGACCGCGGCCGCCGTCCAGGCAGCAATTGGGCGGAGCGCCAAGGATCGTGCGGCGGGGCGAGGGCGACGCCGCTTCCTGCCGACGAGATGGGGCTGCAGATCCGCGAGGGCGCCAAAGCCGTCCATGAACACCTCCGCGACGCAGCATGGCGATGGCTCTGCGCCAAGGCAATCGGCGGCGAGACGGCGTCTGTGGGGAGGTTGAAACTCAGCGCAACATTCGAAGCGCCGCCGGCAAGACCCAGACTCGGCCCGGAGCGCTGCCGCAGGGCTCGCCGTCAGCCTCAAAGTGGAGCGCCGTGGCCTCGTCGCCGGAGGCTGCGGCCGCAGCGTCGACGAGCGCGACCTCGATGGCGCTGGCTCGCGTCGTCCGCGCCCGAGCGTGCAGCGCGATAGAGCCGTCGTAGAAGCCTCGGGTCGCGAACAAGAGCGGGACGTCGGGGATCGCACCGAGGGTGATGGCGTCGAGCAGGCCGTCGTCCAGCTGCGCCCGGCGGGCGATCTGCATGCCGCCGCCGTTAAAGCGGGCGTTGGCGAGCACGAGGTAGCGCGCGTCCAACGTCACTTCGCCCGCGGCGTCCACCGGCAGCGGCATCCCCTCGTCAGCGGACGCCTGGCCGCTGACCCGCAGCCGCAGCCGCCAAGGCCTTGTGCGCACCACAGCCTCGACGCCGGCCAGCAAGAAAGGCAGCGTAGCCCCGAACTTCGGCCGCTCGTTGACGAGCTTGCAGGTGAGGCCTCCGACGCCAGCGGTGACGATATTGAGCGCCACGCGTCGGGCCCGGCTGCCGTCGTCGCGCTGTAGGTCGAGCGCCAACACGTCGGTCTGCTGCGGATGGCGCTGGGCCAGCCAGGCGACCGCGGCCGCAGAGTCGCGCGGCATACCGACGGTGCGGCCCAGGTCGCAGCCAGTGCCGGCGGTGACGAAGCCAAAGACGGCGTCGGGCCGCAACGGCGCGAGCGTCTCCGGGTCAAAGAAGCCGTTGCCGACCTCGTGGTTGGTGCCGTCGCCACCGACCGCGATGACCCGCCGAGGCCCATCAACAAGGGCCTGCCGGACCGCCTCTGCGGCGTGCCCGGTGCGCTGGGTCATGACCAGGTCAAATGCGCCGAGTTGCTGGCGGAAATGAGGCTCCAGAGCGGCCCAGCGCGCGCCCGTGCGGCCAGCCGCGGAGGCGGGGTTGACGATGACCAAGGTCTGCATGGTGCCTTGCCTCCGCCGAATTCGCGTGGCCCAGCGGAGCCTGGCCGGGCAGCGAGTCAGCCGCGCAGGACGCGCAGACGCGATCCAGCGACGCGTTGCAGCCAAGACGCGCAGGCGCGGTCTGCGACGACCACCGCCACGCCGGCGGACGCTCGCCGCACCAACTCTTCGATCATCGCCTCGGCCATGCGCTCGCGCAAGCCCGGATCGCCGACCCGCGGATCCAACCTCGCACCGCAACAGCTGGCGCCAGCGGAGACCCGCCACTGCGGCAGGTCGCGCGGGTTGGCAGGGAGACGAGGCGTCGAACGCAACGGCGCACGCACCGCGGCGTCGAGGCCATAGGCGCGGGCATCGAGGGGTAGAGGGTCGCCGCAGGTCGCGACGACCGCGACGGCGTCGGCGATGGCGTCAGCGTCGGCGTCGGGCCCCTGTCCAGGCGCGGAGTCGAGCGTGGCGGGCTCATCGGTCGCGCCGATGAGGTCGACGTCTGCGACCGCACGCGCCGCCGCGAGCCACGCCGGCACAGGGACGGCCAACAAACACCGCTCGCCGCAGGCGCCGCAGGCGGTGCAGGCGCGCAGCCGCTCGGGCTCTACCTGCAGACCTGGCCTGCCGAACGCCGCGGCGACGCTCCGCATGAGCTCACTCGGCACCAGATCGTCGCGACCGGACTGCACGGCGACCGGACAGACGTCGCGGCAGAGGCGTGGGCAGGTGACGCAGTCCATCGCGGCGTCGGCGGCGCTCCGGCTCATGTCCAGCCCCCAGGTGGCTCGGCAGAGGCGTCTTGCTGCACCACAAAGGCGCCGGCAGGCTCGAGCCCGACCAGCAGCGCCGTCTCCGTGATCGCCGCCCACGGCTGCCAGCGCGACGGTCGCAGCCCGAGGTCGGGGCTCGCGAGGTCAGAGGTCGCCTTGGCGAAGCTGGCTAGCCAAGTCGCGCGCAGAGCGCTGCCGACCGCCTGGTCCGCCGGCGTCGCCCACGGCAGCCAGGCGCGCAGCCAACCGGCGACGTAAGAGGTCGCGAAGGGCGTCAACTCGGGCCAGATCCGGTTGCTGACGTCGAGCGGGTGGCCCTCTGCCTCCAGACGCAGGAAGACGCCAGGCCAGCGCTGCAGCCGCAGCAGCACGGCGTCGAGCCGCCCGCCAGCGTCGGGCAGCGCCAGAAGCGCCGGGCGCAGGTCCGGGCCGGCGGCGTGGCGCGGGGCGTTGCGGGTGGCGAAGCCGCGGCCGTCCGGCAAGCAACCTCGCAGCGCCACCACGCGGTCGCGGGCGCTGCCGAGGCTGGTGGCGGCGGGCGTGCACAGGTCGGCCATGAGCCAAGCGCCGACGGTGATGGGCGCGTCGGTGGCGACGCCGAGCGTCCAGCCGTTGGCCCGTACCAGCGCCTCGACCGGGCCGAGCGTCGCATCGAGCGGGCCCTGCCATAGGCCGTCATCAGCGAACAGCTCGCCTGGGCCTGGACCCGGCAGGGCTGGCGCAGCCGCCACCGCGCTGGCGGCAGGCCGAAAGGGCCGCACCGAGACGGCGGCGTCCGCGGGCGTCGGGTCATGGGTGGGGATGCGGACGCACGCCGTCGCGTCGGCGGCCGGGGCGCCGAGGCCGAGCACGCCCGGGTTGAGCAGCCCCTCGGGGTCCCAGGCGTCTTTGCGCGCTTGCAGCACCGGCCAGGCGCCGCCGAGCTCGCGCGCCAGCAGCGGCGCCTTGAGGCGGCCGACGCCGTGGTGGTGGCTGATGGTGGCTCCGGCGGCGTCGCCGGCCTCAAGCGCCCGCCGCCAGACGTCGGCGTAGCGGTCGACGCGGCCCGACATCGAGAAGTAGAGCGCGCAGCCCTCGCTCCAGGCGTGGCTGAAGTGGCTCATCGCCAGGGCGTCGGGCAGCACGGCATGGCAGACGGCGCGGTACACCGCAGCGACGCGGCTCCAGGGCGCGGCCATCTCGACCGTGTCAGCGAAGAGGCCGTCGCGCAGGATGCCGATCCCCTTGAAGCTGACGTCGTGCCTCCGGTGCAGCCACGTCTCGCCAGGGCCGGCGCCAAGGTCCACCGCGCCCGCCGCCGCCGCTAGCGCCTGAGCCTGCGCCAGCGCCGCCTGCTGCCCGGCGCCCTCGCCCTCCCAGCCGACGATGGCCAAGCACCGGCGCAGGGTGTGGCGCATCGCTAGGTTGACCATGCGCGGCGCCTGCAGCATCAGCGGCAGGTGGCGGGTGATGCCGCCGCGGCCGGAGCTACCGCGATGCGACAGGGCGATGCGGGAGTCGACGGGATCGTAGACGCGCAGCACCGACGGCACCGGGCGGGCCCGCACCAGGGCGCAGCCGAGCTGCAGCGCGGCGTCGAGGTTGGGCGCGCGAAAACCTCGGAGCGTCCAGCCCTCTCGCAGCGGCCACAGGCGCAGCTCCACCTCGGTCAGCAGCGCCAGCGCGCCCTCGCTGCCGATCCACTCTGCGAGGGCCGCCTCGCCACGGGTCGCCCGAATCACCTCACCGGCGGCGGTAACAGCCGTCGCGCCGACGGCGATGTCTTCGATCTTCCCGTAACGACTAGACAGCTGACCAGCCCCGCGCGCGGCGAGCCAGCCACCGACGGTGGAGGTCGCGATCGACGACGGGAAATGACCGATGGTCAGGCCAGCTGCGTTCGCCGCCGCTTCGGCGTGGCTGCCGAGCACGCCGGCGCCAAAGCGGCCAATGCCGCGCCGACTGTCGATGGCAACGCTGCGCAGCGCCTTGAGATCGACGACGACGTCGCCGCGGCTTGGCCGCACAGCGCCGCAGACGCCCGAGCCCGCGCCGAGTGCGACCAGGCCGGTCGGGCGCATCGCCGCGCCAGCGTCGGTCGCTAGGCTGCCCTCGGCGGCCAGCGCGCGCAGTGTCGCCGCCAGCTGCGCCGTCGAGGTGGGCCGCAGCAG
>SXNM01000300.1 GCA_005777155.1 Pseudomonadota bacterium | reverse complement strand
GGTCCAGGTGCAAAACATGGTCAAACGGCTGTTGCATCTCTCCGCCGAGCCGTCGGCCGATGCGGCGGATGCGCTGGCCTGTGCCATCTGCCATGCCCACGGCGGCCAAGGCTTGGGGCGGCCGCCTCGGCGCTGTGCGAGCCGTGCGCTGGCTCGCCCTCGGCGCCCACGGCCCGACCGCGCGGGTGGAGACCGAGGCCGGTGTCTACTTCGCCAAGCGGCTCAACGGCGCCACGCGCCCGCGAGCCTCGGTCGCCTTTACCCACCGCGTGACGCAGGCGATGCATGACGCCGAGCTGCGGGTGCCGCTCCCGCTGGTCGACGGCGAGGGCGACGACGTCCTCTCGTTTGGCGACGACTCGCTGGTCCTCTATCAGCGTGTCCCTGGCGTCTCCATCGCCGAGGACGACCTCGACGCCGATGAGGCAGAGCGCGTCGGCCAGCTCTTGGCCCAGATCCATCTCGCCTCGGCCGGCATCGCCGATGAGCGCGGTCGCCCGGCGGCCGGCTTGCGCGCTGGCACCCGCCTGCTGAGCTCGCGTCACCCCGGCGCGGCGTGGCATGCGACGGTGGCCGCGGCGCCTGCCGCAGCGCGCTGGCTGGAAGACTGTGGGCTTGGCCCTGCCATCGAGGGGCGGCTCAGCGCCATAGGCCGCCGCCTTGCGCCCGAGTCGCACTTCCTGCCGCGCGGCTGGACCCACGGCGACCTCGGCCCTGGCAACGCCCTCATCGCCGACGACGGCGCGGCGGCGGCCATCGACTGGGACCTGTGCGACGCCGATCTCTTGGTCTTCGACCTAGCGCGGACCCTCGACCGCTGCTGCGTTCACTGGCCGGCACGCGACCCGGTGGAGGTGCGCGGCGAGGTGGCGCGGGCGCTGCTCAGCGGCTACGAGGCGCTGCGGCCGCTCCGCGACGCCGAGCGCAGCCAGCTCGTGCCCCTCATCGCCGCCAGCCGAGTCGATCTCGACGCCGGCCTGCTGGCGCTCATCGCCGGTCACGACGCCGACGCCGCCCAGCTGATCGCCGAGCGCGCCCTGGTGCGGCTCGATCGGGCGGTGGCGGGCGCGCCGGAGATCGCCGCCGAGCTCTGGCGATGAGCGGTGCCGGCGCGGTCCACAGCGAGGTCGCCGCCAAGACCCGGCTGCCGAGCGACCTGCCGCCCCGTCGCTCCGATTTCGCGGCCGACGCCATCGCGGGAGTCTCTGTGGCTGTCGTGCTGGTGCCTCAGGCCATGGCGTACGCCGAGATGGCCGGCCTGCCGGCCTGGCAAGGCCTGCTGGCTGCCGGGCTGCCGCCGCTGGTGTCGGCGCTCTGGACCTCGTCGCCCTGGCTGCAGTCTGGCCCGACGGCCATGTCGGCGCTGCTGACCCAAGGCGTGCTCGCCTCGACGGCCCTCGCCGCCGGCGCCGACACCCGCCCTGAGACGGTGATGGGCCGCGCCGCGCTGCTCGCGCTGATGATCGGCGCCATTCGACTGACGCTCGGCCGGCTGCGGCTCGGCGTCCTCGCCGCCCTGCTCAGCCGCTCGGTACTGGTCGGGTTCTCGTTGGCTGCGGCCTTGTTGATCGCGGCTAGCCAGCTGCCTGCGGTCGTAGACGCCGACATCGCGGCCGGCTCCACGCTTGCCCGAGGCTTGGCAGTGCTGCTTGAGCCGCAGCGCTGGCGCCTCGACGCCGTCGTCATCTCGCTCGCCACGCTGCTCATCCTCGTCGCCTCGCCCCGGATCCACCGCCTGCTGCCGGGCGTCCTCATCGCCGTGGTGGCGGGGGCGGTCGCGTCGCCGCTGCTCGGCTACCAGGGCGCGACCGTGGCCGACGGTGACGGCCTCGACCTCTACGTCATCGGCGTCGGCATCTGGACGACCTTGGTGGCCATTCCCTGGAGCGAGGTGCCCCTGCTGCTGGTCCCGGCGACGACGCTGGCGCTGGCGGGCTTCGCTGAGGCGGCGGCGGTGGCGCAGCGCTACGCCGAGATCGAGCGCGTGCGCTGGGATCCGGACCGCGAACTGCTCGGCCAAGGCGCCGCCAACCTGGTCGCTGGCGCCATCGGCTCGATGCCAGTCGGTGGCTCCTTCGCTCGCAGCGCCATCAGCCACATGGCGGGCGCCCGCACCGCGCTCGCCGGCGCCATCGCCAGCTGCCTCGTGCTGTGCCTGATGCCCATCTTCGGCCTGCTCGAGACCCTGCCACGCGCCGTGCTTGCGGCGATCGTCCTCATGGCCAGCTGGTCGCTCTTTGACCTGCGGCCCCTGCTGCGCCTTGGGCGCCTGAGCCGCTCACAGTCGGCGATCGCGCTCGGCACCTTCGGCATGACGCTGGCAGCAGCGCCCCACGTCGAGCTCGGCCTGCTGGCCGGCACCGCCGCCGCAATTGCGGTCCACCTCTGGCGGGAGCTCGAGGTCGAGGTCGTCGTCGAGGCGCGCGGCGAGCTTCTCTGGCTGCGGCCGCAAGGCGTGCTGTGGTTTGGCTCCGCGCCACGCTTCCGCCAGCGGGTCGCCGACGTATTGGCCGACCCCCTGCCTTTCGGCCCAAAGGCCAACACCACCCGCTCTTTGGTCCTCGACCTCGGCGGCCTCGGCAAGCTAGACCTCTCGGGAGCCCTCACGCTGCGCGAGCTCATCGACACCCTTCAGGAAGGCGGCGTCGACGTGCGGGTGGCGAACGTGCCCGTGCAACTCCTCGACATGCTTGGCCGCGTCACCATCACGTCGTCGGACGCCGGCTCCGACCCCGTCAGCGCGCCGCAGCCGCCGGCGGGCCCGACGCCGCTGGCGTGAGCCGGCGACGCGACTTTTGCCAAAGCGGCGTCACGGGCCTACGATCGGCGGCCATGGCGGAGCGCGTGACAGTTGGCGACGAGCGAGAGCGGCGCCGGCCCGGAGTCGCGCCGACCAGGGCGCCGTCGCGCGCCGCTGCCCTTGGCTGGCTCGCGCTGCTTGCGCTCTGCCCCTTCGCCACCGCGATGGCGCAGCCGCGCCCCGGAGCACCGACGGAGCGGGGCAGGGCGACGACGGCCGCGAGCCCATCGCCCAGCCCTACGGCCCCGACCGCAACACCATCGCCCAGCCCCCAGCCGCTGCCCACCTCGCCCTCTGTCGCCGAGCCGGTGTCTGCCGTCGCCTCGACCGCGGAGTGGGACGAGGCGCTTAACTCTTTTCGCTATCAGGACTTCGACGCGGCGATCGGCAAGCTGCGGGCCTTGCTCTATCCGCGACCACGCCTCGATCGCCTGCGCGAGTGGCGTGCGCGGGAGTTCTTGGGCGCCGCCCTCTGGTGGACCGGGCGCAAGGCCGAGGCCCTCGACGAGTTCACCGCCCTGCTGGTCCGAAATCCGCCGGCCAAGCTCGACCCGGTGTCGTATCCGCCGCCGATGATTCAGGACTTCGAGACCCTACGCGGCAACCTGCTCCGGCTCGGCGTCTTGCGCCCAGACTCCAAGCCGAGCCTGCCCAAGGCACCGCCGACGTCGTGGGTCGCGCCGCTGCCGATCTGTCTGTTTCCATTTGGCGTCGGGCAGTTCGCCAACAGGCAGCCGGGCAAGGGGATCGCCTTCCTCGCCGCCGAAGGGACCCTCGCCGCCGGCTCCGCCTGGCTCTACCTGCACAACCGCGATGAGGGCCTGGGCTCGCGGGCCGCCGACCTGCCTCGGGCGGCGCAGGTTGCTGCCGGTGCCGCATTCTGGGCCATCGCCACCTGGGGAGTCATCGACGCGCTGGTGGTGCGCGGCGAGTTGTCTGACGCCGTCGAGCAGGCGCGGCGTGAGCTGGCCGCGCCGGCGCCCCAGTAGCCTGCGGAGGCCGCGGCGCGCTGGCGCTGCATGCTCGACCTCCGCTGCGCCGGCCTGCGGTTGCGGCAGCGCGCCATCTCGGCGATGCTGCAGGCCCCGGAGGGCGCGAGAGACCCTGGCGCGCTCGGCCCGATCGGAGAGCGGAGATGATGCCAACCGCCTTCTTGCACGAGATCGACGCCGCAGGCGTGGTGCGGGCGTCCTATAGCATCGACAAGCTGGTCTGCAGCCTCGGCACCGACAAGAACACCGACATCCGCCTGCGCGGCCGCGGCGTCGGCGCCGTCCACGCCCAAGTCCGCGTCGGCAAAGACGGCGTGGCGATCGAGGCCGTCGGTGGCGAGCGTGTGGTGGTAAACGGCAAGCGGACCGACACCCGCGCGCTGCAGCCTGGCGACATCATCGACATCGGCGGCGTGCGCCTGCGCTTCGACATGCGCCTCTCGGCGCCAGCCCGCGCTGAGCCACGCGCCACCACGCCAGTCACCGGCGCCACCGCCTCGCTCAAGGCGATGCTGTCGGCTACCGCGCGTTTTTCCGAGGCGCTGGCGGGCACCTACAAGATCGAGGAGCTCCTCGAGACGATGCTCGACGAGATCATCGCCGTCACCGAGGCTGCGCGCGGCGCGGTGCTGCTGCTCGTCGAAGGCAAGGCCGTGCAGCGCGCCGCCCGCGAATCCGGCAAGCGCCCGGCGCGCGGTGAGATGCCGATCTCCGACACCATCGTCGCTCGGGTGCTGCAGACTCAGAAGCCCGAGATCGTGAGCGACGCGCTGAACGACACGATGTTCTCGGCCGCCCGCTCGGTCATGGACTACAAGCTGGCGTCGGTGCTCTGCGTGCCCCTGAACATGCGCGGCGAGCTGCTCGGCGTCATCTACCTCGGCAACGATAATGTCGTGAACTTGTTCACGGACGAGGCCATCGAGGTCGCCACCGTCTTCGCTGCCCAGGCGGCTATGGCGTTGCGCAACGCGATCTTGATCCGCGAGCTCCAGCTCTCCAATGAGAGCCTGACCCAGCAGCTCGAGCGCATCCACTTCGGGTCGCTCATCGGTACCTCCGGCGCGATGAAAGAGGTGTTCCGCCGCGTCGATAAGGTC
>SXNM01000032.1 GCA_005777155.1 Pseudomonadota bacterium | reverse complement strand
CGGCCTGGCGACACTGGCCTGGCTGGACGGAGGGCGCAGGGCGACGGCTGGCGCGTGCCAAGGTCTCTCTGGTCCGCAGCGGGAGCGCGTCTTACCGACGAATCGGTGCGCCCAGCCGCGGCCCGGGGAGGCCCTGGCGGAGAGAGGGTTATCGTCACGATCGAGAGAGCCTGCCCGCTCTGGGATGCGCGCACGGGGGTGGATGATGGGATTTGAACCCACGACGTCAGGAATCACAATCCTGCGCTCTACCGACTGAGCTACATCCACCAGCGGGCCCGTCGGTGCCGCACGCAACGGCGACCGGGCGGGCAGCTTAGGCGCCCGGGCGTCGCTGTCAAGGCCTCTCGTGCCGACTCGATGGCCGCAGCGAGGTCTCGGGGACCCCGCCACTGCGGCGCGAACGCGGCGGGAGACCCTGCAGAACAGCTTCTACTACGGCCACTTGGTGACGATGGTCTTGCCTGCGGCGATGGTGCCGAGCGCCGTCTGCTTGCCGTCGGGCCAGACGACCTTGACGTCCTTGGCTTCCTTGGCGGCGCCGAGGCCAAAATGCGCCACCCTTGCTGGGAGGCCGCCGAAGGCGCCGCTGCCGAAGAGCCAGCGCACGCGGACCTTGCCGCCGATGGTGGCGTAGACTTTGGCGCCGAGCGCGTCGAGGTTGCCGCCCTTGCCCTGCAGGCGGACGCGGACGCTCTGGCCCTTCTTCGGCAGATCGTTGCGCAGCACGCGCACCTGCGACGTCATCATCTGCGGGCCTGGCCTGGTTTGGACCAGATCGAGGTCGCCGTCGTCGTCGAGGTCGACCTCACGCTGCTCGATGATGATGATGTGAGCGTGCTTTCCGCCGATCAGGCGGTGCGCCTTGGCCGAGCCGTCGGGCTGGCGGACCAGGAGCACATCGACGCTGGGCAGCCCGACGAACAGCGAGTCGACACCGGACTGCTGGCTCAGTGCGCAGAGCTGCGCCGGGTTGGACGCCATCTCGGTGGTGACGTGGGAGGCGTTGGCGATCAGGAGATCCTCTTGGCCATCATGATCGAAGTCCGCGGCGATCGGCGACCACGAGCTGGCGGTCCAGTGCGTCCCCCAGCTGTCGTACTTCCAGCCGATATCCTCGAACTGAAACGGCAGCCCCGCAGCGGGAGTCGGCAGCTGACGGTAGACCGGCGTCGGCCCAGACTCGGCGATCACGAGGTCGGGCAGGAGATCGCCGTCGAAGTCGGCGGCGGTCCAGCCCATAGCGCCGGAGTAGGGGTGCAGGCCCACGTCTACGGAGTGACTGGCGAAGGTCGCGCCCAGGTTGCGTAGGATGCGCGCGCTGCCAAAGTCGTCGGCGACCAGCATGTCGACCTTGCCGTCGTTGTCGACGTCTAGCGCGGCGGCGACGGTCTGGGTGCCGCTGCCGGGGACGTTCCATTTCGGGGTCTCATCCACCAGGGGCGGCGCTTTGCCCTGTATCAGCACGCGGTCCTGGAGGTTCGGCCAACTCGGGATCGGCGGGTTCACGGTGCAGAGCAGGTCGCTGGAGGTATACGCGCACTGCAGCGACTGGCAGCTCGGCGGGGCAAAGCCGGCGCCGACGTAGAGGTCGAGGTCGCCGTCGCCATCGAGATCGGCGGGGACGACGGAGAACGATTCGAAGTCCATGAGATAGGGCAGCCACAGCGCGCTCTTGTCGACGAAGGCGCCCGAGCCGTCGCCGAGGTACAGTGACAGGCCTGAGAAGCCGCCAAAGAGCAGGTCCTGGTGGCCGTCGGAGTTCAAGTCTACAGCGGTACAGCCGAAATTTGGCTGCATGGTGCTACCGTCGAAGGGCGATCCGACGACCTTGGAGCCCGACGCCGACAGCAGGCGAGTCTGAATCGTTGCCTTGTTGCCGGGTCCGGTGAGCTCGACGACGACGAAGTCATCGCGGCCATTGCCATCAAAGTCGGCGACAGCGACGCAGGGCTGATGAATCGTGTCGGGGCTGACGCCAAAAGCCTTGGTCACGTCGGTGAACTGCGCGAGCGGCAGGGACAGCGGGTCGACTGGCGTTGTCTGCAGCGGCGGTCCGGCGTCGGCGTCGTCGCTGGCGATGCCATCACCCGTCGCGTCCCCACCTTCGATTGTCGAAGTCTCAGCGGTGTCCGTTGCGGCATCTAGGGCGGCGTCCAGGGCGGCGTCCAGGGCGGCGTCGCCGGGCTGCCCGTCAGCGGCGCCGTCAGCGGAGGCGTCTGCGGCGGCTGCGTCGCCGTCAGGCGTCGAACTGGCGTCGAGACCGCCACGCCCTAAATCGGCGGTGTCGACCGCGTCGGACTCGGGGTCGGCGTCAACGTCGTCGCCGCCCGGCGCCCCGCCGTCGCCGGTGGAGGCTGTGTCTGTGCGGGCGCCATCGTCGCCTGGGCCGGAAGCGACGCCGGTGTCTTGGCCGTCAGCGCCTGCTGCGTCTTGGACCTCGTCCCCCCCGGCGGCGCTAGCAGACGTGTCGGCGATCGCGTCACCGATCGGTGCGACGTCGTCGCTGACCACCGCCTTTGCGTCCTTGATGGCGCCGCCGTCCGCCACCGGTGCGTTACAGGCCGTCGCGACTGCCAGGGCGAGGCAGCCGGCGAGCGTCGACCAAGCCTGGGAGCGGCCTGCGGACAGGACGCCGCGACCGGGAGCCTGGTAGCGCGCGGCGGTCGGCTGTTCGTCGGCGCGAGCCTTGGGGTACCCTGCCCAGCGAACGCATCCAACACACGCGGCTGGGTCGGCGCGACCGGGCGTCATCGCGATCCAGAGTCTGCGCTGCGACATTGGGTGACGCCTCCTCCGTGGAGGGTAGCGGCGACGGCGCATCGTCTCAAGCCGGCGCCGTCGCTGCGCCCGGAGACGCTGGCAGGCCGATCCGCCAGGCCCAAGGTGGTTGGACGACGCCGGGCGCGGGGTGGAGCTGCGAGGAGCGCAGGGCCCGCGCCCGGCGTCGTGCCCCCAGCCAAGACTTGCCGGCGAGCGACGCACCCAGACGACGCTCGGCCGCCCACCAGCGACGACGGCGGGACCAGGGCCGCAAGCGCCTCGGCCAAGCGCCGACCACCCAGCGTCACTTCTTGACGCCGCCTGAGAGGACCACGTGGCCTGGCTGGTTAGCGATCGTCGCGATGTCGAGGGCGAGCACGGTGCCCTTGGGGATCGAGACCGCCATCGCCGACAGATCGAGCTCCGGCAGCGGGAATGAGGCCAACGTGCCCTGCAGCGCCGAGACCAGGGCGCTTGCGACGAAGGGCAGCAGCTTTTCGAAGAAGCCGACGGTGCCCTCCGGTGCTGCGATCCCGCCGACCAGCACGGAGTCAACGTCGCCATCGAGCCGCACAATGCCCTGAATATCGAGACCGATCTCTGGGCCCTTAGCGCCGACGACCTTGATGGCGGCGACCTTGGCTGCGGCGGTCAAGTAGGCACGGATTACCACCTCCTTGCCGTCCATCGTCGTCTTGACGTCGAGCTGAACGTCGCCGAGTTGCAACTCCACGCTCCCATCGACCGTGCAGTCCGAAAGCACCGGCGGCATGCGCATATCGACATCGATCGCCAGCGTGCCGAGGCCAAAGCTCGCGAGGTCGAAGCTGGAGAGCGCCGAGCCGTCCAGCTTGAATTTCAAGCCGCCGGCCTGCCAGAGCGCCGCGAACAGCTGGTTGGCGAGGTCAAAGTGCATCGCGCCTTCAATCGGCAGCTGACGCGGCAGCTTCGCTGTCTCAGGCCCAGAGCCCAGGCAGCCCCATCGCAAGGGCGCGCCCAAATGAGGGTGCGGCACAGTCTTGACCGAAGTGACCGCGGTGCGCAGAGCCAGCAGCGCGCCCGCCGCCATCGAACCGGAGGCGGCGAGCACCGTCAGCCCGACCGGCGTCGTCGTCAGGTCGATCTGGACCGAAGGGGCCCCGTACAGGCTCGGCAGCTGCAGGCTGGTGTCGATGCCGATGTCGGACAGCGCGCCCGCCAGCGGCCCGTCCACGGCAGCGCCGAGTTGGGCCGCGAGCGCGCCCTCGAGCATGTTGGTGATGGTGCCGTCGAAGAGGTCAAGCAGCCAATTAACCAGAAATCCCCAGCCGTTGTCGATGTTCACATCCAGCCCATTCAGCTGCACGCTGACGTCTTTGGTCTTGACCGTCACCGCCGTCGCGCTGGCACCGAGTACGACGTTGGCGAGCAGCCGCATCGAGGTCGCCGTCACGGTGGCGTCGAGGTTGACTGGGATAATGCCCACGCCTTTGCCGCTGAGGTGAACCTTGGCGTCCACATTCCAAATCATGCCGTCCAGCGCCAGCATGCCGGCCTTTGCCAGCAGCTTGATCTGCGGAAATCCATTGTTTTTGCCGCTATCGCCGAAGGTCAGGCCCTGGATCGTCGCCGTCCCTTTGAGGCCCGTGACGTCGACAGGGAAGCTCTTGCCGACCATCAGCGACAAGTCCAGGTTCTTCATGATGATCTCGAACACCGTGGCCAGATCGCGCGGCTTGCTGTGCACGCGCACCCCGGAGTCGATGGCCTGCTGACCGAGCCAGAAGGCGAAGCCGTGGCTGAGCTGGGCCGCCGCGCCGGCCTTGGTCTCGGTCGCGACGTACTTCTTGGCCGCCAGCACGGCCTGCACGTGACGCGACTGGTTGCCCCACTGGTCTTGGCCCTCGACGGCGATGGCCTGGACGCCGTGGCCGAGGGGCATGGTCTGCGCGACCGCGATGCCGTCGCCGACGCTCACGGCCTTGCCTTGGAACAGCACCGCACCGAGCTTGCTCAGCTCATCGACCACCGAGAATGTGACCTTGAGCGTCGAGCTCCACAGGGTGCTGTGGCCGCGCGGTGGGCTACTGACGTCGATCAGCGGCCCGCTGGTGTCGACTCGGACGTCGCGGGTGGCAGAGACGCCCGGCGCACCGGCGACGCCGACCTTGATCTGGTAGAGGCCGTCTTGTTGCATGGAGATGCGAGCGTTCAGCGCGTCGATTTTGACGAGATCCGATGGCTTCACCTGGATGGGCGACAGCTCAGGCGACTCCAGCGCGTTGCCGTAGGCGTCTGAGGCCTGGCCGATCAACTGAATCACCTGCCCAGTCCCATAGTTGGGTTTGTCTGGATCGAGCAGCAGCGACAGCTTGACCGCTTTGCCCGCCAGAACTTTGAAGCCCTGCGGGATTGACTTGGGCACCTGCGGCGACGCGCAGCTGACGGCGTGGCTGCCGGCCTTGGTACAGCTGAACTTGAGGCTGGTGGCTTGGCAGCCGCTTGGGAGGACCAGTGTAAAATCATTTGGTTGAGGCGCTATGGCGTTGTCGAAGTCGTCGTAGGCGGTGCAGACCACGAAGAAGTACGCGTCGACCTTGGCCTCGGCCGGCGCGATCGTGGCTCGCGCCCGCATTGGCGCGCCGGGCACCACAGTCAGCACGGCCTTGACGACAGGCAGGGCAGCGTGGGCGCCCTTGGGCTGGCAAAACACGGGGAAATCCCCAGCCTTCTCGCAGCTGACGGTGTCGATCGCGACGAAGACGCCCTCGGCGGCGCCGATGGTGGCCTCCACGGCCTGGGCGCCGCTCGTCGGAACGGCGTTGCCGAAGTCGTCGTGGGCGACGCAGCTGACCTTGCTGCCAGCGTCTCCGGCGGTAACGGTCGATTTTTCCAGCACTGTCAGAATCTTCGCCGCGGGGCCGGGCGAGAACGTGAGCTGCAGCGGTGGCGAGCTAAGGCCGGCGCTGCTCAGTCCGCAACGTACCTCGAAGGTGCCGGACTGCTTGCTAGTGACGGCGAGTCCGAAGCCCGCCTCCGCCGCCAAGAGCTGAAGCGGCGCCGCCGCCTGGACCCCGAGCCCGGACGGCTGCGGCGCCAGCGCCTGCCCGGCGGCGTCGAGCGCGGTGCAGACGACGCTGATCGGCGCACCGACCTCGGCGCTTGACGGGTCGGCGTGGGCGCTAATCGACGTCACAGCCGGAATCGCAGGGCCGGCGCCTTGGGAGTCGCCGCCGACCGAGGTCCCGCCACCATCCGCTTCGCCCTGCGCGTCAGGCGGCAGAGCGCCGCCGCCGCCGAAGCCGTCGCCAGCGATCCCGCCGCTGTCGCTGGCCCCTAGCTGGCTGGTTGCCGCGGCGCCGACTCCGGCGGGCGGGGGCGCACCGCAGGCGCCGAGCGCGACGACGACCAGGGTGAGGCTGCCCAAGGCGCGTGACGCAGACATGTCATCTCCTGCTACGGCGCTTGCAAGGCCGCGCCCGCGCGCCATTGTCGCGCTCCCGCTGGCGCGGCGCAACCGCGCCATTCCAGCGCGCGTGCCGCCGAGGCCCCGGGCCCCCGGGGTAGATCCGGGTCGGCACCTGTGCCATGGTCGCGCGAGGCTGGCGGCGCCAGGGCCTCGACCGCCCGCGAGGGAACCCCATGCAGACGACGACCCCGCCCCTTTTCGCTGAGCCCACGCCGCTCGGACTGCTCGGGCTCTCGATCGGCTGTGGCGCCTTGCTGCCGGTCGCCTTCGGCCAAGCGACGACGCCGGCGGCGCTGCAGACCGCGGCGATGTTCTGCCTCCTCTTCGGCGGCGGCGGCCAGCTCCTGGCGGGGCTGATGGCGTTGGCCAACAAGAACGCCTTGGGCGGCACTCTGTTCACGACCTTCTCGTTCAATTGGATCCTGAACTGGTGGGCGCTCTCCGGCATGGCGGATGGTAAGTTTCCGGACTCCCACGTAATCTTCGCCGTTGACTGCACCTTCCTCGTCATCTTCCTGGGCCTCACCTACGCCATGGGCTTCCACTCCAAGCTGCTCTTCGCCTTCCTGCTCGACATCGATCTGCTGTATGTGGCGCGCATCGTCAAGGACCTGACCGGCGCTGCGGCGTTGTCTCAGGTCATCGCCTGGGCGACCGTCGGGCTGATGGTGCTGGCGCTGTGGCTGGCCTTCGCGCTGTTGTTGAACCCGGCCGCAGGGCGTGTGATCCTGCCGATCCCTGGCCCGCTCTACGCGCCGACTGCGGCTGAGCCTGCTGCACGTCCGCCTGGCCCTCATGGCTGACGGCTCCGGCGCGTCGACGCTCTCGGCCCGCTACATCGCGCAGGTGCTCCGGCGGCCCGGCCTCTGGCTCGGCGTCTGGCTGCTGACCGGCGTCGCGCTGGCGGCGATCGGCAGCCGACTTGGGGTGCGCAGCAACCTTGAGGACCTCTTTCCGGACGACACGCCGGCGGTGGTCGCCGCCCGTGCGGCGCGTGAAATCCTGCCGTCGTCCAACCAGATGGTTGTGATCTTCGGCAGTCCGAGTCGCGAGGCCAACCGCGCGTTCGCCTCCGCCTTCTGCGCCGAAGCGGCCAAGATGCCCGAGATCGCAGGCCTCGAGTGTCAGCGCGACGTGGCGTTCTTCCGCCGCAACGCGGCGCTTTGGCTCGACTTGGAGGAGCTGCAGCGCATCGATGATCGGGTGCGGGCGGCGATCCAAGAGGCGACGCGCGGCGCGTTGGTCGACTCTGCCCTGACCGAGGGGCTCGCGGCACCGGCGGCGGTGACGGTGGATGGCGGCGCGGTCGGCGACGACCCGGCAGACGACTTCGGCGACGGCGGCGTTCCTTCGGCCCCGGCAAGCGACAGCGACCCGTCCGAGGACTTCGCCGCAGCCGAGCCTGCACCGGCCACGGCGGCCACTGGCGCGGGCGGCGCGGCCGATGGGGGCACAGCGCCGTCGGCCCTAGCGGCGGCGATGGGCCCGGCGCCAAGGCGCGATGAGGCGACCCGGGCGCCGATCGGATCGGGTGGTGGCGCCAGCAGCAGTCGCCTCGCGGTGCCCAGCGATGATGAGATCGCCGCCCGCTTTGGCAAGGTTGACCTCCGCGAGTGGGCAGAGAGCGCGGACGGCACCGTGCTCGGGGTCAAGCTCTTTCCGCGGGTCAAGGCCAGCGACGTCGACGCGGCGGCCGCGCTGACCACCAAAGTGCGAGACCTGCTGCGCCACCTGCAGCCGACACGCCACCACGCCGCGATGCAGACGGCCATCCGCGGCGACTACGCGGAGATGTCGGCCGAGGTCGCCAACATCCGCACCGGCCTCGTCCTGACCAGCGTCCTCGCGATCTTTGGCATCGCGCTGGTGCAGATCGTCGCCTTTCGCTCGCTGCGCGCGCTGATCGTCGTGATGACCCCGCTCGTCATCGGCGCGGCCTGGAGCCTCGCCTTCGCCCAGTTGGCGATCGGCTACGTCAACCTCATCACAGCCTTCATATTCAGCATCCTGTTTGGCCTCGGCAACGAATTCGGCGTCTACGCCTTGTCGCGCTACCGCGAGTCAAGGGCGCGGGGTCTCGATGTTCACGCCGCGCTGAGCGAGACGATGCCGCAGCTCGGCGCCGGGATGCGCACCTCAGCCTTTACGACCGCCGCCGCGTTCATGACGCTGACGCTCTTTGATTTTCGCGGTTTCTCTCAGTATGGCCTCCTCGCCGGCAGCGGCGTGCTGTTGGCATTGTGCGCGACGCTGCTGGTGACGCCGCCGCTCATCGCCGTGTTGCACCGCCTCTGGCCTGAGGCGGAGGTCAGCCCGGAGTCGACACGCGGCCTGCGCTGGCTCGGCGCCGTGACGACACCAAAGCTGGCCCGCGTCGTCCTCGTCTTGGTGGCGGCGTCTGCGGTCGTGGCGCTGTTCGCGGTCCAGGACCTGCGCTTCGACACCAATTTCCGAAAACTGAAGACCCAGACACCGGCCAGCGACTCCTCCGCGACAGCGACCGCGGCGCCATCACCGAGCGCTGAAGCCAAGCTCGGCCAGCGCTTCCGCAATGAGGCCTCGGAGACCAGCCTGACGCCGATCTTGGTCGTCACCGACGACATCGCCCAGGCGCGCCAGGTCCACGACTGGCTCCACGAGCGGCGGCACGATCTGACGCGGATCAGCCAGTTCCTCTCGATCCACACGTTCTTGCCATTGGATCAGGAGCGAAAGGCGGCGATCGCGCGGCAAATCTATCAGCAGCTTGCCGACAAGCACGCCTCGCTGGGTCGCGAGGACGCGGCGGAGGCACGGCGGGCGATGGAGCTGCTGCAACCGACGCCCTTTAGCGCCGAGCAGCTGCCAGAGTTCGTCCGCAGCCGATTCCTCGACAACCAGGGCGGCATCGGGCGCTACGTCCTGCTCTACGCCAACGGCAACCGCGCCGACGCCCGCTCCGTGCAGCAGATCGTCGACCAGGTGGGGAAGATCGACGCCGGCGGGCGCACCTACCGCGCCACCGCCAGCTTCTTCATGCTGGCCGAAGCCGACGCCGTCATCCGGCGCGAGGGCCCCCGGGCTGTGCTGCTGGCGGCGTTGACCGTGCTGATCGTCGTCTTCCTGCAGCTGCGGTCGCTCGGCAAGGTGCTCGCCACGTTCGTGCCCCTCGCCGTCGCGGTGCTGATCTTCCTCGGCGCGGCGCCTGCGCTCGGGCTCGAGCTCAATCTGTTTACGATTACCGTGTTGCCCTCCATCTTCGGCCTCGGCATCGACGGCACAGTGCACCTCGTCCACCGCGGCTGGGAGGCGCAGTCCGAAGCAGAGGTCCGCGACGCCGCAGCCAAGGTCGGCGGCGCAGCGTGGATCGCGGCGCTGACCACCGTCATCGGCTTTGCGGCCCTGTGGTTCCAGGACAACCCGGGCGTACGGACGCTGGGCTCGATGGCCGTGGCCGGCCTGCTGATCACTACCCAAGTCGGAAACGCCGTGGCCGCCGCCTGGGTTGGCCTGCGGGTCGCGCGGCGGGTGCGGGGCGCGGCTAGGTCTCGCTGAAGGGCTTGAGCACCTTGGCGCGGGTGGTGTTACGCAGCTTACGCAGGGCCTTGGCCTCGATCTGTCGGATGCGCTCACGGGTGACGCCGAACTGCTGGCCCACCTCTTCGAGGGTGTGGTCGCTACGCTCACCGATGCCAAAGCGCATGCGGATCACCTTCTCTTCGCGCGGGGCGAGGCAGGCGAGGCTCTTGCGCACCTTCTCTTCAAGCGCCGCCATGGTGACGGCGTCGACCGGG
>SXNM01000299.1 GCA_005777155.1 Pseudomonadota bacterium | reverse complement strand
CGGCAGCGGCGCGCCGGCGATGGGGGCGAGCTGGCTGGGACGCGTCGTAGGGTGGGCCGTCGTCCTCGGCCGACCTTTGGTGCTGCGCGGGCCGGGCCGTCGTCCTCAGCCTGCCCCTGGGGCTGCGATGGCCTGGCCGGCGAGCTGGCCGCAGGCGGCGCCGATGTCTTGACCGCGCGACTCTCTCAGGCTGATGCCGGCGCCGGCGTCAGCGACACGCGCAGCGAAGGCGGCCACCCGCGCCCGGCTTGGCCGTTCGTAGGGCGCCCCCGGCCAGACGTTGAAGGGGATGGCGTTGATGTGGGCGCCGACCTCGATCGCCATCGCAGCCAGGCGGTCGGCGTCGTCGTCGCCGTCATTGACGCCGGCCAGCAGGGCGTATTCGAAGGTCAGCTTGCGCTGCGGGTCGCGCGGCAGCGCCTGCAGGGCCTCGACCATCTTGGCGATCGGCACGCCGCGGTTGACCGGCATGAGGCGCTCGCGCGTGGCGTCGGTCGTGGCGGTCAGCGACCAGGCCAGGTGGACGTGCGGGTGGCGGGCGTGTAGGCCGGCGATACGCTTGGCGAGACCGACGGTCGACACGGTGATGCGGCGCGGCGAGAAGCCGTAGCCCTTGGGATCGGTCAGGATATCAAGGGCATCGCAGACGGCGTCGAAGTTATCGAGCGGCTCGCCCATCCCCATGAACACGAGGTTTTGTGGGCGCGCTGCCAAGGGCCCGGCCACGCCGCCAGACACGCCGCCGCGGGCATGCCCCTCCTCAGCGCGCAGTCGGCAGACGACGGCGACCTGCTCGACGATCTCGCCGGCGCTGAGGTTGCGGCGCATGGGAAGCCGCGCGGTGGCGCAGAAGTCGCACCCCATCTTGCAGCCGACCTGTGACGACAGGCATAGGGTCGTCCAGCCACCGGGCATCGGCATCAGCACGGCCTCAATGACCTCCTTGCTGCGGGTCTCCAGGACGAGTTTGCGGGCGCCGTCGAGCGCGGAGATCGGCGCCTGGACGACGCGCAGGCGAGGCAAAGGCAGCGCGCCATCCAGGGCCTTTCGGACGGCCAATGGCAGCTCGGGGAGCTCGTCGAGCTGACGGATCATGCGGACGTGCAGGCCGCGAAAGAGCTGCTCGGCGCGAAAGGCCGGCAGATCGCGCTCGAGAAAGCTGGCGCGCAGCGCGGCGCGTGGCATCGAGCCGAGGTCGAACCCCTGAAAGTCCGGCTGCGGGCGCGTCGCCGACTCGGACCAGGCAGCTGCGGGCGTTGCGGCGAAAGCCGAGGCCCCCACACGGGCCGCGTCAGGCCTGTCGGCGGCAGGCGGCGCGAGGGCCTGCGGGCTGGGGCTTTCTGTGGACACGGGGGGCCTCCTGGCCGCACATGGGGCAGCCGCAGCCGCCATGATCTGCGCACCCACGCGCTGGTTCAAGGGCGCTGCGGACGATCGCCACCATGTCGCGCAGCGAGACGATGGGTATCGCAGCGCCAGCGCAGGGTTGTCGCACCCATGCACAGGCGCTTGCGCGTGACCAGGAGATAGTCTAGCCTCTGTTTCAGATTGATACAGCGTCAGGCACCGCGCTCAGCCCATGGCCAAGCGGGCGAGATGGCGGGGCGGTATGCGGTCTCCAGCGGTGTCGGGCTGCCGACGCCGCTGAACCTAGAGACGGAATCCAGCGTCCAGTTGGGAAGTTGGAGGCTAGTCGGGGCGCGCTGACGGTCCGCGGCCGCCGAGGCTGGACCCGAGGGGGATAGGATGCGAGAGGACTTGGCAGCCAGCGACCGACCCGGCACGGAGCTACGTCCCGCCGGCGTGCTCATCGTCGATGACGACCCAATCGTGTACATGACGGTGACGGCGGTGCTCGCAGGTCTCAACCAGCCGGTGTTTCACGCCACCAGCCACGCGGCGGCGGAACGCATCGTCGAGCAGGGCTTTCGCGGCGTCGTGCTCCTCGACCTCGGACTGCCGGAGGATGATGGCCGTCCCGAGCGCGACGGGCTTCTGCTGGTGGAGCCGCTGCGCCGCTGGGCACCCGACAACCCCATCATCGTCCTGACGAGCAAGGACGACATCGCTTCCATTGTGGCGGCGATGAAGTCGGGTGTGCAGGACTTCTTGGTCAAGGGCAGCCAGGGCTTCATCGAGCGCTTGGAGGCGGCGACCCGCATGGCGCTGGCCGAGTTTGAGCGCGCCGCGATGCGCGAGCGGGCGCCGCGGCAGGATCGCCTCCGCGCCGAGCTCATCTTCGCCTCTGCCTCTATGCACGCGGTGTTGGCGGACATTGAGAGGCTGGGCAACTCGAAGGTCTCCGTCCTGATCCAGGGGCCAAGCGGCACCGGCAAGGAGGTCGTCGCCCACGCTATCCACGAAGGTGGCAATCGGCGCGGCGGGCCCTTCGTCGCGGTCAACTGCGCCGGTATCCCTGACACGCTGCTCGAGAGCGAGCTGCTCGGCTACGAGCGCGGCGCCTTCACTGGCGCCCTGGCACGAAAGGCCGGCAAGTTTGAGG
>SXNM01000298.1 GCA_005777155.1 Pseudomonadota bacterium | reverse complement strand
GAGTTCACGCAGCTCGACCTCGAGCTGTCGTTCGTCGACGTCGCCGACATTCGCGCGTTGCTCGACGGCTACATCGCCATGATCTGGAAGGATGTCATTGGCTTAGAGGTGCAGACGCCGATCCCATCTATCACCTGGCAGGAGGCGATGGACAAGTACGGCATCGACCGGCCCGACCTGCGCTTCGGCCTGCCGCTCTGCGATCTGACCGAGACGCTGCGCGACCGCGTGGAGTTCCGAGTCTTTGCCGACGCCATCGGTCGCGGCGGCATCGTCAAGGCGCTGCCGATCCCAGACGGGTCCACGCTGACCCGCAAGGACCTCGACAAGACCTTCCCAGAGGAGGCGGCGCCGTTCGGCGCGAAGGGCGTCGCCTGGGCCCGCATCGCCGAGGACGGCAGCTGGTCGGGGCCGGTCGCCAAGGGCCTCAGCGAGGAACTGCGGGCCGAGGTCACGGCGCGCATGGGTGTCGGGCCGGGGGCGCTCGTGCTCTTTGTCGCCGACAAGCCCTCGGTCGCCAACGCGGCGTTGGCGCAGCTGCGGCGCGTCGTCGGTGAGCGCCTCGGCCTCATCCGTCCGGGCACCTGGGCCTTCTGCTGGGTCGTCGACTTCCCGATGGTCGAGTACGACGACGGCGAGAAGCGCTGGGCGGCCCTGCACCACCCCTTCACCAGCCCGCTCGACAGCGACATCGCGCGCCTCGCCAGCGAGCCGGGCACCGTGCGCGCCAAGGCCTACGACCTCGTGCTCAACGGCATTGAACTCGGCGGTGGCAGCATCCGAATCCACCGCGGCGACGTGCAGAACCAGGTCTTCCGCCTGCTCGGGCTGTCGCAGGCCGACGTCGACGACAAGTTTGGCTTCTTTATCCAGGCGCTCGGCTACGGCACCCCACCGCACGGCGGCATCGCCCTCGGCATGGACCGCCTGCTGATGTTGCTTTGCGGCGCCGAGAGCCTGCGCGACGTCATCGCCTTCCCCAAGACGCAGAAGGCCTCCGACCTCATGACGGATTCGCCGTCGGAGGTTGCCCCCAACCAGCTTGCTGAGCTGCACATCCGCACCAAGGTCGAGGCCAGCTAGCCGACTCGCCCGCGCCGGCCGCCGCGCCAGCACCGATCGCCCCGGCGACCTTTGCCTGTGACGCCTCGTCTGCCGTAGTCGCGGCGGCCGCGATCACCGGCGGAGAGGGATCTTCGACAGCGCCGCGCGTGGTGATACGCTCGCGGCACCGTGGGCCCCTCGTGGCTTCGGCCGTGCCGCGCCGGTTCACCGTCGCCGGGAGGACTGATGGAATCGTCCAAGCCGCAGAAGCCACCGACGCGCTGGGCCTCGGCGTTGCCGCTGGCCTGTCTGGTCGGGGTGTTCGCCGCGCCGGCGGCCGACGCTGCGCCCCGCGCCAAGGCCCTGCCCATGGCCTCCACCGACGCGCAGTGGCCCCAGCCGGCGCCGTTGACGCTGCACCGCTTCACGCTCAGCAACGGCATGCGGGTGGTGGTCCAGCCGGATGACTCTGCCCCCTTGGTCGCCATCGGCCTGATGGTCGACGTCGGCTCGCGTGACGAGGTGAAGGGGCGCTCGGGCCTCGCGCACTTCTTCGAGCACATGATGTTCCAGGGCAGCCGCTACGTCGGAAAGATGGAGCACTTCTCGGCGCTGGAGGCCGTGGGCGCCGACCTCAACGCCAACACCTCGAGCGACCGCACCTACTACTTCGAGACGGTGCCCAAGGGAGCGCTCGAGCTGGCCCTCTGGCTGGAGCACGACCGCTTCGCCAACCTCGCGATTACGCAAGATAACGTCGAGAATCAGCGCCAAACCGTGATGGAGGAGCGCCGCCAGCGCTACGAGAACCAGCCCTACGCCTTGGCGCGCCTACAGCTCATGGAGGCGGTGTTCGACAGCTGGGAGCTGGGGCACTCGACCATCGGATCGATGGAGGACCTTCAGGCGGCGCCTCTCACGGACTTCGTCGAATTCTGGCGGCAGTGGTACACGCCCAACAACGTCGCCCTGGCGCTCGTCGGCGACATCACCCCCGAAGTAGCGCGCGCAGTCCTGGAGCGCACGCTCGGCAAGCTGCCGCGACGGGCCGAGATCGCGAAGAAGACCTTTGCCTTCGAGGCGCGCAAGAGCCACCGTTACCTAGCGTTCGAAGAGACCCGCGGCAAGAACCCCGGCTTTCACTTGGTCTGGAAGGTGCCCGCCGCGCCAGCGGCCGATGCCTACGCCTTGGACCTGCTGGCGCAGGTGCTCGACGGCGGGCAGAGCAGCCGCTTTGAGCGCAAGCTGGGCCGTGAGACGGGCCTCGCGACGCGGCACTTTACGGGGACCCACGGCCGCCGCGACCTCGACGTGTTCCAGATCTACGTCGAGCTGGCGAAGCCGACGCTGGCCGACCTCGCCCGCGCCAAGCAAGTCGTCCGCGCGACCCTGCACGATATCAGCGTCCGCGGCGTCGAACCCGACGAGCTGCTGCGGGCCCGCATCGCCTTCGAGACCAGCTGGGTGTTCGCCCGCGAGAGCGCCGAGTCGCGCGCCGAGACGCTGTGCCGCTTCGAGCTCTATTTCGGTGACGCTGGCCTGGTCCAAGGCGAGCTGCAGCGCTACCGCGAGGTCACGTCGGCGCAGATCCAGGCGGCGGCGCGCCGCTGGCTTGCCTTTGACGCCGAGGTCGAGATGGACGTGCTGCCCACGGGCATGGCGGCGGCGCCAGACGCCGGCCAGAAGCCGGCCTACGTGCAACAGGCCGAGGCGGCGATGACATCGGCGTTGGACAAGGCGGCGAAGGCGGCCAAGGCTGCAGAGGCCGCCGCCGCCAAGAAGGCCAAGGCCGAAGCGGACGCCGCCGCCAAAAAGGCCAAGGCCGAAGCGGACGCCGCCGCCAAGAAGGCCAAGGCTGCAGAGGCCGCCGCCGTCAAAAAGGCCAAGGCCGAGGAGGCCGCCGCCGCCAAGAAGGCCAAGGCTGCAGAGGCCGCCGCCGCCAAG
>SXNM01000297.1 GCA_005777155.1 Pseudomonadota bacterium | reverse complement strand
GCGACCAGCCCCACGCCGTTCTCGAGCTGGGGATAGTCCTCGTAGTAGTCCTCGCCGGGCAGCGGCAGCTCGGCGCGAAGGTACAGCTCGTCGGCCGCGTGGACCGTCGCCGTGCCGCGGCCAGCGTCAGAGCGGCGCGCCGAAGGCGTCGGCTAGGGCGCCTGGCTTGCGGCTGGCGGCGGCAGTTGGTTGGGCGGCGAGATGAGCTTGTCCAACGGGTAGCCGAGCGCCCGGACGCGGCCCAACATGCGGGAAGAGACGTCTGCCGGCAGCTTCGGTGTGCGTCCGAGGATCCATAGGTACTTGCCGCTGGGCTCGGCGATGACGGCGGCGCTGTAGTCCTCCATCAGCTCGACGATCCAGTAGTCGCCGTAGAATGGCCGGAAGAATGAGACCTCCAGCTTGGCGCGCGTATTGGCGTCGACCACCCGCGCGACGCCGTCGGATTGCTCGGTGCCGTCGGCCTTGACGCAGCTGTTGACGACGCGGATGAGCCCGTCGTCGCGCAGGCTGTAGTCGGCGGTCACCGTGCCACAGTCGGTGTCCTCGAAGCTGTTGGGCAGGCGATGGATCTCGTACCAGCGCCCGGCGTAGCGGCCGAGATCGACGGCGTCGACGGTCTTCAGTGGCTCGGTCTGCGTTCGGTAAACCGGCTGCGACATGCAACCGAGCAGGACGATTGCGGCGAGCGGCGTGGTGTAGGGGGCGTGCATGGTGTCTTTGCAGGTTGGTGGCGGCGCGGAGGCGGGCGCCGAGGTGCCCCTCCAGCTTAGGATGCGGTGGGCGTCGCGCATGGCAATTGTGCTCGGTCGCTGCCCGCGGTAGCTGCCTTCGGAGGCTTCGGCCGGCTAGAGAGGCGCCGCTGGACGTCGGCAACGCTGGCGCGCGCCTCGGTCGTGAGCGATTGGGTGCGCCTGCTTGGGCGCAGGGACTCGCGCGGCGCGATGTCAGCGCCACGCCGTGGCCGTCCAGGGCAATGGCGCAACTGGGAGGGGCGGCGCTGCGTCGACGGCAGGGTCGAACGCACCGGCATGGTCACACGACGAGGCTGCTCGCTCCGGGCGGCGCAGCGGCACGGGGGCGCGCGCCGGTCTCGGTGCGCTCCAAGGAGCACCAGCTCAGCGTCGGCGGAGCCGATCGCGGGCGGATGGCGCGGCGCCTCGCGCCAGTCGCACTTGCGACGGGCCTGTGATCAGCCGCCGCGTGGCGGGCGCTGCCGCAGCCTTCGGCCTCGCGGCGCCGGTGAGCAGCTGGCTCAAGGCATGGCTGGGCCACAACCGGGGAGGGCGAAGTGGGCTGGGCCGGCTGGGCCGCCGCCGTCTTCGTCGGCCGCGGCGGCGTCCTGGGCGCCGGCCCCGAGCGAGAAGGCAGCCGGGGATGAAACAGGGGCGGTGATGGTGCGACGCGACGGTGCGACGGCGCGGTGGTGCGGAGAGCCCGCGTCGGCACGCAGATCGGCGTGGCCCCGATCGGCTCGGGCGCCGACCTGCTGGAGCGCAGACGCCTTGGGTGCGTGTCGAGCGGCGCTGCGACGAGGGTGCGCCCGCGGCCTGCGATTTGGTGGCGCGACAGGTGCGCCCCGCCAGCTCTGTTGCACGTCGCGACAGCGCTGCGCCAGCCACTCCGCCGCGCGCGGCGCCCAAGTCAAGGGTCGCCGTGAGTCAAGGCGTCGAGCTACAGCTCGCTGTGCTGCCCGTGCTGCTGATCTTGCAATACTGCGTGCTGCTGCACTTTTTATAGATGCTTTGCCCGCTCCACGACAGCGAGGTCGAGCTGGTCGAGCAGGTCGTCGAGTTGCCCGTGCAGCCCGCCATCGCCTCCTGCACGTAGATCGTCGCGCCTTTGGTGGCGCCGCTACAGCTATAGACCTTTTTGAACACCGATGTACCGCAGGCGGTGCCCTTCGGGGCGTACTGCCCGTTGGGACAGCACTTGGTGCCGGGAGTGCATTTGTCGCCTTGCGCGCAGGTGCCAGGCGAGCTGGGGCTGCTGATCTGGCACTTTTGGCTGGCAGGGCAGCTCTTGTAGGTCTCGACCTTGGCGATGGCGTAGGTCGACGCGGTCGAACAGAGCGTCGAGGTGCCTACGCAGCCGCCCACCTTGTAGCTCAGCAGGATGTCGGAGCCGTTGCCGATGTCGCTGCAGCTATAGGTCTTGTTGAGCTTGCTGATGCCACACTCGGTGCCTTTGGGCGCGAAGGTGCCGGCAGGCGTACAGCACTTGCTGCTGCCCGGCGCGCACTGGCCGCTGGAGCAGGTGCCGCAGTCTTGGCTGCAGCTCTGGCAGTCCTCGCCGAAGCCGCACGCGCCGTCACCGCAGCCGCCGCAGGCGCCGCAGTCCTGGGCGCAGTTCAGGCAGCCCTCGCCAGCGTCGCAGGCGCCATCGCCGCAGGAGCCACCGCCGCCGCCCCCACCGTTGGTGCAGCCGGGCACGGCGCTGTGGGTGCACAGGCCGGCGTCGCAGAGGTCGTCGGTGCAAGGATCGGCGTCATCGCACTGCAAGCCGATCTGGCAACAGGTGCCGATGGTCTTGGTGACGCACTTGTGCTCGACGCACTGGTCGACGGTGCACGCCTTGCCATCCTCGCACTCGGCGTCCTGGACGCAGCAGCCGGCCGCCTTGGGGCCGTTGTCGCAGGTGCCGTCGACGCAGGAGTCGCCGGTGCAGAGATCGCCGTCGTCGCAATCGTAGGCCGACTTGCAGGCCGCAGGCCCTTGGACGTCTGCGACGTCAGCCCAGGCGGCGTCGGTACCGCCGCTGTCCTTGCTTGCAGAGTCGAAGGCCGCGGAGTCAGCGTCAGCGCCGATGGCGTCGGCGCTGCTGGCATCGGTGCCGTCGTCCGCGCCGTCAGGCTCGGCTGCCGCATCGCTGCCGATGGCGGCGTCATTCAGGGTGTCCGCGGCGGCATCGGCGACCTCGGTGTCCGCCGCGGCGTTCCCGCCGTCCGCGGTTGGACGTGGCGTGCAGACACCGCCCACGCACGCCAACTGCGGCGGGCAGTCGGAGTCGATGCCGCAAGGCGTGCCGCCGCTGCCCGCTCCTGCCGACGCGCCACACGCCGCCGTCAGCAGCGCCAGCGCCAGCGCCAGCGGCCCTAACCCAGCCCACCGGCCAGCGCCTTTGCCTGTCACCAGCCGCGCAGCGCCCAACAAACCTAGGACGGCGCGGCAGCAGCGATCGAGAGTGCGCGTGTCCATGTTCGTGTCCGTCGGGGCAGGCTGGCTGCGGCACCGCCATCGCGGTGAGAAGCATCGGAGCGCATGCGCGGCGGCTTGTCCAGCGTTAGTCGCTGTCCCCTGTCGCGTAGCGTAGGTGCCGTAGCGTAGGTGCTAGCGTAGGTGCCGGACGATTCGCAGTCCCGTAGGTGCAGTCCCGTAGGTGCCGGACGCTTCGCCGGTCGCTGGTCGACTGGTCGGTGCCGGACGATTCGCTGTCCCGTAGGTGCGTCCCGTAGGTGCCGGACGATTCGCCGTCCCGTAGGTGCCGGACGATTCGCCGGTCGGTCGGTGCCGGACGATTCGCCGGTCGCGGCTGGCGGCGCCGTGTCTGCCGCGGAGGCCCGATACCGTAGGTGCAATCCCGTCGGTGCGGCTCGTAGGTGCCGACCTCGTAGGTGCCGGACGATTCGCCTGGCCGACCTCGTAGGTGCCGGACGATTCGCCTGGCAAAAGCCGCAGTGGCCGCGCTCCGCTCGCTCAGGTAGCTTCGCGGCCAACGGTAGTCGCCGACGCGCTAGGCGGCGCCTGCTGCTTTGCCGGGGGGATCACGGCGTGGGACGAGCGCGAACAAAGTCTCCGACGGCGGCTAGCGGGCAGCCAACGCGTGGCGAGGCGCAGCAGCGCAACGGCGCGCCGTCGGCGCTGGGCGCGATCGGCGGCTCGCCGGCGCGAGAGAGTCAAGCCAACATCGACCACGACGCGGTGTACGACGCTGGCGGCCAGCTTCGCCTAGTGCTGGCCGTGACGGCGTTCGCTTTGGTGTCTGCAGCTGTCGGGCTTTTTCTGGCCTGGCAACTCGGATCGACATTGGGCCTGTCGCCGGCAGATGGTGGCGTGCTGCGACCGCTGGGACAACGAATCGCCATCGCCAGCGCGGTCGCGGGCATCGGCCTCGCGTTCGTCGGCGAGATGATGCTCTACCTCCGCCTCTATGTGACGCAGCTGCGCGTGGTCGAGCGCGATGACGACGGTCGCGCGGTAGTCATCGGGGCCAAGCTGGCATTCCCTGGCTTGCGCCTGCCGCTCCACGAGGGCGTGCTGCGCGGCGCTCGCGACCACGACGGCCGCAGCCAGCACGTCCGTGGTGTCTCGGTCGCCGCACCTTGGAGATCGCTCCACCTGCGCGAGAGGCGGTTGCCGCTGATCCTCGACGTCCAGGGCCGCTGGCTGCGCCCGGCCCAGCCGGGTAGGTGCCGGACGATTCGATGGACCGGACCTAGTAGGTGCCGGACGATTCGATGGACCCGACGAATCGACGGCGCACGCACCCAGGACCTACTTGACCTCAGCCTCAAGCGCGCCTCGATCGCAGCCGTTGCCCTGCGGTCGCGCGACGCCTCGCATGTCAGACCCAGCCTTCAGGCACCAGCTCAGATCCGCACCGTCCAATACCGGCCCAGTCAGCGGCAACCGGGCCCAGTTCATCACGGTCATCCCGAGGCCCATCGGCTGGTACGGCTTGCCTGCATCCATACCTGCAGTCGGCGTGGCTTCCCAGCCCACCGTGGTGTTGACCAGCCTCGATCGGTCCCACCGCAGGCATGCAGTCGCCGGCCCCGCTCCAATCGTTGCCAGCGGCCCACAACTCGACCCCGGGCGTGCACGATCACCCTCGCGGCCGGCGCCGTGAGGTTCGTGTTGGGGTTCGAGCGGACGATGTGACAACAAACACGAGGACGCAGGCTCGG
>SXNM01000296.1 GCA_005777155.1 Pseudomonadota bacterium | reverse complement strand
GCTGGCGGCTTTCGGACCTTCAGCGCCTGCTCCTGCGGCGCGTGAGCTGGCGACGGCGGCAGCGTGGCGCAGCGCAGACGCTCGCTCTGCAGGCGCCACGACCACGGCGCACGAGAGCACCGCCAGCAACAAGGGCGGCCCGAGCCCAGGCGCCCGCCGCGGCGCCAGACGCGTCGCCATCACGCCTCGGCCCGCCGCGAGGCGATCGCCAACCGCTCAGGGCGATAGGCCAGCGGGGCCCTGGGCAGGGCGGCGGCGTTGGAGCCGGCGACCCAGCCCGCCCAGCGCCGGTTGCTGCCATCGCGCAGCAGGTCGAAGCCGGCGCCGTCGAGCATCGCCGCCGCCTGGGCTTGCGGCATCAGGCCGAGCAGCGGCTCGCCGAGGGCGCCAAACGCCGCGTGCAGGGCGCGCCGCGCCGCTGCGCCGAGCGAGGGCACCGGCACCATGTAGCTCATGCACAGCGTCGAGCCTCTGGCGGAGAGCGCGGCGATCGCGGCGAGGCTCTCGGCGGTGGCGGCCGGCGGCAAGTACATCGTCACGCCCTCCCAGACAAAGACGGAGGGCGCGCCGGGGTCGAAGCCGTGGCTGCGCAGGCGCTCGCGCAGATCGTCGCGGGCGAAGTCGACCACCACCTCGATGCGCTCGCGGCACTTGGGCGGCCCGAGGGCATCGGCGCGACCACGCCGCCAGGCCGCTGTCGCCGGGTGGTCGACCTCGAAGACGCGCGTCGCTTGCAGCCCAGGGAGCCGCCAGGGCCGGCTGTCGAGGCCAACGCCGAGCAGGACGAGCTGCGTCGGCGCCACGGCGTTCGCCGACGTGGGCGCCACGGCCTCGGCGACGGCGGCGTCGATGGCGGCAGTACGGAGCGCCAAGTGGCGCACGAGGCCTCCCGTCGCCAGATCGAAGGCGCGCGCCGCGCCACGCTCCAGCGGCCCAGCCGGAAGGCGCAACATGGCGGCAGCGGCGGGCGGCAGCAGCGCGGCGGCTGCGGGGTCAATGCCGGCGAGGCCGCGGGCGGCGGCGACCAGCGCGGCGGTGGTGCTGGGGCGTCCATCTCGCATCTGAGGCATCTCCAGGGGGCTCGGGCGACCGCGCCGTCCCGCGCCGTCGTGGAATTCGACGCCGACGTTGTCGTTGAAAGCGCGCGGTTTGACCAGCGTGGCAGCGAGCAGGGCGGTCGATGGCGCCCCCAGGCCGAACCGTCCACCCCGCCCGGCCTCGCAGGGCAGCGCAGAGCCGCCGGCGAGTCCCTTCGTCGGCGCCCGGCGCGCGAGGGCGCGGCGGCGCAGTCAGCCCGTGCCGCTGTGTCGGTCGCCATCAGACGGCCACCACGCCCGAGCCGCCGCGCGCGTTTGTTGGATTCGCGGCGGCGGTAGGGCTACGCTGCGCCGGCGGGAGGCGACGATGAAGCGGCGGGCAGCGGGCAGCGAGGGCGACGGTGCGCCTGCAACAGAGCGGGCGCCGGCCCAGGTCGTAGCGCGGCGTGGCCCCCTGGCCGCCACTCGCGGCCTGCCTCGTCTCGGCTCGCCATGGGCCGTGGTCGTCTCGCTGGCGTTGCTGCTCGGCTGCGGCGGCGAGCCCGCTGACCCAGCCGACGGTGGCGTGGTCGATGCAGGCGCCGACGGCGGCGCAGCGAACGATGGCGGCGGATCGGCGGACAGCGGCGGCGGCTCGACAGACGGCGCCGCCGGCGAAGACGGCGCGGACGCAAACGCCAACGCCGGCGACGACAGCGACGGCGGCGGCGGCACCGATGACGCGCCGGGCGCCGACATCGCCACTGACGGCACCGACCAGTCAGGCGAGAGTTGTCCTGGAGCCCCAGGATGCCCGTGCGACGAGGCCGAGGGCTGCGCGCTAGACGACGACAGCTGCACCCAGGACCCGTTCTGCCTCGACGGCTACTGCACCGCCCCCGAGGCCGCCAACTGCGACGACAGCAACGCCTGCACCGTCGATGGCTGCGCCGCCGGCATCGGCTGCACCCACGCCTCCTTGACAGGCACGACGCCCTTCGAGCTCGCCTGCGAGGACGGCGACTTCTGCACCCAGGGCGACGCCTGCAAGGACGGCGCCTGCAAGGCCGGGCCCGCCTTGCCCTGCGACGACGGCAACCTCTGCACCGACGACAGCTGCGACGTCGGCCTCGGCTGCACCTTCGCCCACAACGTCGCCGTCTGCCTCGCCGAGAACGACTGCATCGCCGCCTCGGTGTGCGATCTCGGCGGCTGCCAGGGCGGCAAGGTCAAGCCATGCAGCGACGGCAACGCCTGCACCTTCGATCGCTGCAGCCCCGAGACCGGCTGCCTGACGCCGCCGTGGCCCAAGGTCGAGAGCTGCCCCGAAGGCGCCAGCCACGACGGAAGGTGCTTCTTCGCCATCGACCACGCCGAGCCCGTGACCTGGACCGCGGCCCGCACCGCCTGTCAGCAGCAGGGCGGGATGCTCGCCACCTTCGCCAGCCGCCCGGCCGAGGAGCGGGCACGCGCCGTCGCCAAGGCCACCTGCGGCCAAAGCTCGTTCTGGATCGGCCTCGACGACCGCATCCGCAACAACGTCTGGCGCTGGTCAGATGGCTCTGGCCTCGGCTGGCAGAACTGGAACAAAGGTGAGCCCAACAACTCCGGCGGCGAGGACGTCGTCGAGGCCACCCACGGCGCCGGCTGGAACGACCTCGGCAGCGGGCAGAAGCTCGGCTGTACCGTCTGCATGGCGACGCTGACCGTGCCCTGTAGCGGCGGCGTCTGCGGCCCGAAGGCGACCTGCGAGGGCGGCAGCTGCGCGCTGCCGGCGCCGGCGACCGGGACCAGCGGCGGCGGCGCAGAGGGCAAGGAGTGCGATGACGCCAACGCGTGCACGGCCGACACCTGCGGCAAGTCCGGCTGCGGCGCGACTGCGCTGCCCGACGGCGTCACCTGCAGCGCTGACGGCGGCGTCTGCTCGGCGGGCCTCTGCCAACTGCCGGCGCCGGCGGTGGGCAAGGCCCCGGCGAGCTGCCAGGCGATCGCCGACGCCAACGCCAAGGCCCCCTCGGGCGTCTACGTCCTGGCCGGCGGCGCAGACGGCACCTGGATGAGCCACTGCCTCTTCGAGGCCCAAGGCGTCGGCAAGGTCGTCGGCTGGACACAAGTGCTGCGCGTCGACGGCCAGGACGCGACCTTCGCTTACGACGGCAAGGGTTGGACCGAGACCGCGCCGCTCGGCGAGGGCGCCCCGGGGCCCGTCGGCAAGTCGCTGCGGCTGCCTGGCTACGCCGCGCTGCCGATGCAGGCGGCGCGCGTCGCGTTCGTCGAGGGCGGCAAGACGCGGTGGCTGAGCCTGCCGCTCCCCGGCGCCTCGCTGTTCGCCATCCTCACCGCCAAGGCCGCCGTCGCCACAGAGCTCGGCGCGCCGGCTTGGCAGTCGCTGCTCGCCAAGCCCGCGCTGCAGCCGAGCTGCCACAAAGAGGGCGCGCTGCCGAACCACGACGCCGGCGGCCAGAAGGTCCGGCTCGGCATCCTCGGCAACAACGAGAACGACTGCGCGACGCCGGACTCCTGGATCGGGCTTGGCGGTCCACCCGACGCCTGCGGCAAGGCAGGGATTGTGGCGGGCAACGTCGCCTGCTACGGCGCCAACGCCAAGACCGCGGTGACGGCGAGCGTCTACGTGCGCTGAAGGCGAGCGCTTCTGGGCGCGGAGGGCGGGCGCCTCCGGGCGCTGCCGGCGGGCGCTACTGGGCACGGATGGCGGCCGACTCCGGGCGCTGCCGGCACGCGCATGCGGACGCTGACGGCGCACCCGCTCGCCCGCCGACGGCGCAAGTCTAGTTGCGCATGCTCCGGCGCGGCCGCAGCGACAAGAACGCGACGGCCATCAGCAGCGCGAAGCCGGCTGCTC
>SXNM01000295.1 GCA_005777155.1 Pseudomonadota bacterium | reverse complement strand
GCGGCGGCGGCCGGCGTGGTGGCGGTGATTCAGCCGGGCGGCTCGCTGCGCGACGCTGAGGTGCTGGCGGCGGTGGACCGCCTGGGCATGGCCATGGTGCTAACGGGCGTGCGGCATTTCCGCCACAGCTGACGAGGGCGACGATGGGCAAGCGGGCGACCAAGGCGAGCGGGCGGGCGAAGGACGAGTCACCGACGGGCGCTGGGGCGGCGGAGCGCGGCGCGGCGGTCCAGGCGGCCGGCGAGGTCATGACGCGGCGTCTGGAGGTCCGTGCGCTGCCGGGTCGCGGCGACGGCAGGGGTCCCGCCGCGCTGCAGGCCGCGCTGGGCGCTGGTGTCTCTGGCCTCGAGCGCGTCGACGTGGTCGTCATCTACTGGCTGCGCGGCCAGGGCCTCGGCGGCGACGCGGCGGGCTGGGTCGGGCTGTGCGCCGATCCGATCCTGCAGCGAGCGGCGAGGGTCGAGCGGCCGACGCCACAGGGAGACGCCTTCATCGAGGTGGCGCGACGACCTGGCGTCACCGACGCAGTCGCCGAGAGCCTGCTGGCGATGGCCAGACGCCTCGGCCTCCCGGGGCTGGACGCCGCGGCCTCTGGCGTGCGCTACGAGCTGCACCGACGCAAAGGCGCAGCGCCCCTCGACCTCGAGGCGGTCCGCCGTCTGGCCGCGACCCGCCTCGCCAACGCCGTCGTCGATCGCTGGGTCGTAGGCGCTGGCGCGGACAGCGCGAACGGCGCAGATGGCGCAAGCGCCGCGGGCGGCGACGCCCCGCTCAGCCCGGCGTTTCTCGCGCCGCTTCCGACACCAGGGGCGTTGCAGACCGTGCCTATGCGCGCGCTCGACGGCGCCGGCTTGCTCGCGCTGTCGGCTGAGCGACGGATGGCGTTGGACCTGCCCGAAATGACTGCCATCGCAGCGCATTTTCGCGCCGAGGGCCGCGATCCGACCGACCTCGAGCTGGAGATGATCGCCCAGACCTGGTCGGAGCACTGCGTCCACAAGACGTTCAAGGCGATCGTCGAGCAGCGTGAGCTCGACGCCGAGGGCAAGCTGCTGCGGCACGAGACGATCGACTCGCTGTTCAAGACCTACATCGTCGCTGCGACCCGCGCCGCGCCGGATCAGGAGCGGCTGCGCTCGGTCTTCGTCGACAACGCCGGGATCGTCGCCTTTGACGACGGCTTCGACCTCGCGCTCAAGGTCGAGACTCACAACCACCCCTCGGCCCTAGAGCCCTTCGGCGGCGCCAACACCGGCGTCGGCGGCGTGATCCGCGACATCCTCGGCGTCTCGGCGCGGCCGATCGCCAACCTCGACGTGCTGTGCTTCGGGCCGCCCGACAGCGCGGCCGACGCGCTGCCAGCCGGAGTGCTGCACCCGGCCCGCATCCGCGACGGCGTCGTCGACGGCATCGAGGACTACGGCAACAAGATGGGCGTGCCGACCGTTGGCGGCGCTATCGTCTATGATCCCGGGTATATCGCCAACCCCCTGGTCTTCTGCGGGACGCTCGGCCTGTTGCCGACGGGCAGCCACCGCTGCGCCGCCGAGCCGGGCGATCTCTGCGTCGTCCTCGGCGGTCGCACCGGCCGCGACGGCTTGCGCGGCGCCACCTTCAGCTCGATGGCGATGGGCGAAGAGACCGCGGCGATCGCCAGCACCAGCGTGCAAATCGGCCACCCGATCCACGCAAAGGCGGCGCAAGACGTCGTGCTGGCGGCGCGGGACGCCTTGGCAGCCGACGGCACGACGCGTGGCCTCTACACCGCCATCACCGACTGCGGCGCCGGCGGCCTCTCCTCCGCCATCGGCGAGATGGCCAAGGACATCGGCGCCGCCATCGACCTCACCGCTGTGCCGCTCAAAGTTGCCGGCCTCGCGCCGTGGGAGGCTTGGCTCTCAGAGGCGCAGGAGCGCATGGTGCTCGCCATCCCGGAGGCGAACTGGCCGGCGTTTGCCCAGCTCTGCGCCGACTTCGGCGCCGAGGCGGCGGTGCTCGGCCGCTTCCGCGGCGATGGTCGGCTCTTGGTCAGCCACGGCGAGGCGACGGTCGCTGATCTCGACACCGCGTTTCTGCACGGCGGCATCCCCCAGCGCACGCTGCAGGGCTATTGGCAGGCGCCCGTCGCCGAGACGCTGCCGCCCTGCCCGGCCGAGCTGACCGCGGCGCTGCTCGCTCTGCTGCGCAGCCCAGGCATCCGAAGCAAAGAGGACGTGGTGCGGCGCTACGACCACCTCGTCCAGGGCGGCACGCGACAAGGACCGCTCGTTGGCGCCCGCGACCACGCCCCCTCCGACGCCGCCGTGCTGGTACCGCAGCGCGCAGAGGCGGCAGCGGCCCCAGTGGGCCGTCAGCGCGGCGTGGCGTTGGCGGTCGGCCTGTGCCCGCGCGTCGGGCTGCTCGACCCCTACGCCATGGCCTGGATGGCGGTCGACGAGGCCATTCGCAACGCCGTCGCTGTCGGCGCCGACCCTGATCAAATCGCTCTGCTCGACAACTTCTGCTGGGGCAGCCCGACCCTGCCCGATCGCCTCGGCGCCATGACCCGCTGTGCCCGCGGCTGCCACGACGCCGCGGTGGCCTTCGGTGCGCCCTTCATCAGCGGCAAGGACTCGCTGCACAACGAGTACCGCGACGCGGCGGGCGTGCAGCGCGCGATCCCCGGCACCTTGCTCATCACCGCGCTCGGCATCCTGAACGACGTCGCCACCATGGTGTGCACCGCTGGCGCCATCGCCGGTGACCGCCTCTACCTCATCGGCGCCTGCGACGACGCCCTCGGCGGCGCGGCCTATCTGGGGCTGGCCCCTCTGCACGGCGTCGGCCTGCTCGGCGACCGCGCGCCGCTGCCGGTGCCCGAAGCGCTGGAGGCCTACCGCCAGCTGCACGGCGCCATCAGCGACGGGCTCTGCCGCGCGGTCCACGACGTCAGCGAGGGCGGCTTGGCTGTGACGTTGGCCGAGCTAGCGATCGCCTGTGGGCTCGGCCTCGACGCCGATCTCGACCTCTGCCGCGTCTACACGCCGGCGACCGCGGCCAGCGACGCAGACGCCGAAGCCACGACGATGGCGGCGGCGATCGACGGTGACGAGGGCAGCCGCAGCCAAGCGAAGCGCGCCGACGCCCGGCTCTTTGGCGAGCGTGGCGGGCGCTTGGTGGTGGCGGTCAAGCCGGCCCACGTGGCAAGCTTCGAGCTGGCGATGTCGGGCGTCCCCTGCGCCCGCATCGGCGCCATGCGCGCCGACGATCGCTTCGGCCTGCGCGCCGCCGGGGCGTCGCAGGTCTCTTGCCGGGTCGCCGGCCTTGAGGCGGCGTTTCGCGGGCATATCGCCGCCCCCTCGCGGGGTTGATCGCGACTACGCGGGCCCCCCCGACGAGGCCTTCCCCGCTACAGCCGCAGGACCGCACGATGAGCGACATCCCAACTTCCCCATTCGACGCCCGCGCCGGCGCCGACGCCCTACTCAGCGCGCCGCAGTCGATTGGGCCACCGCCCTGGCCGACGGATGACCCCTTCTTGTTTTGCGTCCACCACCTAGACGCCTTCCCCGCCGGCGACGCCGCGATGGGCCCGGCCGGCGGGGTCGCTGGGCGCGAGATCGGCATGGACTTCGCCAACAAAGATGGCTGGAACATGTACCACGGTGACCGCGTGCCGGGCTTCCCGCAGCACCCACACCGCGGCTTTGAGACCGTGACCTTCGTCCGACGCGGCTTCGTCGACCACAGCGACTCGCTCGGCGCGACCGCCCGCTACGGCGCCGGCGACGTGCAGTGGCTGACGGCGGGTGGCGGCATCGTCCACGCCGAGATGTTCCCGCTGCTGCGGACCGACGCACCCAACCCTATGGAGCTGTTCCAGATTTGGCTGAACCTGCCGGCCGTCGACAAGATGGTGGATCCGCACTTCGCCATGCTGTGGTCCGAGCAGGTGCCGCGGCCCATCGTCCACGACGCCGCCGGCCGCGCCACCGAGCTGACCATCGCCGCCGGCCGCTTCGCTGGGCAGCGCCCGCCCGCGCCGCCGCCGCGCTCCTACGCCAGCCTGCCGGACGCCGACGTCGCGATTTGGACCGTCCGCTGCACGCCCGGCGCACAGGTGACGCTTCCGGCGGCTAGGCGTGGGACGCTGCGATCGCTCTACGCTTTCCGCGGCGAGGGCGGGCTGGTCGCCGGCCAGCCGATTCGAGGGCGCGTGCGGCTTCGACTGCGCGGCGACGCCGAGATCGGAATTGAGGCCGGGCCCAATGGCCTCGATCTGCTGCTGCTTCAGGCTAAGCCCATCGGCGAGCCCGTGGCCAAACACGGGCCCTTCGTGATGAACACCCGCGAGGAGCTGATGAAGGCCTACAGCGACTACCGTGCGACGCAGTTCGGTGGCTGGCCTTGGTCCTCGGACGGGCCGGTGCACCCGCGCGACGCCGGCCGCTTCGCGGTCCACGTCGGCGGCCGGGTCGAGCGGCCACCAGTGGCTGCGCCGACCGTACCGAACCGTCG
>SXNM01000294.1 GCA_005777155.1 Pseudomonadota bacterium | reverse complement strand
GCGACTGCTGGCGCCGACGGGTCCGATTGCGACATCGACCGCGCCAGCGCCAAAGGCAAGACGACGCGCTGGCCGCAGCGCTGTGGCCCAAAACCGCGGCGCTGGTAGCTGGACTATGATCCGCGTCGGCTCGAGCAGCGTTGACGCAGGGCGAACAGCCCGGTCAATCCAGGTCGAAGCGCCAGCCGATCCGAGTCGAGAGCCCGACGCCGAGGTGGTTGCCGACCGAGAGGTCCGGCGCCACCTGCAAGGTCACGTGGTGCGCGCCGATGAGCCGCACGTCGACACCGCCCTCCAGGTACCAGCCCAGGCGCCAATACGGCGCGGCATCGAGGGCGACGAAGGTCTGCAGCTCCGCGCCGGCGCCGACGAAGGGCTGCACCCGCGCGCCATGTCGAAACCGCCCCCGCCAGCCGAGCGCCGCCGGAAAGTAGCCGTACTCCGGCCCGAAGAGCGCGCCGAGGGCGACCCGGACGTGGCTGACACTGCCGGCCGATCCGGGGCGCCAGAGCAGCTCGGGGCGCGGGCCGACGACGAAGCCGACGACGTCGAGCTCGATCGGCACGCCGACGCTGAAGGCGCCCTCATCCGCCAGCGCCGGGCGCGGGGAGAGCGCGATCGCAGCCGCGACGAGCAGCGACATCACAGCAGCGCGACCGCATGGGCTAGTAGGCATACGTCCCCCAATCGTCGAAGACCCCCGCCGCGCCGCCGCCGCCAAAGTCCTCTTCGACGCCGAGCGCGAAGGTGAAGTCGCCGGACGTGCGATCTGCATTCCAGATCCAGACCTCGAAGGGCCCCGCCGGGATGGGCAGCGCGATGGGCGTGCTCGACCAGTACATCCGGCGCAGCACGCTCTCGAAGACGACCAGCCGCTCGGGGTCGTCGTTGAGCTCGACCAAGGCGCCCTGCCCCGCCGGCAGCGGCTGCGGCAACGCGTCGCGCTCGGCCGGCGTCGGCTCGGGCAGCCCGGCCGCGACCACGGCGAAACGCGGGCGGAAGCGGCGGTGGTCGTCCCGGTGCGGCACCAGCATCTCGAAGGGCAGCGCAAAGGGCTTCTCGTAGGAGCCCTTCAGGCGGTAGACCTCTTCGCCGCTGACGAACCGCCCGTACAGGGCCCAGGAGATCTCGGGGCGCTCGATGACGTGCTCCGTCTTGAGCACCACTGGCATGTGCGCCACCGCTTGGCTGGACAGCAGCAGCGCGAGCGCGCCGCCCACCCAGCCGCGATGCACGCGGAAGCGCAAGCTGTGGATGAGGCCGCTCATGGCGTGCACGCGCTGGGCAGACCACTCTCATGCGAGCGCAGCCAGTCCAGACCCCGCCGGCAGGCGTGGTCGCAGGCCTCGGCGCCGGGGATGCTGCCCCAGCACGCGCCGTCGGCCTGAAAGCGCGCGACGTCGGTGCTGGTGCCCATCGCCTGGTCGCGGGCCGCGAGGCACTGCACGTAGGTCGCGCAGTCCTCGCTCTGGAGCTCCCCGCTGGCACACGCGCCGACCTGTGTGGCGGCGGCGAGCAGCAGCGCCAGCAGGGGGCCCCTTGGTCGGTGTCTCATCGTTCCCTCCCTCCGATGCCGAGCACGGGATGCACCCGGTGGATGCAGCATGTTGCCGCAAGGTGCACACACACCGAAAGAGCGCCTCGGCGCGGCAGCCTCATACCAAAGCCAGCAGAATCGCCTCGTGGCATAGCGCTGGCCGCGGCGAGCGAGGCAAGGCGCGAAAGCGCAGGAATAGCAGAGCTACTGCAAGTCTGAGCGACCCAGCCGCAGCCGTCGCGGACAAGCCGGGACCGAGCCGGATTTCATGGATTTGGGTTCTGCCCCGCTGAGGTCGCCACGCTGCCAGCGGGGATGGTAGCGCACGGAGGGGAGCGTTGCCCTGTGCCCGGGATCCAGCCAGAAGCGCGATGCGATAAGGGTACCGAAGCTGCCGACCTGCGCAGCCGCGCGCTGCCGACGAGGCCAGGCCAAGGCGTCCCCACCTCGGCTGCGTCGGCAAGGTCGTGGCCGGCACAAGCGCGCGGGGAGGCGAGGGGGCCCGGACCGGCGGCGGAACTCGGCACGTCAGGGAGGCTGAGCCCTAGAAGACGAACTCGATGCCTGCGCTGCCGTACCCGATCATGCGTTCGAGGTCGCGGTGGTCGCCGGTGCCCGTGCCCAAACCGAGCTCTGCGTGCACGCGGAAAACGCCGAGGTCCATGGCGACCCCGAGCGGCAGTCGTCCAGCGTTGAACATGCGCATGCCGACCGACGGCTCGGTGTAGACCCAGAGCCCGTTCGACACGCGCAGCGCGATGGGCAAGCCGTCGGCAAACCAAAGGAAGCCGGCGGAGGCATCGAGCGACATGCGGAAGTTGTCTTCGGTGACCAGGCGGAAGCGGGCGTAGGGGCCGACGCCGAGCAGGTTGATGTCCCCGGCGAAGCCCACGACGCCGAACTCGAACCAGCTGCCGGTGTCGATGTGGACCCAGAGGTGCCCCGCAGCGCAGCCATCCGCCGAAGCGGAGCTAGCCAACTTGGTGCAGTTGGTGCGCGGCAGCAGCCCGGCTGTGCCCCCGACGCCGACGCCGACGCTCTTGCCTTTTGCCATCGGCAGGTCGGGGCGCACCGTCGCCGCAGGCGCGCAGGCCCACAGCGCGAAGTAGGCGACGCAGACCATGGCGCAGAGGGCGAGGAGGGCGTCGGTGGGCGTGCCGACGAGCTTGCGCATGGTCGCAGTTTGGCCCCTCTGCGGCTGTGCGGAAACGCCGAATTGGTTTGAAAGCCGTGGCGGTGCTACACCTGCCGCCATGCACCCGGAGCTGCTCCACGTCCTGCCTTTCACCCTGCGCAGCTAAGCGCTCGCGGTGGTCGTCGGGGCCATCGTCGGGCTGGCCGTGCGCCGCGCCGAGGTCAGGCGCCTCGGCTACGCAGCGGACGCGCGGCATCGCTGGATCGGCCTCGGGGCCCTTGTCGGCGCGGTCGTGGGCGCCAAGGTCGGCATGGTCCTCTTCGAGCCCGCCGCCTCGCTGGCCGAGCTGTGGGCTCGGATCTTCGCCCTCGACTTCGCCGGCAAGACCGTGGTCGGCGGCATCGCCGGTGGGTACCTGGGCGTCGAGCTGACCAAGCGCCTCGTCGGCCTGCGCGCCTCGACCGGCGACGCCTTCGCCGTGGCGCTGCCGCTGAGCCTCTCGTTCGGCCGCATCGGCTGCTGGCTGGAGGGCTGCTGCTACGGCGTGCCGAGCCAGGCGGCGTGGGCGATGCCCCTCGGCGGCGTCGCGCGCGTGCCGGTGCAGCTCGTCGACGCGCTCGGGTTGGCCTTGCTCGCGGCGTGGCGGTGGCGACGGCGCGATGCGCTGCGGACGCGGGGCGACGCCTTCCGCGTGACGTTGGTCGGCATCGCGCTCATCCGCTTGGGCACGCAGTTCTGGCGCGGCGATCCGGTGCTGCGCTGGGGCCCGCTCGATGCCGTGCAGTGGGTGTGTCTGCTGACGGCGCTCGCTTTCGGCGCGCTGCTGCTGCGCTCGTCGCTCCGGCGCGCGGCTGCCGATGGGGGCGTCGACGCCGCGAGCTGAGCCGCCGCCTCAGCGCACGTCTTGCCAGCGCTGGCGTACCTCTGCCTGCAGCGGCGCGAGCACGGCCTTCTCACGGTTGTCGCGGTAGAGCAGATTGAAGGTCTCGAACGGGATCAGGCGACCATCGGGCTGGGCGATGAGGACGCAGGACTTCTTGACGCTGCGCAGGTCCATGTCCCAGGCGTCAGCGAAGGCCATGATGATGACGCGGAACAGGTCGCGGTAGCCGAAGGCGTCCGGTGCCTCCACCTGCGGCAGGCAGCAGAGCAGCTGGCGCAGGCTCTCGGCGCTCGACTCCGGGCCGTGGGCGGTGCTCAACATGCCGAAGAGGGCGTCGCGCACGGCGGGCTCGCGCTCGTAGCTGATGGTGTTGCGCGCGCCGTCGATCAGGACCTCGCGCGGCAGCATCGCGGTCAGCGGCAGCAGGCCGTTCTCGGTCTTGAGCGCGTAGGCCATGGCGATGGCGTCGGGGTGGCAGGGCACGGGCATCACGTCGTCCGGGGCGAAGGCGCGGCTCTGCTCGAGCAGGCGGCGGCGGACCTCGGTGAGCGTCAGGCGCTGGGTCGCGACGTCGTAGCCTTCGGCGCGGCCGGCGACCTGCACGGGCTGCAGCGTCACGCCGCGCACGGCCGGCTGCGTCGCCGCCCAGTCGACGATGGCGCCATCTCGTGGTCGTTGACGCCCTTGGCGACGGTGCAGACCAGGGTGACGCTGATGTCGAGCTCGTTGCAGACGGCGACCGCCTGCTCGCGCACCCGGCGCAGGTCGGCGCCGCGCAGCGTCATCAGGGCGTCGCGCTCGAAGCTGTCGAATTGCAGGTAGAGCTCGAAGCCGGGGCGGTAGCTGACCAGCCGCTCGGCGAACGCCCGGTCTCGGGCCAGGCGCACGCCGTTGGTGTTGACCATCAGGTGCTTGATGGGGCGGGCCCACGCGGCGTCGAG
>SXNM01000293.1 GCA_005777155.1 Pseudomonadota bacterium | reverse complement strand
GTGACAGCGCGGCTGCAGCCGCTAAGCAAGCGGCCGAGAACGCCGCAGCAGGACGGGCTGCTGCGGCCGCCAGAGCCGCGGCAGCCAAGGCGGCAGCTGAGAAGGCGGCAGCCGAGGAGGCCGCCGCGAAACCCGTCGCCGACAAGCCGGCGGCCGACAAGCCGGCGGCCGACAACCCGGTCGCGGCCAAGTCAGCAGTGCGCACTGCCGAAGACCCAGCAGCCACAAAGCTGGCCGCCAAGGCTCAGGAGACCAACAACATCAAGCTCAAGGTGTTGTACTTGAAGAAGGCGATCGAGAAGGCGCCCGGCAACGCGACCTACCGCAACCTGCTCAAGATCGCTGAAGACGAGCTAGCGCGCGAGTCGAAGTAACAGACCGGTCCACCTCTGACCTGCTTCGCGACATTGGGATCACAGAGTTCTCGCCTCCGCTGACAGCGATGTCAGACTTCGGATCGGGGGCTGCCTCCTCCGCAAGGCGGGGCGGCGGCCTGTTTCGGCTGCAACTGTCGGTTGGCTAAGATGAAAGCCGTCACGCACCACAGGCTGGGCACGCTTCTTGCGAAGGAGCGGGCTGCGGTCGTACGGCGCGCGCTGTGCACGATGGCCGCGTCATTGTCGTTGGCGCTCTCGGCGTGCGTGGTGCTCCCTGAGGTCGCCGAGCCGCCTGAACCTGAGGCCCCTTGGATTCGCATCCTCCGCGAGAAGGTCGATCCCCCGCTCTTGGTCGACGGCATCATCGCCGCGCCCTTGGTCGTCGAGCCGGGCCGATCGGGCAACGAGCTGGTGCTTTCGTTCTCGGCGAAGTTTGCGGTCCAGTCGGCGCGCGTCAGCGGCGGTCTGCATCACGCCTGGTACTACGACTACAAGCCAAACAATATCCCAGCGGTCTCCTACACCCGCTGCGGCGGCAGCGAGGTCTGCACGCTCGCGGTCTGTGCCTTCTTCCAGTCGACGAGCCTCGACCACACGCTGCTCCTGGTGGTCAGCGATCACCCTCTTCCGAGCGGGGCGACGGCGCCCCTGGGCTTCGAGCCTGGGACCACCTTCGACTGGGTCGAGTGGAAAATCCGGATCACTTCGCCATGCCCATGACCACCTCGCTCGCGCGCCGGCCGACATGCAGCCGGGTCGCCCTCGCCGTGTTGGCCCTCGCGTTGGCGACGACCGCTGGCTGTGGCGACGCCCTGAGCGCCCATCGTGGCGCCTGTCTGACCGACGCCGATTGCAGCGCCGGGCTGACTTGCTTCGAGCAGACCTGGTGCGTCGCCGACCCGGACGAGGCGCGCCCCGTGACCCTACAGCTGGCCCCGCCACCCGGCGCCGGGGCGGTGCTTGAGCACTTCGACACCATGCTCGGTGGACCCGGCGGCCAAGCGGGCCACACCTATCAGCTGGCGCAGCCCGCGGCGCTGAGGGGCACCGTGACTCGGGCCGACGATCCGCTCACGCCGTCGGTCCCAGGCCGGCTGATCGCGCTCTCTGCCGGCAAAATCACCGGCACCGCCCTGCGCTACGAGGCGACGAGTTTTGCCACGCTTAAGATCTTCCCCGGCAGCGGCGTGGTCGCGGGTTTCGAGATGCGCGTCCAGGCTGGCCCCCACTACGACGTCGCATTCTGGCCCGACAATCACGAGATCCCGCCCTGGTTCGATGGTTGGCAGGTCGCTGGCAGCGCCGACGATTGGCGCATCGAGCTGCCCTCCGCCATGTCGTTGATGCGCGTAAGAGGTCGTTTTCGCTACGGACCGAGCCAGGATCCCGACTGCGGGACCGCCACCGCCGCCGCTCGCCCCGCCTGCTCCGGAACCTGCGTGGGCGTCGCAGGGATGCGAGTTTTGCTGCGTGACGCCACCCGTCGCCAGCGATCATCGAGCGCGATTACAGACGCCGAGGGGCGCTTCGAGCTGCTGATCGACGCCGCGGCGGGTGAGGTGGAGGTGGCGTTTTCGCCGCACGACCCCGCCACGCCGGCGCCTTCGGGCCAGCTGCGTCAGCGCATCGACCTCACGACGCTTCGCAAGAAGGAGCAGATGGAGGTCGAGTTCGGCGACCTGATCCTGGGCGAGGGCCTCTCACTGGTCGAAGCACAGGTGCCGGTCCTCGACGCCCAGGGCCTGCCGGTGATCGGCGCCCGGGTCACGGCACAGCGCGCCTTCGCTTCTACGCAATCGTGTGCGCTCTCCGCCGAGGGCAAGGTCGTCCAACAGCCGCTCTTCGAAGACCTCCGCCTCTCCGCCGAGGGTCACACCGACGTCGAGGGGAAGGCCAAGCTCCAGGTCGTGGCTGGCCCCTGGCACCTCTCGGTGACGCCGCCCGTGACGAGCGCCGCCGCGCGCGCCACGGTCGGGCCCGTCGCGCTCTCCTCCGGGACGACCGCCGCCATCGCCTGCGACGTCCGCCGGACCTTCACCGGCCAGCTCGTCGGCCCAGACCATGTGCCCATGGTGAACGTACGCCTGCGCATCGGCGCCATCCAGTCCGACTCCGGCGAGTCGGCGGCCACGGTGGTCGAGGCGCTGACAGACGCTGGCGGCGCGTTTCACGCCCGTCTTGACCCAGGCCGCTACGCTATCGTCGCCGAGCCGCCGGCCGACGCCGGGGTGGCACGCGCGCTGCTGCGCGTCATCGAGGTCGAGGCCGATCACGACCTGCCGGCGCAGAAGCTCGTGATGCCGGCGCCGGCGGTGCTCGTTGGCCGCGTACTGGCGCCCGACGGCTCGCCGCTCAACGGGGTCGTCGTCGATGTGCTGGCGCCATCACTGACTTCGCTTTCCTCCCTCGGCGACACCCGCGGCACCGCTGGCTGGGGCCTCGCCTTGCTCGCCGCCGAGACGCAGCGGTTGGCCACGACCGTCACCGATCACGAAGGTCGCTTCCGAGTCCTGGTAGCGACCGGGCAAGTGAACACCGCCGACTGAGCTGGAGCGCGATCACGGCTCCCGCCGCGCGCGCCGCTGACTGGGACCCTTGACCCGCTGCCGGCCGCGCCCTTCTCTGCCCGCCGCAGCAGGGTCGTCTCGCCGCTGCAGCTCCCAGCCCTCCAGCCCAGCGAGCCACGTCATGCACAAGGTCATCATCATCGGCAGCGGCCCCGCCGGACTCACCGCCGCCATCTACACCGCACGCGCCAACCTCCAGCCGCTGGTGCTGGAGGGTGGCTTTCTGCCGACGGGCGAGCTAATGACGCCGGGTGGTCAGCTCATGATCACCAGTGAAGTCGAAAATTTTCCTGGATTTCCGGAAGGCATCACCGGACCCGAGTTGGTTGAACGTTGCCGTGAGCAGTCCAAGCGCTTTGGCGCCGACCATCGGGACGCGGTCGCAGAAGATTTCGACTTTGCGAGCTTTCCACTCCGCGTCAAGGTCGACGGCGAGTGGCTCTCGACAGCGACTGTGATTATCGCCACGGGCGCCAACGCACGCTGGATCGGCCTGCCTTCAGAGCAGCAGTACCTCAACCGCGGCGTGTCGGCCAGCGCCCCCTGCGACGGCGCAGTCTACCCGGACCGCGAGCTGCTGGTCATCGGGGGCGGCGACTCGGCGATGGAGGAGGCCCTGTTCCTGACGCGATATGCCAGCCGCGTGACCCTTGTCCACCGGCGCGACTCGTTCCGAGCGTCCAAGATCATGGCGGAGCGTGCGCTGAAGCACCCCAAGATCGCCGTGGAGTGGAACAGCGAGCTGGAGGAGGTCCTCGGTGATGGTCAGCGGGTCACCGGCGCGCGCCTGCGTTCGACCGTGGGGGCGCCGAGTCGTGACGTGGCGTGCGGCGGTGTCTTCGTCGCCATCGGCCACACACCGAGCACCGGCATCTTCCAGGGCCATATTGACCTGCGCCCCGACGGCTACGTCCAAGTTCACGGCATGACCGGCACCAACCGCAAGGGCGTCTTCGTCGCCGGCGACTGCGCCGATTCCCGCTACCGGCAGGCGATCACCGCCGCCGGAATGGGTTGCAT
>SXNM01000031.1 GCA_005777155.1 Pseudomonadota bacterium | reverse complement strand
GCGCGGGGGCAGACGCCGCAGCGGCGACGGCCGGCGCGGCGACGACCGGCGCGGGGGGCTTGGCCCTCTGGGGCGGCGGAGGCGCAGGCCGCGCTTGGGCGACCACCACGTCCTTGGCGACGGTGAGGCCTTGGTCCACCCCATCGGTCGCCGCCGGCGTCGTCAGCGCGAGGCGCAGCGCCTTGGCCATGTCGACGGCATCGGCGAAGCGGTCCGCCGCGTCTGTGGCCATCGCCTTGCGCACCGCGGCGCACAGGGCGTCAGGCGTCGGCACGCGGCAATCACGCCGCGCATCCGGCGGTGGCGAGGTGATGCGCCGGACCAGGGTGTCGATCACGGTCTCGGCCTGGAAAGGGACCTTGCCGGTGAGGCCCTCGTACAGGATGCAGCCGAGCGAATAGAGATCGGTCCGGTGGTCGACGGTGCTGCCGCGGGCTTGCTCCGGGCTCATGTAGGGGGGAGTACCGATGATGACGCCCGTGGCGGTCCGCATGCCGTCGTCGGCCGCCAGCGTCTTGGCGATGCCGAAGTCGAGCACCTTGACGAAGTCGTCTTCGCCGAAGATCTGCTTCAAGAAGATGTTGTCGGGCTTGAGGTCGCGATGGATGATCCCCTTGCTGTGGGCCTCCGCGAGCGCCTTGAGCACCTGCGTCGTGATGTGGACCAGGCGCTCCGGCGAGAGCGGCGACTCATGCTCCAGCGCCTCGGCCAGCGTCTTGCCCTCGAGGAACTCCATCGCCAAGTAGAGGTCGCCGCCCTCCGTCTGGCCGAAGTCGAAGACGCGCACCGTGTGCGGCTGCCGCAGACTGGCCGTCGCGGCCGCCTCGCGCTGAAACCGGCCGACAGACTCTGCGTTGCCCGCCTGCTCCGTGCGCAGCAGCTTGACGGCGACGGTGTCGCCAGTGCCGGCGTGACGGGCCTTGTAGACGGCGCCGAAGCCACCCTCGCCGATCAGCTTCTGCACGACGTAGCGGCCTTGAATCGTCGAGCCGACGAGGGCAGCAGCCGTGGCCGGCGCCTGCATGGTCATGCCGCCGTCGTTTGGGCAACGGAGCTCGGTCGTGCTGAGCCCGCACATTGGACAAGAGCGCATCGTCCTCATGGTCGTGCCCAGCCTGCGAGGTGGTTCCCGATCCGGCCGCGCCCGATGCTGGCGGTGACGGGCTGCGTGACGGCGGCATCGCAACGGCAGCGTTTCCGGCTGCCCTGCGCCGCTTCGAAGTTCGGCAGCGAGCGAAGCAGCGGCGACTCCGAATCGTGAGGTCTAGCGTGGCCCTCGCCCAGGTGGCAGGATGTCAGCGGTCGTCGACACTGGCAAGGCGCCCGGGCGGCTTGTCTCGGTCTGCGGCGCCGCCGTCGCGGCCGGCCAAGGCGGTCAGCAGAGCTGAAATGGCCTGTGTGGGCAAGGGCCGCCGCCACGGGCGTGACGACGCCGCTGCGATGGCGGCCGACGCCCTCGCCGTCGACTAGGCCAGGCCCGCGCTGGCAGGCCAAGGCGCCGCCAGCTGGGCAGGCGCTCGGCCCGGCGCCACGCCACGCAGCGATGAACCGGGCGACCGACGAGGCTGCAGAGGCGAATGAGCGTTCGCGCCGCGGCGCGCTGAGGCAGTCATGGCGAGGATGATCCCGAGTCTTGGCCCTCCGTCGACGGCAGCACCCGCCGTTCGCCGCGTCGCCGACCGGCTGGCAGCGGCGTTGCCCGATCGCTGCCTCATCGTGTGCGGCGCTCGCTGGATCGGCCCGAGCGTGCCAGGCGAGCCGCTGCGCGACGGCGCGGCCGACCTCGCGGTGCTCGACCCCGACCGCGGCGTGCTCCTCCTCGACGTCCGCAGCGGCGGCTTGGCGTTCGACCCCCACCAGGCGGCCTGGCGCGCTGAAGCACAGCCCGGCGGCAGCGCGCCGATCGCCGACCCTTTCGCCCGGCTGGAGACGGCGGCGCTTGGCCTGCGGCGCCTCATCGGCGACCTGGTGGCGCCGACCATCGCGGAGCCCGTCTGCGGCTTTGCCCTGGTGCTGCCCGAAGCGCTGGTGCCGACGCGCGGCCTCGGCCCGGCGGCGCCTGCCAGCCGCTGCATTGACATGGCCGGCGTCGACGCCCTGCCGCAGCGGATCGATGGCCTCTTCGACCACTTCGCGCAGCGGGCGCCGTCGCGCGGCAACGCCTCGCCGCGGTGGTGGTGGCGGGCGGCCGAGGAGCTCTTCGTGGCGCCGCGGCAGGTGCGGCTGCGGCTGCGCGAGCGAATCGACAGCGATCACGAAGTGATGCTCGCGCTCGGCGCCGACCAGATCGCGGTCCTCGACCTGCTGACGCGGTTGCGGCGGGCGGCCATCACCGGCGCGGCGGGGACAGGCAAGACGGTTCTGGCCATCGAGAAGGCGCGGATGCTGGCGCGCCAAGGTCACGACGTGCTGCTCACCTGCTACAACAAGGCACTGGGCGCCGCGCTGGCGATGGCCACCCGCGACGAGCGGAGGGTGACAGCGCTGCACTTTCATGAGCTGTGTTGGCAGGTTGGCGGCTGGGATGAGCGGCGGCAGCCGGTGCCACAGGAGCCGCGGGCGCGTCAGGTCTTCTTCGACGAGACGCTGCCCGCCAGCCTCGACGCTGCCGTCGCCAGGGGCGAGGGGCCGCGCTTCGACGCAATCGTCGTCGACGAGGGCCAGGACCTGATGCCGTCGTGGTGGCCGATGCTCGATCGGCTGTGGCGCGATCCTGGGCGCGGGATCCGCTACGTGTTCTACGATGAAGCGCAGTGCCTGCGCGAGCATGCGTCGGCGGTGCCGGGGGCAGACGAGGCGCTGGTGCTGCGGACCAACTGGAGAAATACGCAATCGATCCATGATCATCTCGCGCAGATGCTGCCGGGCATGGAGGGCGTGCGCTGCATCGCGCCAGCCGGCACGCCGGTGGAGATCGAGCCGACGCTGCCGAGCTTGGACAAGGCGCTGCGGCGCGTGCTGATGCGGCTGATCGAGCGCGGCGGCGTTCGCCCGGACGACATCGTGGTCTTGACCGGCCGGACGCCGACCCGCTCGGCCCTGCTGGCGCTGCCACAGCCGCTCGGACCCGCGCGGCTGACGGCGGGCGACGAGCCGGGCTGCGTGCGGGTGCGCTCGATTCAGGCGTTCAAGGGCCTGGAGGCGCTGGTCGTCATCCTGGCAGAGCTCGACGCCCACAGCGCTGAGCGCCAGCACGCGCTCTACTACGCGGGGGCGTCGCGGGCGCAGCACCACCTCGTCGTCCTTGACAATGCCCTGCTGCCGGAGCAGCGCGCCCGCGGCCTCGGTCGCGCATCCTAAGGCCCAACGGGCGGCACGACCGCCGCCCACAGCGCAGGGAGATCCGATGCGACGAAGAGCGAGTGACGACCTCGGGATTGACGCGGGGGGAGCAGGCGACGCGGCCCATGCGCGCCGGGTCTCGGGCCCAGCGGCGACGGCGTGGCGGTGGGCGGCGGCGGTCTGTGCGATCGTAGGAGCGGCGACAGGCTGTACCTGGAACGAGGTGCGTGTCCCGGGCGTCGAGCCAGGCAAGCCGACGGCACCCGCTGCGGCGGCGCTCGACCTCGACGCCTACCCGCTGACCCGCCTGGATGGCCGCGAGCAGCGCCTCTCTGCCTACGCCGGCAGGACCCTGCTCATCGTCAACACCGCCAGCGAGTGCGGCCTGACGCCCCAATATCAGGGCCTGCAGCAGCTCCATGAGCGCTACGCCGCGCGGGGGCTGTCGGTGCTCGGCTTCCCCTGTGACGACTTCGGCGGCCAGGAACCCGGGACGGCGACCGAGATCCAGCACTTCTGCAGCAGGGAATTCGCGGTGACCTTTCCGCTCTTCTCGAAGCTACACGCCAAGGGCCCTGCAATTGCGCCGCTCTATCGGGCGCTCACGACCTCGACGGGCCCTGCCTTGGAGGGCGAGATCAAGTGGAACTTCACGAAGTTTCTCGTCGCACCCGGGGGCAAGTTGGTGGCTCGCTTCGAACCGCGCGTCGAGCCGACGGACCCGCGCTTGATCGAGTTGTTAGAGGCGAACCTGCCGGCTTCGCCACCGCCGGCGCCGGTAGAGCCGACGGCGGTCCCGGGCGGCGGCGCGGGCGACGGCAAGGTCAACCTGTAGGCGAGCGGACCACGGGGTCCACCGGCCGGGCAGAAGTGCAGGCGAGCCCGCTGCGGGTTGGACGGCGCGCTCATGGCTGGCAGGACGCGCCGGGACGGTTTCGGCGCGCCCAGAGAGACCGCCGCCACGGGGTCTCGGCCAGATCGGACGGGCTCAGGGCGCGGGTGCGATCTGTTGCGCCGCCCAGCGGGCGTTGGCGCGGGCAGCATCTGGGCGCTCGCCAGCGATGGCGGCGGCGACGAATGCCGCGCGAGCAGCCCGCCAGCGGCCCTCTTGTGCCAGGATGACGCCGGTGGCGAAGGACCGCTCGTAGGTCGGGTCCAGCTCGACCAGCTCGTCGAGCAGCGCCAGCCGCCGCTCCAGGCCGAGACCAGCGCCGTAGCGCTCCACACGGGCCGCCAGAAACGCGCGACGCGACGGCGTGGGCAGCTCCGGGCGAGGCGGCGTCAACCGCAGCGCCAAGGCCAGGTAGCGCTCCGCGGCCAACGCCTCGACCAGCAGCGCGACCGCGGGCTGCCATGCGCCGCCGCCCTGGCTGTTGGCGCCCTCCCGGTCGAGTCCGGCCCGTCGAATGGTGGCGGCGAGGCCGACGGCCGGGGCCTCGCGTGAGGCGCCCTCCAGGCCGTGGGCCTCCAGGGCGCGACGGGTGGCGACGCCAAAGCGCAGGGCCGCCGCCAGCACCGCCGTCGGCCCAGCCCGCAGGCCGAGCAGCCGCACTTGCTCCTCGACCTGGCCGCGCAGCCGGCGGGCGTCGGCGTCTTCGGCCACGGCGTCGCCAAGCGCCGCCTCCTTGCCGAGCCAAGCCTCAAATCCGGCGACGATGGTCGCCTCCTCGGGCAGCGGCGGGTGCTGTCGCAGCGTGGCGTCGCGCCAAGCGACCCGCTGCTCGACGCCGTCGCGCCAAGACTGCAGCGTCAGGTCTGGTGCGCCGTCGCCGCGGAGCGTGACCGGCCAACGGACGCCGGCGACGGCGACGAAGGTCAGCGCCAGCAGCAACACGGCGACGAGCCCCTTCGGCGGCAGGAGCACGGGCTCCTCGGGCAGCGCGGCTCTGTCGGCGTCCATGGCGCCGGCGCTCCCCTCGGCGTCGTGGGGAGGTGTCGGCGTAGGCGCCGGCGCGGCGGCGGCAAGCTCCTCCGCCTGCGCTGGGCCGGGGACGCCGCGGTCGGTGGCTGTCATGGCGCGGCGACCAGGGCTTCGAGGTAGCGAAGCATCTCACCGCGATCCCACTGCTGGGCGCCGATGAAGGCGCCACGCACGACGCCCCGCTTCAGCGCAAAGGTCTCGGGCAGCTTCTCGGTGCCGAAGGCTGTTCGCAGCATCTGGTCGACCGCGCCGCCCTGCCCTTGTGGGTCGCGCAGCCAATGCACACCCGCCGGCTGCGGATCGGCCACAGCCTCACGCAGGGCCCGCCGCTGCGAAGCCCAGTCGTCGTCATAGCTGACGGCGACGACGGCGACCGAGCGGCCGGCGCCGCGCAGCGCCGCGGCGAGGCGTAGCAGGGAAGGCAGCTCCTGCAGACAGGGCGGGCACCAGGTCGCCCAGAAGTTGACCAGCACCACGTCGTGCTCGGCGATGGCCTGCGCCAGAGCGGCCCCACGGGCTGGCTTGTCGGCGTCGCTGGCAGGCGGCAGCTCCAGCGGCAGCGCCAGCTGGAGCTCGGTCAGCGGCGCAGCGCGCACCTCGACACCGACCGCGACCTCCGCCCGCGCCAAGGTCTGCGCCGACGTCTCGCGGCTGGCGTGCAGCCAGAGACCGACGGCCAAGCAGAGGAAGCTGCCCAACGCGAGACCATAGGTGATGGGCCGTGGCAGCGGCGGGGCCGCCCGCGGCCCGTCGTGACGCGTCGCCGTCGACGTTGGCCCAGCGATGGAGGCGGGGCTATCGGTCATGGGGTCGCCCCGGTAGGCGTCGTCGCGAGCTGCGTCGCAGGGACGGGCGCCGCGTCGGCCATCGGTGAGCTCGTCGCGGCCGGGGTGGCTGGCAGCGTGGCCTCGACCACGGTGGCGTCTACCGGCAACAAGGCAGCCAGGGCCTCGGCGTAGGTCGGCAGCAGGGCGTCGTTGCCGAGGACCACGTAGAGGTGGTCGCGGCCGATCGGGTGCAGCAGGACGTCTCGCTCGCGGCGGACAAAGCGACCCTGCCGCAGCGCGTCGCGCATCGCCTCATGGTCACCGGCGTCCAAGGTCAGCAGCTTGTCGCGTCGACCGACCAGCAGGAGGCCGCCGAGCGGCAGCGGCGAACACAGCCGATGGCCGAGCCCGATCGCCCAGTCAACGCTGACGCGCTCTCCCTCGCAGCGACCCTCGCGCAGCACGCCTCGCGGCTGGGACGCCGGCAGCTTGATGGGGCCGATCTCGGTCGCAAAGACCTGCGCCACCACCGGCGGCATCCGCGGCGCGTCCTGGCCGCGGCGGGCAAACTCTGCGAACGCCAAGAGGGAGGCGAAGATGCCGGCCAACGCGAGCCAGCGCACCAGCCGCCGCGTCGTCGGACTGGGCGCCGCGACGAGGTTGGCGCCGTCGGCGTCGCGTAGACGCAAGGGCAGCCAGCCGCCGGCGAGCATTCCGCCGAGCGCGCCACCGGCATGCGCCGCCCGATCGAGCCGCGACGGCTGCACAAGCTCCGCCAGCTCACCGACCCCAAGCAGCAGCAGCAGCAACGCCGCCGGCACCAGCACCAACGACACCCGCAGCCGCGCCTGCAGCCGTGGCCACAGTCGAGCGCCGAGGATCACCAGCGCGCTGACCAGCCCAAATACGCCGCCCGATGCGCCCACGCTGATTGCATGACCAGCCAGGAGCGTGCCCAGCGCGCCGGCGAGCGTGGCGGCGAGCCAGAGCACAGCGAAGCCCGCGCTGCCGTAAGCGGCCTCAATCTGTCGACCGATGAGGCCGATCCCGACCAGGTTCATCAGCAGGTGCGACCAAGTGCTGTGCAACATCGGGCCGGTGAGCGGACGCCACCACTCGCCCTGCAGCACCTTGTCGGGGATGAGCGCGCCGGCGAAAACGAGGCGGTCGAGGCCGCTGGCGCCTAGCCAGTGGTCGGCAGCGCCCTGCGCCGCGGCGATCAGGGTGAGGGCCAAGAGCAAGCCCCAGGTCATCGGCGTAGGGCGGCGAAATGCCTCCGCCAGCTGCGCCCGAAAGACGGCAGCAGCGAAGCGCCGAGCCTCGTCGCCGTCGGCAGGGGCGGGGCTCACGGGGTCTGCAGCTTCCGTTCGACGCGCGGGAAGAAGCCGCCAAAGGCCTCGAGCGCGTCGACGTGGTCTCGGTAGACCGCGCGCATGAGCTCAAGGCGCTTCTGCACCGCCGACATGCGCGTCTCGAACTCGGTGCGGACCTCGGCCGGAATGTCTTGGTCGTAGCCCGCTGCGGCGAGGCGGATCCGCACCTCTTGGGCGCTGCGAAAGATCTCGTCGACGTGGGCGCGATGCTTGTCGAGCCATGACCGCAGCGCGTCCGCCGCCTTCTCAGGCTTGGCCTTGTGCGCCTCGAGGATCGACACGCCCTGCTCCAGCAGATCAGAGGTGGCGGCGATGGCTTTGCGGACGTCGGCCAGTGCGGCCTCGTCGAGCGCCATCTGCGGGTGGCCGTGGTACGGTTGCCGCGGGCCGCCATCTACCTCCGGCGCCTCCGGGGCCGGCACCTGGCTGCCGTGCTGTTCGGTTGCGCTGACCGTCACGCCCGGCGCGGCCGGCGCGGCGGCGACTGGGGCGGGATTAGGCGGCGGCGCAGGCGGATTGGGTGGCGACGCGGCGCGTCCGCAGCCGCCGGCGAACGTCACGCAGAGCGCCGTCGCCTGCAACGAGGACCGCAGCCAAGAGAGTGAGAATCGAGAGGTTCGCATCAGAGGTTCCTCAGCATACTGCGCACCCACTCGGCCTTGCCGTGGTTGGGGTGGTGGGTCAAGAAGGCGGTATAGGTCCGGCGCGCCTCAGAGGCCTTGCCTTGGTGTTGGAAGAGCTGCGCCAGGAGCAGCAGCGCCTCGGGGTGCTCCGGAGCGCCGCGCAGCGCCTTCGCTGCCTCGCCGTAGCGACCAGCGTCGAACAGGGCGCGGCCAAGCAGCGCGCGCGTCCGGTCGCTGGCCCGGCGCTGCAGCGACGCATTCAGCAGCGCGATCGCCTCGTCGCGCTTGCCGGCGTCGAGCTTGCGCTTGCCTTCATAGTAGAGGTCGGTGGCGTCGAGCCCAGCGTCGACCACGCCCCCGGCACCGCCGGGCTTTGGCGGCGAGGGCTCGGCGACTGGCGCGGCGGGGCTCTCGCGCGGCGCCTTCGCCGCCGCCATAGGGCGCTC
>SXNM01000292.1 GCA_005777155.1 Pseudomonadota bacterium | reverse complement strand
GGCGGCAGCGGCTCAGGCGGCAGCGGCTCAGGCGGCAGCGGCTCAGGCGGTAGCGGCTCAGGCGGCAGCGGCTCAGGCGGCAGCGGCTCAGGCGGCAGCGGCAACAATCCCCCGCCTCCGGTCTGCACCCTCGACGGCGCCACCGGCGCCACTTGCGACGACGGCGACGCCTGCACCGGTCACAGCTGCGTCGCCGAACCGGGTACGCTCGCCACGTGGAACGCGGTCGACAGCGCGAACTGCCCCGAGGAGTCGACCTCTGGCTGCAATGGCTTCTGGATGAAGGGCTTCTACGACGGAAGCGGCGATCACATCGTGCGCATGCACCTGCTTACCGGCGCCCGCTTCGTCCACCTCGTCGGCGGCAAGGCGCGGCTCACTGGCACGGCCGAGGTTTACCACCTGGGCGGTGGCCCAGGCGCGATCGGCCAGCAATGGAAGGTGGACCTCCGCTACAGCTTCCTCGGCATCGGCCCCGCCGGCGAAGGCAGCGGCGGCCCCAAGCTCGACGGCGGCTGGTTTGTCCCGCCCGCGATCACCAACACCTGGGCCTACTGGAAGCTGACATCGGGCGCCCTGCACAGCAGCGGCAGCCACGTCACGCTGACCGAGAAGCCCAAGGGCGGCGTCTTTCCGATGCAGGTCGGCAAGGGCGCCAACGGCAAGACCATGGCCTACGGCGCCTCGGCCTGGATGGACTTCGTCCACCACCACGGCGGCAAGACGGTCAAAGGCCACGGCGACGTCAACGTCGACCTGATCCCCGTGCCGACGCAGCCAAGCTGCGATGTCTGCGGCGATGGCGTCTGTCAGGCTGGTCCGGCACAGGACTGCGAGGATGGCAACCCCTGCTCAATGGACGCCTGCGACCCCAAGACGGGCAAGTGCCAGCATGAGTCGCTCGGCGGCATCGGCTGCAACGACGGCAACGCCTGCACGCTCGATGACGTCTGTAAGGCCGGGCACTGCAAGGGCAAGACCGAGAAGCCCTGCCTAGACGACAACCCCTGCACCAAGGACAGCTGCAGCTCGAAGACGGGCCTCTGCAAGCACCACCCGCTGACGGGCCCCTGTCAAGACGGCAGCGTCTGCACGACCGGCGACGCCTGCATCGGCGGCGAGTGCCAACCGAGCGGCAACCTCGACTGCGCCGACGACAACGCCTGCACGGCCGACACCTGCCATCCGATCGACGGCTGCAGCCACGAGAAGATAACAGGCGGCCCCTGCGACGACGGCGACGCCTGCTCGGTCATCGACGCCTGCGTCTCCGGCAAGTGCAAGGGCACCGGCAAGCTCGGCTGCGAGGATGAGAACCCCTGTACGGTCGATCACTGCGATGGCAAGAAGGGCTGCCAGCACGACGCCAAGGTCGGCGCGGCCTGTGACGACGGCAACGTCTGCACCAGCCTCGATGCCTGCGGCGCCAACGGCCAGTGCGGCGGTCTGAAGCAGAAGAGCTGTGACGACGGCAACCCCTGCACCGCCGACACCTGCGACAAGGTCGCCGGCTGCGTCTTGACCGACCTCAACGGCAAGGACTGCGACGACGGCGACGTCTGCACCGCCGGCGATTCGTGCGCTGCCGGCGCCTGCAAGGGCGGCAAGCCAGTCGAATGCGACGACGGCAAGCCCTGCACCACCGACGTCTGCGGCCCGACGGGTTGCAAGTCCAAGCCTTCTAGTGGCTTCCCATGCGACGACGGCGACGCCTGCACGACCGGCGATGTCTGCACCGGCGGCGCCTGCGGCTTCAAGACCACGATCGGCTGCGATGACGGCAACCCCTGCAGCAAAGACGCATGCGATCCGGCAAAGGGCTGCGTTCACAAGCCGCTGGACGGTAGCGGCTGCGACGACGGCAACGCCTGCACCATCGGCGACACCTGCCAGGGGGCGACGTGCGTCGCGATGACCAAGGTCACCTGCAACGACGGCAAGCCATGCACCGACGACAGCTGTCACATGGTCACTGGTTGCGCCCACTTCAACATCGAGGGCAAGGCCTGCGACGACGGCAACGCCTGCACCACTGGCGACCTCTGCCAAGGCGGCGGCTGCAAGGCCATCGGCGCCGTGAGCTGCGACGATGGCAACCCTTGCACCAAAGACATCTGCCACAAGCAGAAGGGCTGCTGCTACGAGGCGCAGACGGGCAATGCCTGCGACGATGGCAACGCCTGCACCACCGGCGACGCCTGCAAGGCCACGCTCTGCGTCGGCAAGGGCCAACCCTGCGACGATGGCAACCCGTGCACGTCCGACGGCTGCGATAGCAAGGGCGGCTGCATCTTCAAGCCGCTGGCTGGCAAAGGTTGCGATGACGGCGACGCCTGCACGACCGGCGATGCCTGCAGCGGCGGCGCCTGCAAAGCTCAAGGTGCGTTGAAGTGCGACGACGGCAGCCCATGCACGCTGGAGGGCTGCGACGCCAAGGCCGGCTGCTGGAAGAAGCTCAACAACGGCAAGGTCTGCGACGATGGCGACGCCTGCACCGCGGTCGACGTCTGCTGGGACGGGGTGTGTAGCGGCTCGGGCGCCAAGGTCTGCAACGACGACAACGCATGCACCGCCGATGGCTGTGACAGCAAGGGCGGCTGCGCCTTCGTCGCGCTCGCCGGCAAGGGCTGCGACGACGGCGACGCCTGCACGACCGGCGATGTCTGCGTCGGCGGCGGCTGCAAGAAGGGCGCCGCGCTCGCCTGCGATGACGGCAAGGTCTGCACCACGGACGCCTGCAACCCGAAGAGCGGCTGCAGCTACACCGCCAAGCTAGGCGCCTCCTGCGATGATGGCAGCGCCTGCACGACCGGCGAAACCTGCGTCGGCGACTCATGCAAGGCGGGCTCTGGCCTGAGCTGCGACGACGGCAACGCCTGCACCCAAGACGGCTGCGATCCGGCCCTGGGCTGCAGCCACGTCGCCATCGCCGACGGCACCAGCTGCAACGACGGCAACGCCTGCACCGGCGTCTGCGGCCTAGCGCCGGGCGTCAAGCTGAGTTGGAAGGCGCTGCGCTTCGCCCCCGGCGACCACGCCATCACCCTGCCGGGCCTCTACGGCCACTCCAAGCTCGAGTTCGCGCTCAGCGACGACGCCCGCTTCGATTGGTACCAGGACGGCAAGGGCCACCTGACCGGTACCGCGGTGGTCTTCACCAGCGCCGGCGGCGGCGGTGTCGCAGGCGACAGCTGGAAGGTGAGCTTCTGGTACAAGCACCGAGGCCAGGGCGCCGCGGGTCAGGGCTCGGGCGGCCCCAAGCGTTGGAACCCAGCGCAGCAGCCGAAGTCAGTCACCGACCTCTGGCACTACTTTGATCTCGACGGCGACAACAGCGCGATGGTGCGCGCCGCCGACGGCGACGTGGTCAGCGTCACTCAGAAGCCGGCGAGCTCGGTCTACCCGTTCCAGCTCGGCGTCGGCGCCAACGACAAGACCATGGCGCTGGGCGGCTCGGGCTGGCTGTTCTGGACGCTGAACGACGGCGGCAAGGTGAGCAAGGGCAGCGACGGCGACGTCAACATCGAGCTGCAGCCCCTCGCGCTCGCCGCCCACTGCGACGCCTGCACCGGCGGCACGTGCAGCGCAGGCGCCAAGGTGGGTTGCGACGACGGCGACGCCTGCACCAGCGACCTCTGCGACCCCAAGACCGGAGCGTGCAGCCACAAGGCGCAAGGCGCCGATGCCTGCGACGACGGTCAGGCCTGCACCGCCGATAGCTGCGACAAGCTCGCTGGCTGCGTCAACGTGTCGGCGGTCGGCAAGGCCTGCGACGACGGCGATCCGTGCACCGGCGCTTGCCCGGCCAATGGCGTGGTGCAGCGCTACAAGGCCAAGCGGGCCATCGGCATCGGCCAGGACCACGCGCTGTGGGCGCCGGGCATGCTCGACGGCCAGGGCAGCAGCGGCACACGGCTCTACTTCGCCGAAGACGCCCGCCTCGACATCCACGCCGACGGCAAGGCGCACCTCTACGGCACGGCGATCGTCTACGATCCGGCGAGCGTGGCCGGCGAGCAGTGGACAATGGACGTCTGGTGGGCTGGCCGCGGCCAGGGCGCTGCGGGTCAGGGTTCGGCCGGACCGAAGCGTGAGCTGCCGGCGATCCAGCCGAAGTCGATCACCGACATGTGGCGCTACTTCGACATGATCCCCGGCCATGCGAAACTCAATAAAGTCGGAAGCTTCGACTATGTGACCATCAGCCAATACCCGACCAACTCGGTGTACCCGATGCAGCTCGGCGCGGCGGCCAACGGCAAAAACGGCAAGAATGGCCTAGCGTCTTGGCTCACGTTCACCCGGTACGCCGGCGTCAAGGCGGCAGGCACCGCCAACTGCGCTTGGACGTTCAGCAACAAGGGCGACTTCAACCTGGACCTTGACTTCCTCCCCCTGCCGACTGGCTGCGACGCCTGCGCGCAGAGCGGCGCCTGCAAGGGCACCAAGGTGAACTGCGACGACGGCAGCCCCTGTACCCTTGACGCCTGTTCGCCAAAGGGCTGCAGCCACGTCGCCTCGGGCTACGCCGGCTGCAGCGAGTGATCGACGGCATTGGCCTGGCCATCTCGGCGGGTCGTGACGGGCGCGCTGTGAGGTGTGGGCGAGTGGCTGGTCAGCGCGGGCGACGTCGACCCGGGGCGTGGCCGCGCGCTGGGGCGGCGCCGATCGTCGTCCTCGCGGCGCTGGCGATTGCCTGTGGCGCCTGCGCGACCGATCGCCTGGCGTCGCCCTTGACGACGGCGATGGGAGGCGCGGACGCCGGCGCCGGCGGGCAGGGCGCGTCGATCTCTGTGGCGACCGCCTGCGGCCAAATCGCAGCGCGGCTGTGCGCCCCTCTCGGCGCTTGCTGCGACGTCGCGGCGCTGCGCTACCTCGACTCCGCGGACTGTCAGCAGCGCGTCGGGGCGGACTGCGTCGCGGCGTCTGTGGACATCGCCGACGGGGTGCAAGACGGCCTAGGCCTCATCGACGGTCCCCGCCTGAAAGCCTGCCTCACCGCGCTCGACGCCGCCGGCCAGTCTTGCCTCGCCGTCGACGGCGCCGGCATGAAGGCGGCCTGCTGGCCGATGTTCCGCGACAGCGCGGCCCGCGGCGCGGTCTGCAAGGCCGGCATCGTCGGTCTGCGCTGCGGCGATGGGGCTGACGCCTGTACGTTTGACGACGGCGCTGGAGAGGACGCGCTGCGTTGCAAGGCGCTGCCGACGGCAGGTGCGGCATGCGGCGCGGTCGAGTGCGCCGCCGGGCTGCGCTGCATCGGGCCAGCCGACGCCAAGACCTGCCAGCCGCCTGGCGGTTCTGCCGCGCCTTGCGACGTCGACGCCGACTGCGCCGCGGGCCTGCAATGTCAGGACGGCAGCTGCGCGGCGCCGGTCGCCGATGGCGGCGCTTGCCAGGGCAAGGGGCCCTGCGGCGCGCTCTCGGCCTGCCTCGGCGGCGTCTGCGCCGCGGCCAAGGATCAGGGTGCCGGCTGCGCGATGGACGACGACTGCCTGCCTGGATTGTTCTGCGCCGAGGTCCTCGCTGGCGTCTGCAAGGGACCTGGCGCTGAGGGAGCGCCGTGCCAGGGCCACGCCAGCTGCCTGCCTGGCCTCGCCTGCGACCAGGCGAGTGGCACCTGCGTCGCTCGGCCACCGATAGGCGCCCTCTGCGTCGGCGGCGCTTGCCAGGGCGGCGCGGGCTGCGACCATGGCGCGGCAGGCGGTGGCCTCGACGCCGGGAAGTGCGCGTCGCTGCCGGCAGAGGCCTCGGCGTGTCTGGCCTCGGAGACGCCCTGCGCCGGCGGCCTTGTTTGTGTGGATGGTAAGGTCTGTGGTGCGCCGCTCGCCCTCGGAGCCGCCTGCCCCCACGTTGGCGCCTGCCAGCCAGGCCTCATCTGCCACCCGCAGCAGAAGCTATGCGTCGCGCCACCGGCGGTCGCGGGTCAGCCGTGCCTCCAGGGCCAGTGCGGCGCCGGGCTCTATTGCAGCGGTGGCGAGGGTGGTAGTCAGGGCGTCTGTGCGGCGCTGCTCCAAATCGGCAGCGCATGCCCATCCGGTGCGGGATGCGGCGAGGGCCTGACGTGCCTACAGGTCGACAGTATGCAGTCGCGCTGCGTCAAGCTGCCTGGCGCCGGCTCGGTCTGTAGCTTCGCCTGTGCGCCGGGCTTGACATGCAAGACTACGATTGAAAAGGGAACCTGCCGGCGCCGTCTCTGCATGCACCACGCTGGCGGCGCCGAGTGAGGCGGCGAGCCGCGTCGCCGTCGCGGCCCATGCCACGCCGGCTGGGTCGGCTGAGGAGGCAGACCTAGTCGCCGTCCCTGCCGGCGCCGTAGGGAGTGACCACCAGGACGCTGGCGCCGGCCTCGACGCGACCGAGGTGGCGGGTGACGTGGAGCGGCGCCGGGTAGATGACCTTCACCTGTTCAAGCGCCGCGCCGCCGGGTGTCGGCAGATGCACACGCAGACGTCCGCCACCGCCAAAGCCAAAGGACGGCATGACCTGACGCCGCAGCGGGCGTCCGGCCAGCGTGGCCTCGACGCGAACGCCTGTGGCGAGGCGATTGCCGGCTGGGCCGCGGATGTCGAGGAACACCGCACCGCCAGCCTTGGGAAGATCGTTGCGGAGCAGCCGCACGAGTCCGTCGAAGCGCACCTGCAGCACGTCGAGGTCGCCGTCGCCGTCGAAGTCGAGCGTGGTCTGCGCCAGGCGCTCGATGCCGAGTTTGGTCATCGGCGCCGACACCTCAATCGGCTGGAAGCTCGAGACGCGGTTGCGGAGCAGCAGGTCGTACTGCTGCGCGGCCGGCTTTTGGGCTCCGGTGCAGGAGACGAAGGTGTGCAACGCCATCGGCTCGGCGACGGCCGAGGTGCCGAGCAAGACGTCGACGTGGCCGTCGTGGTCGAAGTCCTCGACCAGGGGGCTCCAGGTGGAGAGGTCGGCCGTGGCGGCCGTGACGCCGTGCAGGGGCCCGATGTCGACGAAGGTGACGCCGCCGGGCAGGCCGGTCGGGAGCTGGCGGTAGAGGGGCGCAGGGCCGAGGTCGGACATCAGCACGTCGAAGACGCCGTCCTCGTCGAAGTCGCCGACGCCCCAGCCCATGGTGTGGCCCGACCCGTGCATGCCATGAAGGTTGAGCGCGAATCCGCCCTTGCCCGTGTTGCGAAGCAGGCCATGGTGGCCAAAGTCGTGGCCGACGAGCAGGTCGACGTGGCCATTGGCGTCGAGATCCACGGCCTGGATCTCGGTCAGCTCGCCGTCGGGCAGGGCGCTCATGAGGCCGCTGGCGTCGACCCAGCCGTCTGGCTTGCCGAGCAGCAGCGTATCGCGCAGCACCTCGAGGTCGCTCCACGACTTCGCCGGCGGCGGCGGCGGGTGGCTGCAGAAGAATTCGGCCGGGACTCCGCCATCGGTCGCCGGCGTGACCTTGCAGGTGACGGCGGCGCAGGCGCCGTAGACGAGGCCGTTGCCGAGCGCCAAGTCGGGGCGGCCGTCGCCGTTGAAGTCGCCGCCGACGATGGACCAGACGTCGCGGTCGAAGACGTTCGGCAGGAGGCCCTCGGTGTGGTCGACGAAGCCGCCGCCGCCGATGTTGCGCAGCCAGCGCAGTCCGCCGACTCCGCCGATCAGCACGTCTGGCTGGCCGTCATCGTCGGGATCTGCCACCGCGCAGCCGGTGTTGGGGACCAGCAGGGTCGTGTCGATGATCGTGTCGACCACCGCAGCGACCTTGCCCGCTTGCAGCCGGTAGATGCGCAGCGAAGCCTGCCAGCCCGTGCCGAACTGAAAGCGCAGCGGCACTAGGCCGATGTCGACGTCGCCGTCGCCGTCGAAGTCCGCAGACAGCGTGCAGTGGGCGAAGGTCTCGGTAGCGCTTATGCCGAGCTCTGCGATGATGTCGGTGAAGGGCGGCTGGCTGAGACTGAGCAACGGCACAGCGAGCGAGGCGCCGTCTGCCGTCTCGACAGCGTCGGCGGCGTCGGCGGGGGTGCCGACGTCGAGCTTGCTCCAGCCACCGCCATGATCTCCGGCGTCCGCGTTGTCGCCGCTGGTCTCCTGGGCGCCGGTGTCGGTGAATGGGGGCGCCGGCGTTCCATCCGAGCCGCAGCCCGTCGCGGTGACGGTCATGGCCGCCGTCACCGCCGCGAACAACGCCGCTCTTGGCGCCGACGGCCGCGCCCCCGCCGCCGGTGAGACCGCCACCAGCGCCGCGTCGCCCAGCGCCATCCGGCCCGTGCCCGACTTGCCGCCGCGACCGCCGGCGCCGGCCCACGCCAGCGCGCAGACCACGGCCTGCAGCCCAGCGCAGACGAGCCAAAACGTCGGCGGATCGATGACGCCGTCGAGGCCGGCGGCGAGCTTGTGGCCGAGCGCGGTGCCGAGGTTGAGCAGCGCCATGTAAGCGGTGAACTGCGTCGCCGCCACAGCCGGGCGGCTGACGCTCATCGCCAGCGCGAACATCGACACGGCGGCGAGCGACACGGCGAGCGACTCGAGCAGGATGACGCCTGTCACCAGGGCCTTGTCGGCGCGTAGCCCGGCTGAGAGGGCGAAGGCAAGCCACAGCGCGCCGAGCCCGGCCGCAGCCAGGATGAGCAGGCGCCGTGGGCCGATGAGGTCCGCCAGCCAACCGCCAATGACGGAGCCGAGCATGCCGAGCGCTAGGCCAAGACCGCCATTGACCTCGGCGAGCTCGGTGGCGCTCCAGCCGAGCGACTTGGTGAAGTACACGTTGCTGACGGTGGACAGGCACCCGGCGCCGCACTGCAGGGCGATGGCGAGCAGGGCGACAAACGCCGCCGGCCCCTCGCGCATCGCCGCGCCGAGCGCCGCGGCGGCAGCGCGGACGCCGATCACGGGCGCTGCCGCCGGTTCGCTGGAGGTGTCGGCGACCCCGGGCGCCGTATGCACATCGCTGGTGGCCGCGCCTTCGCCCTGTACCAGCGGCGCGTCGCCAGCGCGCTCACGCAGCCACAACGGCAGCAGCAGGATCGCGCCCATCAGGCCAGCTTGCACCCACAGCGCGGACTGGAGGCCGTGCAAGCTGAGCAGGCTCGCCATGCCGCCGCCGCCGAGCGCGCCACCGAGGTACTTGCTGCCGAACATCAGGCCGTTGGCCCGGCCACGCTCGGCAGGACGGAGCAGGTCTACCGCCAGGCCGTCGACGGCGACATCCTGCAGCGCGTTGAAGCAGTTGTGCAGGAAAATGAGCCAGGCCAGCACGTCAAGCCGGGTCTCGATGCCGGGCCAGAGCGCCATCGCCATCAGGGTGAGTGCCATCATCGCTTGGCCGAGGACGACGTAGGGGCGCCGGCGACCGCCCGGCAAGCGCACGACGTCGACGACCGGGCCGAGGACCCACTTCAGCGCCCAGGGCAGGGTGGCGAGCGCCATCATGTCGCCCAGCTCGGCTGCGCTGCGGCCTCGCTCGCCCAGCCACGCCATCAGCGCGATGGCGCAGAAGCCCCACGGTACGCCTTGGGCGAAGTAGAGGCAGCAGAGGACCAGCAGGCGCAGGCGTGGCGCGCGGTCGAGCGCTGGACGTGGCAGCATCACTAGGCCCCCTGCCGCGAGTCGACCGCCGGTAGCGCGCTGAGAAGCCACGCCAGCAGCGCGTCCGGCGCCTCGGCGTGGAGCCAGTGGCCGGCGTCCAAGGTGTCGACCCGGGCGCCGACGCCGGTTGCGCGGGCGCGGGCGTCGATGGTCTCCAGCCGCTGGACGTCGGCGGCGCTCCAGCGAGCAGCGCGACCAGCGCGGAGAAATCGCACCGTTAGCTCCGGCGGTGGCGCCTCCAGCGTTGGCCAGACGTCGATTGCGCTGTAGTCGGCGAGCATCGCGACCGCGGCGTCGAGGTCGAAGCGCCAGTCGAAGCCGCCCTCCACCGGGCGCAGGTTGGTCGTCATCCACTGACCGATCGCCGGCGATAGGCCGGCCGCGCTCAGCGTCGACACCATGGCCTCGCGGCTCACCACCGGCCGTGGCACCTGACGCAGCGCGGCGATGACGCCGGTCACCTCCGCGCTAGCCGGCGCGGTGCTGCCGTTGGCGTCGGCCGCTGGGCCCGGCGTGCAGTCGAGGGCCGCCAGCCAAACCAGCTGCCTCATGACGCGGCGCGCCGGCGATTGGGCGAGTCGCAGCGCGACCTTGCCGCCGAACGAGTGACCGACGATCGCCCATGTAGAGAAGGCCTGTCCCTCCGACGCGACGAGATCGGCGACGCAAGCGTCAAGGCCGTGTGGTGGCGAGAACCCTTGGGAGTCCCCATGGTTGCGAATATCGACCGTCACCACGCCGAGGTCAGGTCGGGCCGCAGCCAGTCGCGCTGCGAAGCTATGCCAGTTGCGCCGCGATCCCAGGATGCCGTGCAGCAGGACGACGTCGCGGTCCCCAGCCTGCAAGCGATTCGTTGCCAGCGTCGCCATCGTCGCCTGCTCCGCCGGTGGGTCGGCGCCGGGCCGCGACTGGCCGGTGCCAAGCTCGCGCAGGGGCCGCTGCGTCGACACGGGTTGTCACCGACGTCCCGCCTCTCTATACCGCTGGCGGCGGTCCTGCGGAAGGGCCATCGCGGAGGCGACATCGATGGGCGGACGCGACCCGCAGGCGAGCACCGAATCTCCAGAGGAGCCGATCGTCATCGCCAAGCCGCTGATGATCGGAATCGCGGGCGGCACGGGCAGCGGCAAGTCCACGATCGCGCGGGCCATTGTCAGCCAACTGCGCGGTGAAGACGTCAACCACATCCAGCACGACGCCTACTATCGCGATCGCGCAGAGCTATCGCCCGAGGAGCGGACCCGCCTCAACTACGATCACCCAGACAGCCTCGACAACGACTTGCTGGTGGCGCACCTCGACGCCATGGTCGCTGGGCAGAGCGCCGAGCGGCCGAACTACGACTTCGTCACGCACCGCCGCCTGCAGCAGACCACGTCACTGCGGCCGACGCCGATCCTCATCGTCGAAGGAATCTTGCTCTTCGCCGACCCGCGGATTTGCCAGCGCCTTGACATCAAGCTCTTCGTCGACACTCCGGCCGACATCCGCATCTTGCGTCGCATTCGCCGCGACATGCGCGATCGTGGCCGCACCTTCGACGAGATCCGCAAGCAGTACTACGAGACCGTTCGGCCGATGCACGAGGCCTTCGTCGAGCCCACCCGCCGTCTGGCTGACCTCATCATCCCCGAGGGCGGCAGCAACGCCGTGGCGATCGAGGTCATCGTCGACCGCATCCGCCGCGAGCTTGTGCAGCGCCGCGCCCACGGCTAGCGGCGGGCGGCCTTCGGCCTTGGGGCTCGCGCTGCCGCGATGGCGGCCGCCTTGCGCCGCGATGGCAACTGTGGTGCGGCACGACGCCCTGCCATGCCCAGAGCCAAGCGGCTGGCCTTCAGATCTGGGTCGTGTACGGGAAGCGCCAGGCGACCTGCAGCCACACCTTACCGATCAGCCAGATCGAGCGACCGAGCCCGGCTTGGTCGAAGGTTGGGACGTGCAGGATGCCTCGGCCTGGCTCTTGGGGCAGGTAGAAGTCGGCGTCGGCTCCGACATAGAAGGCCAGTGAGTCGGTGACAGGTAGCTCCAGCTGCGCTCCGAGGCCGAGGCCTGGCCGGAGAAAGTGCGTGGTGGACGCCACCATCCGGTCGCTCCAGATGAAGGCGTAGCTCAGGAGCGCGTCGGCCTGGAGGCGCGCCTTCACCCCGGAGTCGACCAGCGGGATGGCGATACCGACGGGCCGGAACGTCACGCCGACCATGCCGGTTCCATATAGATTCGGCGAGATCCATAGCGAATCTGGGATGAACATCGATGGCCTGTAGCGCACCTCCTTCATCTTCGACGCCGCGCCGCGGTACTTCGCCGGCACCCGGTGGAGGTTGCGGCGGATCGTCTCTTGGTCGATGATGGCGGCGAGGTCGAACTCGAGGCCGAAGTGCCCGGGAACACCTTGAAAGAGCGGGCCGGGCCCCATCGAAAACGAGGGGCCGATTCCGATCTCGACCGGCAGCGTGATGTCGCCGGCGCGGGCCGCCTCGGCGGTGAGCAAGGCCACCAGGGCCGCGAAGAGGCGTACTGTACGCAGGCGGGCAGCGCGAGGGCGGGCAGCGCGCGGGCGGGCAGCGCGCGGGCGGTCCGCGTGGCGGTCGCCAGGGGGCGAGCCGGGAAGGTGCAGCGGTGGTGTCACGCTCAGCGGCCAGGGCATGAGGACTGCCTCCGGGCCGAACCAGCGGCCAGTGGGTCGCGCTGGGGGCGCAGACGTTCAATCTTGACCAAGCTGACCTCGGGCGGTCAAGGCGGCGGCAAGCGTGGTGGGCCCTCTGCTGGCTCGCCGCCGGCTGGCTGGCGCTGCGGCTCGGCCTGACCTGGGCGCTACGCGATCCGGCGCCGCAGGCGGCCGGCGTGGTCGATTGGCAGCCCGACGCATGGGCGCCGCTTCAGCCCTTTCTTGGCGCCGCGCTGGACCTTTGGTTCCTTGGCCTGGCGGCGGCGTGGACCGTGCGCGGCGGCCGCGTCGGCGCCGTGGCCGGGGCGCTGGCGGGCCTGCAGGCGGCGGCGC
>SXNM01000291.1 GCA_005777155.1 Pseudomonadota bacterium | reverse complement strand
GTCGCCGAGCCGACCAGCATCAAGGTCGACACCCACGGCAGCGAGCGAGTCAACCCCGAGGCGATCGAGCGCGCAGTGCGCCAGGTCTTCGACTTCCGGCCACGTCGCATCATCGAGAAGCTCGATCTGCTGCGGCCGATCTACCGCCTGACCGCCAGCGGTGGCCACTTCGGCCGCGAAGGCGCTGGATTCACTTGGGAGCATACCGACATGGCGTCGGCGCTGCGCAGCGAGCTTGGGCTCTAGGCCCGACCGCGCTTGTGGGCCCAACGCGCCCGCAAGCGCGCCAGACCTTGACAGGCGCGGCCGAACCTGCCTGAATACGCGCCCCGCGCCGGGTGCGGCCACACCACACCCAGCCCACGGCCAGCCCTGTGCGATGCCCACGGCGATGGCCACTGCGGCGCCCAAGGGGCAGGACACGCAAGCCTGACGCCCGTTCTCTGGAAGGACCTACGATGAGCCAGACCACCCGCAGCACCCCAAGTATCCGCGGCGAAGACATCAGCCGCCAATGGCACGTCGTCGATCTCGACGGCAAGGTTCTGGGCCGCGCCGCCGTGCAGATCGCCAACATCCTTCGCGGCAAGGACAAGCCGACGTTCACGTCGCACACCGACACCGGCGACTTTGTCGTCGTCGTCAACGCCGCCAAGGCCCTGCTGACGGGCAATAAGCTCGAGCAGAAGATGTACTACAGCCACTCGAACTACCCGGGTGGCCTGCGGTCGACCAAGGCCAAGGCCTACCTCGCCACCAAGAGCGAGCAAGCGATTCGTCGCGCTGTGTGGGGTATGCTGCCGAAGGGCCCGCTCGGCCGCCAAGTGCTGCGCAAGCTCAAGGTCTACGCGGGTGCCGAGCACCCGCACCAAGGCCAGAACCCCCAGCAGCTGACCATCACCGGCTGATCGCCATGTCGTTGCAGCGCGCTGGCCTCGCCAGACGCTCGCCGCGAACCGATCTCGGGCGGCATCCCGCGAAGCGACCCTCGAACTGACCCTGACCCTGACCCTGTCCGCGCGACGGCCACCACCTGTGCCGGCCCTCAGCAGCGCGCCCATTGAGCAAGGAACCCAGATGGCGACCACCCGTCGAGTCCAAGAGGCCCCCAGCCGCGCCAAGCGGTTCTACGCCACCGGCCGCCGCAAGACCGCGGCGGCACGCGTCTGGGTCAGCGAAGGCAGCGGCAAGCTCACCATCAACGGACGCGAGGCCCTGGCCTACCTGTGCCGCCCCTTCCTGGCGATGCAGGTCCGCCAGCCGTTGGAGATCGTCGGTCGCACCGCCAACATCGACGTCAAGGCCACCGTCCGCGGCGGCGGCGTCGCCGGCCAAGCTGGCGCTGTGCGCCACGGCATCGCCCGTGCGCTGACCGTGCTCGACGCCGAGCTGCGTGGGCCGCTGAAGGCTGCCGGCATGCTGACCCGCGACCCGCGCGCCAAAGAGCGTAAGAAGTACGGCCAGGCTGCGGCGCGCGCCCGCTTCCAGTTCAGCAAGCGTTAGCAGCACGGCGCCCTGCCACGCGCAGGGCGAGGCATCGCGGGTGGCGCTACAGCCGCCGGCGACGAGCCGACCCGCGCACGCTGCGGGCCCGGCGCCCTGGCTGGGTAGCTCAGTTGGTTAGAGCGAACGACTCATAATCGTTAGGTCGAGGGTTCAACTCCCTCCCCAGCCACTAAACAAAATAGAAGGTCGCAAGTCCGCCCTTCGCGCCCGAAAACTCCGGGGTGCGTTCTGGGTTGCGCTTCGGCCACGCTTCACGTCGGCGGGGTGGACTCGCGCGGCGAGCTGGGCCGTGATGAACGCGATTGGGTGGGCGGCGCGAGCAAAGCGGCAAGGCGCTGGGGAGTCGTGTGATGGCCGCAGCGGGGCCGGCGAGCGCCGGGCCGGCATTGGCCGTCGTGCGGTGCCCCGCCTCGCAGGAGACGCGACCCGCGACGACCTACTGCGTCTCTGGCGCTACGCACTGGCGGGCTGAGCGCTCTCTAGCCAAACAACACGTTATTTCGGGGCCTTCCCCATCCGAAGACGCAGCGAGCTCTAAGCGTCGGCGCCCCTTGTGCCGAGCCCAGCGAAGACCGCGTGGAATGCACCCTCGGCTGCGGAGCGGCCACGGCGCCGCGGGGGCGAGCCGCCCGGGGCGTCAACGCAGAGCGCGGCGCCCCAGCGCTGCGGAGGCCGCCTTGCCGGTGCGTTGCTCGACCAGGAGCCAGTCGACAGGCTCGCTGCGGCCGCGCAGCCGCAGGCGCAGGCGCTCGGCGACGACCCGCCCGCCATCGACCTTGGGATCGAGCGCCAGCAGGCGGGCCTGAACTTCGCCCTTGCCGTCGTCAACCTCAGTGAGGCTCACATGCAGGTGCTGCTTCGAGACGCCGACCTTGAGCGAACGCAGGCCGGCGCCCCGGGTGTAGCTCGGGCGGAGCCGCACGATCGCCGAGCCGTCGAACTCGCCTTCCATCCTCGCCTCATAGCGGTCGCTGACCTCCAGGACTGACCACAGCGCCAGGGGTGCACCGAGGGTCGGAACATCGACAAAGAGCGGCGCGTGCGTGGCGAGCGCCAGAGCGGCGGCGGCGGCAGGCTTCGCTGAGGCAGAGCTTTGGCCTGCCGCGCTGGCGACGGGGCGCGGCGGCACCAGTGAGTCCACCGGCGCCTTGTGGCTGCCGGCGTGGCGTGTCCAGAGCCGGTCGCCCTCGCTGACCAAGCCGGCGAGGAAGGCGCCCTTGCCGTCCCGGACGATGACGCTCACCTGCTGCCGTCGCCCAGGGCCAATGCCGCGCCCTGGCCGTGCTGCTTGGCGGACCACATCGATGGTCGCGCCGGCGAGGGGGTCGTCATCCTTCACGCTGGCGCGGTAGCGCAACCAACGTGGCGCCGCGGACTCGACTTCGATCGACGCCTCTACGACACCGTCGGCGCCACGGCGACGCACCTCCAGCCAGTCCTGGGCGGCCGGCGCCCCGACCGCCGAGCGCGGCAAGGACAGCGCAAACCAAGCCGCCACCAAGTGCAGGGCGATGGCTCGGTGTCGGCGCAGCTCAGTTGCCACTGGCCTTGTGCAGCTTGATGCGGACGGTGCCGGTCGCGCCTTCAGGGCCTTGCGCGGTGTCGCTGGCGAGGATGGCGCCAAGGGTGCCGATGAGGGCGACGCCGCCGCCGATGGCGGCCCAGAACCACCACTTTGAGGTAATTGGCTCCTCGCCGTCCTTCTTGTCTGCGAACATCTGCTCATTGGGGTCGATGTACTTGCGCGCGGCCTCGGTCGTCTGGGTCTGCGACGCCACGACCACGCTCTTGCGCTGATCGAGCGGGGCGCCTGCTGGGTCGGGCTCGAGCTTAGCGCCGGCCCCGTCAGCGACGAAACGCGCCACCGCCTCAAAGTAGTCCTCGTTCTTCTCGAGCTCGCCGCCCGCCTTCTTGAAGACGCCGTCCGAGCCCAAGAAATAGCCGGTCAGTACGGTCGACTTTTTGGTGAAGGCAGCGCGCACGACCAAGATCTGGTCGACTCCGATCTGGTTGCGCAGCTCGCGGATGCGGTCCTCAATCACGCTTGGCTGGCCGAAGTTCGCGGCGACGATCTGGCGCCCGCTGGCGAGGTCCTCCCGAAAGCTGGCAGGATCCAACTCTGCGTCGTAGCTGGCCGTTTTGCCCGCCTCGACGCGGACGAAGGCGCGCTTCGCCACCGATCCGGAGAGGCGCAGGGTCACCCGGTGGTCGCCAGCGATCAGGTCCTCCACCTTGGTCGGCGCCCGCCCGCGGTACACACCATCGACGTAGACCTCGGCGTCATTGGCCTTGCGCCCGACCTCGATGTCACCGGTGGGAGCTGCCGATACAGTGGCTTGGCAGGACTTGAGCAGGTCCACCGCCTGGCTGCCATAGGCGACAAACTCCTCCTCGGTCTGCTTGCCGAAGAGCACGAGCGAGCGGGTTAGGGCGTCGCGGGCCGGGATCAGGTCGTTGCGCGACATAGCGATCAGCGCCTCGGCCTTAAACAACCGAGCGTACAGCCTGGCATCGCCGGCCGAGGTCGCCTTGTCGAGCAGTGCCCGGGCCGCGGCGACGCGCTCGGTGGCGCGCTTGGGCGTGCGTAGCAAGAGCGCGCGCAGCGCGTCTTCGACCAGCCGCTCGGCCGCCTCCTCGTCTGCCTCTCCAGGCAGCGGCGAGAGCGAGAAGGCGCGGACCATCTCCAGACGTCCGGTGGCCTGGCTGAGCAGTCGCTCCAAGGAGACGGCGAGCTCAGCCTCCTTCGGGTTCTGTGGAACCACGATGACGGTCATCGAGTTGGCCATGCTCTGGGCATAGGCGCCCTGCACCAAGCCCTCGCCCCGGAGCAGGCCCGCCCACTGGACCTGCACCAGCGCACAGCAGAGCGCGATCGCCACGCCACGCTGCCAACGCGTCGGCGCGCGCAGGCCGCGGCTGTCATGCGCGGCGCTGTGGTCGAGCCCAACCTCGTCGCGGAGACGGGTCACCATGGATGCTCCTCGAGTGCTGCTCATGGCAGCAGGTGTCCGGGGCAGTAGATGTCGCTGGCGACAGACTGCGGCTTGACCAGGTCGCCGTAGCTCGCGACGCCGCCGAACATCAGCATGCAGTCGTTGGTCAGGGTGAGGGCGCCGTGACCGCCACGCTTGACGAAGGCGCCAGCCGCCTTGGGAGTGCTGAAAGTGCGCTTCTTTACGTCGTATTCCCGAAGCGTGAAGCTGGCGGTGCCGGCGTGATCCGAGAAGCCGCCAGCCACCACGACGTGCCCGGCGTCGCTGAGGTGGGCTTGGTGCAAGTAGATGCCAACGTCGAAGCCGGCGACCCGCTGCGTCTCGATCCGGTGCTTCTCTTCGTCGACGGTGACGATATAGACGTCGTCTGTGTTGGGGGGCAGCCAGTTCTTGCCGTCATGGCGCACGCCGCCCACCGACAGGAACTGCGGGAGCGTCCTCTTGACGCCGGCGATGGTCACCTCGGCGTCGCCGGTGGCGGTCAGCGAGGCGAAGTGCAGGCCGCCTGGGTAGCTGGTCACGTCGCCAGCGACGACGAAGCCGCCGTCAAAGATGCCGTCGCCGGGGTCGGTTGACTCGCGAAACACCTCGGCCCGCTGCTTGCCGTCGTCGCCGCCCCAGATCAAGTACTTGGCGCCGCCGTCCGGTGTGCTGCCGAGGCTGGCGATCGCCGCACCAGAACGCACCGCGTTGAGCGGCAAGGCCGACCCCACCTTGACGAAGGCGCCGTGTGAACCTTCGGTCGGGTCATAGAGGTTGCTGTTCATGTACGTCGCCGGGTCGCTGACCTTGCTGATGGGCCAGACGCCGCCGCCAAGAGACACCACGTAGTCGTCTGAGATCGGCATCAGGTTGGGCAGGACGCGCTTGACGGCGAACTCGTTGCTCTTCGGGGCGTTGAAGGTCTCGGTCTCGACGTCGAACACCTCATAGGCGAGGTTGACGCCGTCCGACGGCGACCAGGTCGGCGGACCCGGCACCGCCGAGTCGTGGACCATGCGCTGGGCGCCACCGACGATCAGGACGCGGTTGCTCTTCGGGAGAAAGATCGCGTTGTGGCCGGCGCGGGCGGCCTTCATACGGGCCTTGTTCTTCACCTCGCGAAGCACGCCGCTCTCGGCGTCAAAAATCCACGCGGTGTCCTGTGCGCCGGTCAGCTCGGTTTTGGTCCCGTTGACGACCGCGACACCGAAGCCGCCGCTGATCAAGACTTGGCCGCGGCCGATCGGCGTCACGGCAGGGAGCAAGACGTTGGCAGCGGCCCCAGCTTCTGGCGAGATGCACGTGAAGGAGTCAAGCGACATCAACGTCATATCGAAGTCGCTGGTGGTGTTCTTGACGATCTTCTGGCCCGAGCGGCGGGCATACCACTTGACGGCGCCGCCGACATTGCCGAGGAGCGACAACTCGCGGCCGCTGCCAGCTGGGACCTCGGCGGCGGTGAGGGTGGTGCCGGACTTGGGCACCGCCTTGCGGTAGATCTCGCTGCCTGCCTCGTCACGCACGACCAGGGTGTACGACTGCACCTCGGCGATCGGGTTGGCGCCTAGCGTGCCGCCGCAACTGCTCGTGAGCGCGCGGACCGTCAGGGCGAAGGGCGCCGTGCCGGGATCATCTGCCGCGAGCTCACCGTCGACGCAGCCGCCGACCATCAACACCACCGCCAAGCCGAAGCCAGCGCCCAGATGAGCCAGCGGCTGGCGCCTGCGGGCGTTGCCATGTCGTGCGTCGCCGCCGACTTGGGCGGCGGGCAGCGCATCGCGCTGCTTCCCTTGGAGATCCATACCAGTCGCCTCCTTGCGACGCACGGCGGCGTCGCGGCGCGGGGCCCAAGCCTGCTTCAGAACGGGGTCAGCGCCAGGATCTTCGTCTTCCCGCCGTCCGACTCGCCGATGGTGATGGGTGGCGGGTGCTGGCGTGGGTCGTTGGTCATGATGAAGTACTTCTTGCCGTCGCTGGTCGGCATCGTTCGGCAGATGCGGAACGCGGGCCGGCCAGGCTCTATCATGTACTTGTGCATGTTGGCGCGGATCCGCGGCCAATACATCTCGCGCAGCTCCCGGCTGCTGCGCTGCTCCGGGAAAAGCTGGCGAAACCCCTGGAATGACTCCTCGTTATCGTCGGCCAGCGCCAGCTCATACATCCGCCAGATGAGGTACTCGTCGGTGTCTGGATCGGGGTCATCGACCTCGCGATCTTCGCTGCAGATACCACCCTTCTGCAGCACCTGCTTGGCGCTGAGGACGTCGCGCTTGTCGTCAGTCGGTTCGTCCCCGCCGCCGCTGTCGTCACCCACGCCGGCAGCGTTGCGCCGCTCGTTCTCGGCCTTGGCCACCGCCGGCGCCTCGCCGATGCTGGTCCCGGGCGCGGCGCCGATCGAGGTGCCCTTGCCACAGCCGCAAGGCAGCATGCACAGCAGCGCCGCGATCGCAGCGAGCGCGGCGTGGCGCCCCTGCGGCAGTTCGTCGCTTCGCCAACCGCGGCCAGCCATCAGGGATCCTCCTCGGCGCTTCGCCGACCGCGGCGCGGTGCCAAACGTCGCCGCGACGTTCGACCACGTTGCGCCCTCACCGCCGATCCGCGTCGGCGGTGGTGAGGCGGCGCGCCTGGGCGGCTGACCGCTGCGCGTCGCCGTGTCGACAGCGGGGCCGTCGGTCGACGTGCGGGCTCATGCTACGCTGACGGCTAGCAAAGCTCAACCGAGCCATCCAAGCCGGACGGGCGCCGGGCGGCGCGCGGCAGAGGTCTCCGCCAGCTCGCATGGCGCTACCTTCGGTGCCATGACGGCGCCGTCGAGGACTCCGTCGCGAGAGGAACCTGACGAGCAATGCGGAGCCGAGCCGTCGACGTGTGTTGAGCGCCGGGTCGCGCATGGCCGAGGTTGCCGCCAGCGCCTACAGTGCTAGAGTCTGGGACTTGGCGCTGTCGAGGCCCCCGCGACATGGGGAGTGACGGGGTCGCCGGAGCCGGGGAGCGCATGGCGGGTCAGGAATCGCAGACGAATCTGGTGGGCCAGTCGATGGTCGGCCGCTACCGATTGGTCAGCCTGCTCGGCGCCGGCGGCATGGGCAGCGTCTACAAGGCCCATGACAAGGCCATGAGCGAGCGGGTGGTCGCGGTGAAGGTGCTGGCGCCGCACTTGGTCAGCGACGAGAAGCAGGTGCAGCGCTTCGAGCAGGAGGCGCGCGCCGCCAATCAGCTCCGTCACCCCAACACGATCTCGGTGCTCGACTTCGGCCGCGACCCCGAAGGCCATATTTTCATGGTCATCGAGTACCTGACCGGCGGCACCCTGACGGGCTTGCTTCGTGAAGGGCCGATTGGCGTCGGCCGCGTCCTCTACATTTTCCGGCAGATCTGCAAGTCGCTGGCTGAGGCCCACAGCAAGGGCATCGTCCACCGCGACTTGAAGCCAGACAACATTTTTGTCTGTGAAATCTATGGCGAATCTGACTTCGTCAAGGTCATCGACTTCGGCATCGCCAAGTTCCTGGAGGAAGAGGGCAATCAGCTGACCCAGGTCGGCAAGATGTTCGGCACGCCGCGATATTTGTCGCCCGAGCAAGCGCAAGGCAAGCGACTCGACGCCCGCAGTGACCTCTACTCGCTCGGCGTGATGCTGTTCGAGTGCATCACAGGTCGCCCACCCTTTGTCGCCGAAGAGGCGATCGCGGTCGCCATCAAGCACGTCCAAGAGAAGCCGCCGCGCATGGAGGAGGTCGCTCCCGACATCTCGGTGCCGCGCGAGGTCGACCGCATCGTCTTCAAGCTGCTGTCGAAGCGCCCCGAAGACCGCTTTCAGACCGCGGAAGAGGTGGTGGCGGCGATCGACGACGCGCTGGCGGCCCTGCAGCGCAGCGGCCGCGGGCTGCCGGTCGGCCAATACACGCCACACGCGGCGTTGACGCCCGCCCGACCCAAGACCATCCCGCCGATCTCCTTCGGCAGCCATAACGAGGAGGCGACGCGGGCGCTCGACGCCCTGTCGGCTCCGGAGGCCGACAGCGGCGACGAGGCGACGCGCGCCTTCAGCACCCTGCCCGGAGGCGGTAGCGACGTCGACGCGACGCGCGCCATGGACATCGCGAGGCCGGGCGTCGCCGTCGGCGGCGAGGCGACGGTCGCGCTGGACACCCTCAGCCCAGACGCCGCCAAGGCCCTAAAGGCAGGCGGCGCACG
>SXNM01000290.1 GCA_005777155.1 Pseudomonadota bacterium | reverse complement strand
CCGTCGCCGCAGACCGGGCCGGCGGCCTTGCAGTCGCTGGCGCAGCTGGCGGTGGTCTCCGGGGCTTCGCACTTGGCGTTGCCACAGTCCGAGATGCAGTCGTTCTGCTTGCCGCAGGCGTCGACGCCGCCCGTGGTGTCCGTGCCGCCGCCACCGCCGCTGCCCACGCATGCCGCGAGAAGCGCGACGAGCGCAACCGGAATCCCCTGCCGAAACAAGGCGTTCCACATCGAACTGCTCATCTCTGTCCTCCGGCGCCACGCTGGCGCTCTGTCTGCCCATCGACCCGCTGCCTGCCCAACGTCATGGCCCTGACGTCGATTCACGGCAGCCAATCCTGGCACTCTCGTGCCCAGTTTGCAGTCGCGATCTGGCCGAGCGGCCGCCGCGACGGTTCAGCCGAGCCTCATGGCCCGCACCAGTTGTCGTAGCAAGTCGCCATCGCTTCATAGTCATCGATGCCAGTGCCGAAGCACTTGGTCGCGCAGGCCTGATCTTGCTTGCAGCCCTGCAAGCAGCCGAGCAGCGTGTTGCATGCCGGCGTCCCCGTACACTCCTGGAACTCCGTGCCGCAGAAGGTCTGAACGCAGGGTCCGTCTTGGCAGCCGTTGGTCTTGGAGCAGCCGCTGAGGGCCGCATACAGGTAGGTCGCGACGCACTTGGGGTTGGCATCGCAGACCGCGATCTCCTTGGCGCACTTCTGCGCGAAGCAGTCGTCCGCTGGGCAGTCGACAGGGCATGTGCTCGAAGACTCGTCGGCATCGCACACGCCGTTGCCACACTTGTTGGCGGGCTTGCAGTCCTTCGGGCAGCTGGTCGAGCTCTCACCGGCGTCGCAGATGCCGTTGCCGCACTTGCTGCTTGACTTGCAGTCCGCCGGGCAGCTGCTCTGCGTCTCGCCGGCGTCGCAGACGCCGTTGCCGCACTTGTTCGGCAAGCCACAGTCCTGCGGGCAATTGTTGCTGGTCTCCGCGGACTCGCAGACGCCGTTGCCGCACTGCGCGACGGGCTGACAATCAGCGGGACAGGTGCCTTGCGATTCACCGGCCTCGCATACCCCGTTGCCGCACTTGGCCGCGGTCTTGCAGTCCGCCGGGCAGCTCATGGCCGTCTCCGCGCCGTTGCAGGCTCCGTCACCGCACACTGCGCCCTGCTTGCAGTCCTGCGGGCAGGTCGTCGAGTTCTCGCCAGCGCCGCACGTCCCGTCGCCACAGCTGACCGGGTTCGCCCCGCCGCACTGCTGCTCGCCACCGCAAAGGTAGAGGTTCATGAGGGGGTTCTTGCCATCGTCAGGCGTCGCCTCGAAGCAGGCCTGCTCGCATTGCTTGACACCATTGCAGGCGTCGATGCAGTTGGCGGCGCCGACACAGGCGGCCGAGGCGCTGCAGGCGGACCACTGGCTCTGGCACTTGCTGAAGACGCACTTCTTCCAAGTTCCGCCCTGCAACGGGCAGTCGCCTGGGCACGTCGCAGGGGTCTCGCCGCCATTGCAGGCGAGGTCGCCGCAGAATGGGGCGCCGGCCTTACAGTCCTGTGGGCACGTCGCTTGGCTCTCGCCGGCTTGGCACTGGCCGTCGCCGCAGATCGCGCCAATGGTGTCCGCGCCGCCACCCTGGGTGTCGCTGACCGTCTGCGGGCCGTCGCTGCCGCCGCCTACCGTCTCGCTCTGGCCCCCGCCGCCGTCCGCGGTGACGCCCACAGCACCACTGTCGCCGCCGCTGCCAGCGACGCCGACGAATCCGCCGCCGCCGCCGGCGCCGACGCAAGCCGACAATCCGACGACCGTGAGGCCGACGCTCAGGCTGCGCACGATGCCCCTCGCGTGGGCGGGGCGGCGACACTGGGCCATGGCGAGTTCCTCTGCCAGGGAGACCTTGGGACGTCAGAGGTTCATAACCCAGGGCGTACGTGGGCGCAGGCCGCTCCAGGCAGGCGCGCGCGGCGAAGGACGTTAGCAGATCCTCGTTTCCTGGCAATGACAATTCGGCGCCGGGTCCCGTCGGTTGACCACTCCTCGCCTCGCTCGACCAGGCCCGCGCGGTGGCGCTCTGGGTGCGGCTGCGCTACCGTGACCCTGCGGCACGATAACCCCTGCCTGCATGGAGCCGGGACATGAGCACTCTCCAGCCAATGGACACCACGATCGCGACGCAGGCTCTCGGGCTCGCATCCGCCTGTGCGGTCCTCACCGCTCACGGTGTGCGTCGGCGGCCCTTCTGGTTGCCGCTGGTGACGGCCGTCGCGTGCAGCGTCTCGGCCTGTGGCGGCGACAAGGTTCAGGAGGGATCGAGCGACAGCGCGGTCGCCGACGCCGACACCGGCGGCGGGGCCGGCAAGGACACGGTCGACGAGGACACCGCCAAGCCATCGTGCCTCGGCATCGCCGCCGAAGCGCGCGCGCTGTTTCAGCAATACGATGACCAGTGCGCCTTCTTGGCGGACTGCCCTGGCAGCGGCGAGTGCTATTGCGGCAAGGCCTGTGCGGCCGCTGGCAAGGCCCCCGTGTGCCACGCCGCGATCTGCCAAGACGTAGACGCGACGTGCAGCTGCGGCAGCGGCTGTAAGCTCGACGGCAGCGTGCGAATCTGCCCGAAGTTCAAGTGCGAGCCGCTCGGCGACGTGCCGGGCTGCGTCGCCCAAGACGACTGTGTCTTCGTCGACGCCGACCGAGACAGCAAATGCACCTGCACCCCGATGTCCGACACCGAGCCTAACTGCTACTGCGGCACCGTCTGCAGCGCCGATAAGCCGCTCTGCGCTGCGAGCAAGTGCAAGGGCAAGTCGCCCAACCAGTGCATCATCGTGCCGGGCAAGAAGTGGACTGTGCCCTACTGCGCCCGTTGTGGCCTGTTCACCGGCGTCTCGCGCTGCTTCTTGGTCATCAACCCGGTGGCCGAGTGAGTCTGCCGCCGGGGCCTGACCTGGCCGCGTCTGTGCCCCTCGCATCCGGTGATCAGGTCAGCGGGCTCGCTCTCTTGGCGGTCTTTGTTGGCAGCGGCGCTGGTGGGCTCTTGCGCTACGCCGTCGGCCTCGCCAGCCGCCGAGCGCTCTCCGGCGTAGGGCCGGCGTGGTCCGCCAGCGCCGGTACGCTGTTCGTCAACGTCGTCGGATCGGCGACGCTGATGCTGCTCCTCGCCTTCGCCGAGCGACGTGGCGGCTTCTCGAGCGACACCGTGCGCTTGCTGTGGACGACCGGCGCGATGGGCGGGTTCACGACCTACTCTGCGTTCAACGCTGAGGTCCTAGCGCACTGGAGCGCCGGCCGCCACGGGGCCGCAGGTGTCTACTTGATGCTGACGGTAATAGGCTGCGCCGCGGGCGGCTGGCTCGGCGCGCGGTGCGGCGGCTGGCTCGGCGCCGACTAGGGCTGAACCGGGCGCTCGCCGTCGCTCGGGCGGGCCGGGGCCGCGCCGCCTTGCTCGGCCGCAAACTTGCGATGGTTGTCGACATCCTCGGGGGCGAGCCAGAGGGTGAAGGTGAAGCTGCCGTCGATCTGGCTGGCGTCGGTCTTGAACTTGGTCTCGTCGATCGACGCCCGGACACAGGTCAGGTACTTCGGGTCGGTGAACTGCGTCTCCTTTAGGAAGAGCTCGCCCGTGCCGGCTTGGCCGTCGTCGTTGCGGCGCACATTCATCTTCATGAGCATGCGCCCCTGGGCCTGGGGCGCGCGTTCGCGGAGCTCGGCGTAGCAGCCGCGGATCTTCGGAAACACAGCGCGAATCGCCATCTCGGCGTCGACCTGCTGGATGGTCCCCTCAAGCTCGACCTCGCTGTGTGGCTTGACCGGCGCCTCGTTCGCCGCCAGCGGCTGCAGACCAAGGCTCGGCAGCTGGCCCGGCAGCTTGAGCTCTGCCGCCGCCTGCTCATCGGACGCGCCGCCCTCGTTCTGCTCGCGACCGACCTTGGCGGCGTTCGCCGCGCCCAGGGCCTCGCTGCCGCTGCCCTCCGCCTGGCCCACGGCGCCGGCCCCAGCGGCAGCGTCGCCGCTCGGTTCGCCCGAGAGGCTATAGAGCAGGAACGCTACCGTCGCCACGACGATCGCCGCCAAGGCGATGACACCACCGTTCTTCATCGAGACTCTCCTGTCCGCGAGCCAGTGCGACGCGGCCGAGCACCAACCGCGCGGGTCAAGCCAGGACGCCGCGACGTTGCAGACCGCGCCTGCTCAGCCGAGGTGCTTGTCGAGCAACGCGGCGATCTGCGTCTTCGGGCGTGCGCCGAGAACCGACTCGACTGGCTTGCCGCCCTTGAAGACGATCAGCGTCGGGATCGACGCGATGTTGAACTGTTGCGCCAACGTCTGCTCGGCGTCGACGTCGATTTTTCCGACCTTGGCGCGACCCGCGTACTCGCCTGCCAGCGACTCCACGATGGGCGCCACCGCGCGGCACGGACCGCACCAGGTGGCCCAGAAGTCGACGAGGACGGGCACCTTGGAGTCCAAGACCTCGGACTGAAAGTTGCCTTGGGTGATCTTGAGCACGTCTGCAGAGGCCATCTTCGTGACTCCTTGCCTGGGCGCCGCCTTCGGGCGTACCTCGCCGTCTCGACAGCGGTCGCGAAAGATAGGGTGGCGCGCGCCGCCGCGCAAGGCCGGCCCTCGGCAAGCCGTGACGGTGCGTCGCGGCAGACGCGGCAGCCCCAATCGGCTACGGCGTCAAAGGGTCGCCGAGTCCAGGCCCAAGCCCACGGCGCCGCGGATCGAGGCCGGGGGCCAACGGCGCGGCGTCGGCGTCCACGGCGATCGGCGTCCACTGGGTGTCGCCTTCGCGCCGCGGCGGACCCGGGATGACGAAGCGCTCGCCGGCCTCGATGCGGTCCTGCAACGCGATCATCGCCTCGGTGTCGCCAGCGCGGATCCAGAAGTCTGCCGCTGGCCTCGCGATGGCGACCGTGGTGTCGCCCATGCTCGCCCGTAGGCTCGTGTCGGTGACGTCAAAGCCGTAGGTGAGGGTCGCTGGCTCGGAGTGCGCCGGCGTCCACGCCGTGGCGAGCCGCAACGGCCCAAACTTGCAATGGATGAATAGCGCGTCGCTATCCCACTGCGTGGCGCCCCAGAAGTGGCGGACGCCAAAAGCCCGCAGCGCGAGGCCCTTGGTCAGGCTGCCGAGGCCGCCGAGGTCGACCCCGCGCATGCCGGCGACCCGAAGCGCCGGCGCGGCCGAGGCGAGGTTGTGGCCGAACCAGACGCCGCGGTGCGCCATCGGGATCGCGATGTACATCGAGAGCGGCACGAGCCCCTGGTAGCCGGCGGGCACCTGAAAAAGCGCCGTGGCCTCTGGCCAAAGCGTCGCCGCCGGGCGCGCCAGGCCGTAGATCGCCCCGGGCAGCTCAGAGCAGTCGTAGAACACCCAGCGCGGCATGGGCATGCCTTCGGGCCCGAAGGTCAGGCCGTCCAGGCGGTGCAGCAGGTCGAGGAAGCCTTGTGAGGCGACGCGCAGCGGGTCGATCTCGCCGTCTGGGTGCAGCGAGACGCCGAAGGGGCGTAGGTCCAGGGCCTCGCGGTTGCGCGGCGTGGTGACGACGAAGGGCACGAGGTGGTCTAGCAGGTGCGGGTTGCGGATTGGAAAGGGCAGCATGGGCGTGTCCTTGTGGGCCGGCGGCGGGCCGGCGCGATGTCGTTGGGCGGTGCCGGCGCTCAGCGTGCCTCGGGCGACCGAACCGAGAGCGGCACCCGCAGGTGGGCGCCGAAGCCGCTCGGCCTGCCGACGACTCGCACCTGCCAGCCCGCCTCGATGCGGCCCTGCAAGGTGCGCAACGCCGCGGGATCGTCGGGATCGAGCAGCTCGTCAGGGGCTGGCGCCAGCGGGTGCATCGCCGGCGCCACCAGCAGCGTCTGAATGCTGAACTCGTCAGGCGCCAGGTGGAACGTCAGGGTGCGCGGCAGCGAGTGTGCCGGCGTCCAGGCAGTCAACAGCTCGATGGGACCGAGATCGATGTAGGTATCGAGCTTGGGCGAGCGCCACTGCGTCACACCATAGAGGCGGCGCAGCGGGAGGCAGGCGAGGCCGAGCGCCAGCGTCAGCTTCAGCACCCCCGGCGGCGCGAACCCCGGCGAGACCTGGTTGATCGACTCCAAGGAGTAGAGCAGCCAGGTGTCGGCCAGCTGCCCGACCGGGCCCGGCGCCGCGAACGCATTGAGCTTGGGGATGGCGATGAACTGCGACACCGGCACCAAGCCATCGTAGCCGGCGGGCAACTCGAACGCCTCGCGCGCCCATGGCTCCAGGCGATCGGCGCGGACGCCGAGGCCGAGAAAGACGCCAGGCATCACCGCGCAATCGTAGAAGACCCACGAAGGCATCGTCATGCCGAATGGGCCGAAGGTCAGGGTGTCGAGCTTCCGCAGCAGGCCGAGGAAGGTGGAGTGGCGCCGGTGTTGGGGGTCGAAGACGTTCTCAGGCGGGATTGGCACGCCGAGCGGGCTGCGCTCCACGTGGTCGACGATGCCGCGGTGAGCGATGAGGAAGGGCTCGCAGAGGTCCAGGATCTTGGCGTAGTGATACAGCATTCCAGGCTCCAGGCGAGAGGCAATCAGCGGGCGGCGGCAGGGCGGGGATCGTAGGCGAGGTGCAGGATGAGGCCAGTGTCGAGCCAGATCGACTCAACCTCCAGGGGCTGCCAACGCGGCAGACTGACGCCTGGCAGCGCGCTCGGGTCGTCGACAAAAGCGCCGACGCTGTCGTCGAGGATGCGCGCCCGGTCGTCGCTGGCGTCGGGGTCGGCGCCCGGGTGCTGCCGCAGCCACTGCAGGGCCGCGTCGGCGCCGTTCGGTCCCGCGGCCAGCACGAACCACTCGGCGTCGGCGCCGCAGCTCGGCCCCAAGGCGTCACCGCCACCTTCACGGCAGGGCGGCGGCAGGGCTCCAGACCGCAGTCGCGCGGCGATCCACCACGCGGGCGCGGTCTCGCTGGCGCGGGCGACGCGCAAGACGAACGTGCCCTGCAGCGAAGGCCAAAGCGCAGACAGGGTCGGACCGCCGGCGCGGGCCAGCGACGATGACAGCGCTGGCAAGGGGCCGACCTGGCCCATCGCCGCGAGGTGCGGCGCGAAGGTCTCGGGCTGCAATCGAATCGTGGCGCCAGCCGCCGCGCCGCGCAGCGCGGCCGAGGTCGCGAGGGGTGGGCCAGCGTCGAGCGCCTGCTTGAGCGCGGTGGCGCCCACTTGCTCGCAGCCGACGTGCAGGTGGCCGTGGACGCGGCCATCGCCGAGGTCGTCGCGCAGGGAGGCGCCGAGCCAGATCGCGTGGCGGGCCACGAAGTCACGCAGCGGCGGCAGGCCCTTCAGCGCGACCGCGTGGGCCTTGGTGGTCGCTGCGTCGAGGAAGATCTGCAGCGCGCCCGCGCCGACGCGCTCAAAGGCGCTGCGCACGCCTAGGTCGTTGCGGGCCGAACCTTCCGCGAGCGTCGGCACCAAGGCCGCCAGCGCCGCGCTGGGGTCTGGCGGGCCGACCAGTACCTGCACCCGCTCAGGGCCTGCCAGCGCCGCCGCCCGCGCCGGTGCGCCAGCGCCTTCGCTCTCGGCGCGCAGGCTGTAGTCGACGAAGCCGCCGACAGCTTGCGCGGCCTGCCACGCGCCGCCGCCGAGCCCCTGCGCCAGGTCGGCGAGCAGCGCCTCAGCGCCCGGGGCTTGGTGTCCGAGCGTCCACAGGCGCACGCCATCGCGCAGACATACGCCCGCCGGGCTCTCGGCATGCAGTCCCCGTGGCAGCGCCGCGCCAGGCGCGACGGGCAGGCTCCAAGCGGTCGCGGCGGCGCGCAGATCGCCGAGCCACGCCGTCACTGCCTCGGGCAGCGGCAAGGGCGCCGCGGTCGACGCAAGGAGGCGCTGGGCCACCCCTGGGCGCTCGGCGACAGCGACCATTGCGCAGCCGGAGGGCAGGGTGTTCTGCACGGGATCGCCAGCGTCGCCGCGGTAGAGCAGGACGCCGCTGACCACCGCCATGCTGGTGCTGAGCAGGACCATGACAACGCCGATGCCGGCGGCGAGGCCTGGGCCGCGGGCGGCCGCGTCCAGCTCAGCGGCGGTCGGTGTGGTGGGTTCGGCGTTGGCCATCGTGTAGGATCCGCGACGTTGCAGGCCGGCGTCAGTGCAGGCGACCGGATAGTACAGGCGACCGGATAGTACAGGCGACCGTGTAGTGCAGCCGACCGTGTAGTGCAGCCGACAGCGCCGGTCGCGCGACCGAGCAGAACCTGCGACCACGTACCGTCGGCGCTGTCGCCGGGGCCGCGGTGCACAGGGCCCTGGGCCACGCTGCGGCGACCCTAGGTGGCCTGGTCATGCGCCGCGCGGCGACGCGCTCGCAGCCGCAGACTCGCAAGCATGCTGCGCGCACCAAGCGGTGGCAACTGGGCGCGGGCGCCCCGGCCTTGCTTGCGAAGTCGCGGGGCGCTCACGAATCGGCGTGCAGCCAGTGCGTCCGCCGCCGCGCCCAGCCGCGACAGGTGGGCCAGAGATTCACGCGTCCGGCCACCCTTCCCCGCCATGACGCACTGCGCTATTCTGCCGCGTCATGGCCCTCCGCCCCTTCCATCGCGAGACCCGGAGTGACCGCAGAGGTAGCGGCGTCGACGCGCCGCACGACAGCGACGCCGTGGTACCCGACGCGCCGTCGCTCCACGCTTTGCCGACCGTCGCTCCCACACGCATCGTCGGCGGCAGCCAGGCCTATCGCCGCGCCAATGGCCAGATCGACGCCCTGCACGGCGTCCACGTCTACGATCCGGTGTTTCTGCGGCGAGACGCTGACGCGCTCCGCGCCTTCGCCGCGCCAGACCAAGCCGGACCGTTGGTGGTGGAGATCGGCTTTCAACTCGGGCGCTTCGCCCGCGGCTATTGCACCCTTCACCCTGAGGCGCGCTACCTCGGCTTTGAGATCCGCCGCAAATTCGTCGAGGTAGCGGACGCCTACCTGGAGCGCGCCGGCTGCTCCAATCGGCGTCTCGCGCTCTGCGACGCCCGAGAGGCGCTGCCAGAGCTGGTCGTCGCCGGCTCCGTGCAGGCGATCTACACGCTTTTTCCCGATCCCTGGTGGAAGAGCAAGCACCGCAAGCGCCGGCTGATCGACCGCGATTTTGCAGCATTGGCGGCGACGGTGCTGGCGCCTGGCGGCGTACTGCTGGTCAAGACCGACGTCCTCGGGTATGCCGCGTGGGCTGCCGGCGAGCTGGCAGCGGTGCGCGGACTGGAGGTCCACTGGCTGCGCGACGCCACCGCAGGACTCCCGCCGAGCCGCCGGGAGCGGGGCTGCCTCGAGCGCGGACTGCCCACCTGGGCCCTTCGGGCGCGTAGACTGGACGGGGTGCCGGTGGAGATCCTGTCAGAGATCAACCCCTTTGATGCCGCGGACGACGCGGCGCTGGCGGCTGCGGCGCCGCCTCCGGGAGATTCACGATGGCGTTAGGCAGCGTCCAGGCCGCAGAGTCGGTGGCCTATCAAGCGACGGCGGCGGCGACCCACGCTGCCGCCCACGCCGCGGCGGTCGCCAGCGGCGCCGTGCTCGACTATGACTACCGGGCGCCGTTCGGGGCGGCGATGTTGCTCCTCGGCCTCGGCATTTTCGCCCGGACGATGTGGGTCCGCCTGCGTTTGCTCTTGGCCGGGCGGCCTGAGACGCGCTGGGATCTCGTCGGCGAGCGAATCAAGACGCTGCTGGTGGTCGGTATCGGCCAGCGCAAGATGTTCAAGGAGCCGGTGTCGGGCCTGCTGCACGCGCTGACCTTTTGGGGGTTCTGCGTCCTAGGCTTGCGGACGACGATGCTGTTTGTGCTGGCGTTTGTGCCCGACCTCACGCTGCCAAGCTTTGTGCATGGACCCTACGACCTGATTCGAGACCTCACCGAGGCCTTGGTGCTGCTCTCGATCTTGGGCTTCTTTTACCGCCGGCTCGTGCAGCGACCCGCGCGCATCCACTATTCGATCGAGGCGCTGGTCATTTTGGGCTTCATCGGTGGCCTGATGGTCACCGACCTGCTCTACGACGGCTTGCACCATGGCGGCTTGGCCAAGGCCGGTGATCCTCGCGCCCTCGAGCTCGTAGCCCATGCCCCCATCGGCGGCGCGCTGGCACGGATGTTCGCCACCTCCAGCCTCGCCGCGCCGACCCTGCAGTGGCTCGGGGAGGCGAACTACTGGATCCACCTCGGCATCATCCTGACGTTCCTCAATCTGCTGCCGATCTCCAAGCACTTTCACGTGATCACGTCGCTTCCCAACGTCTTCCTATCGCGGCTGGAGCCAAAAGGCGCCCTGTCGCTCATCGACCGCATCGAAGAGCGGGTCGAGCAAGGCGAGTCGCTCGGGCTCGGCAGCATCGAGGCGCTGTCGTGGAAGCAGACCTTGGACCTGTACACCTGCACCGAGTGCGGCCGCTGCTCGGTCAACTGCCCGGCCTGGAACACCGACAAGCCGCTGAACCCGGCGCTGATCATCAAGGATCTGCAGGCCCACCTCTACGACGAGGCGCCGCGCATCCTCAAGGGTGGCGCCATCGCGACCAGCGGCGCCGTCACCGACGCCGAGGTCGAGCAGGCCGAGCGGGCGATGCCGCCGCTCATCGCCAGCGTCAACCCTGACGCGATCTGGGCCTGCACCACCTGCCGCAGCTGCTCGGAGCAGTGTCCAGTCATGATCGAGCATGTCGACAAGATCGTCGACATGCGCCGCCATATGATGCTGACACTCAACAGCTTTCCCCCTGAGCTCAAGGTCACGCTGAAGAACCTCGAGACCAAGTCGAACCCTTGGGGCATCGCCTCGTCCAAGCGCGACGCCTGGATGAAGGGCAGCGACGTGTCGACCCTCAAGGACAAGCCCGACGCCGAATACCTCTACTTCGTCGGCTGCGCCGGCGCCTTCGACGATCGCGCCCGGCAGGTCACCGACGCGGTGGTCAAGGTCCTGCAGGCCGCCAAGGTCGAGTTCGCGGTCATCGGCAAGAAGGAGAAGTGCTCTGGCGACCCGGCTCGCCGTATGGGCCACGAGTACCTTTTTCAAGAGCAGGCCAAGGAGAACATCGCCCAGATGAACGAGGCAGGCGTCAAGAAGGTCATCGCCTCGTGCCCCCACTGCTTCAACACCATCAAGAACGAGTACCCGCAGCTCGGCGGCCGCTACGAGGTCGTGCACCACAGCCAGCTGATCTGGAAGCTCGTCCAGGAGCAGCGGCTGAACCTGTCGCAGGCCCAGCGACTGAAGGTGACCTTCCACGACTCCTGCTACCTTGGCCGCTACAACGACGAGTACGACGCCCCTCGCGCGGCGTTGCAGGCAGTGCCGGGCGTGCAGCTCGTCGAGATGGAGCGCAGCAAGCAGATGGGAATGTGCTGCGGCGCTGGCGGCGCACGCATGTACATGGAAGAGAAGATCGGCACCCGCGTGAATCAGCTGCGCGTCGAGCAGGCGATGACCACGGCCCCCGAAGCCATCGCCGTCAGCTGCCCCTTCTGCCTGACGATGGTCAAAGACGGCCTGAAGGAGAAGGGCATCGAAGGCGTGAAGACCCTGGACATCGCCGAGATCGTGGCCATGTCTCTGCCCGCGCCGGTGCCAGAAGTGGCTGAGGCGCCGGGCTCTCCCCAGGCGATCGCTCCCCCTGCCGGCGCCGCCTGACGCCGAACCCCTTGCGGTCGGTGCGCGTCAGAGGCGCCGCGGCCGCGGCGTCCTCGCTGCGCGCCGGGCGCGACCGGCGAGCGACCGCTGACGTTGTCGGCTCAGCACAGGAACCACGATGAGCGCTCCGACTCCCCAAGGGAACCGCACCCGATGGCTGGGCATGGCCCTCGGCGCTGGCGCGGCGTTGACGGTCATTGGCGTCCTGGTCGCCACCACCGTCGTCGAGCGCGAGGTGCGGGCCAGGCTCGGTCGGATCGCCGACGGCGCCGGGCTCCAGCTGCAGCTCGACGACGTCTCCGTCAGCGTATTCGGCACAGTCTCTCTCTCCGGCATGCACCTGCGCCGCGCCGACGGCAGCGACATGCTCGCGCTGCCGGTCGTGGACGCCAGCCTGTCGCCATTGCGCGCCCTCGCTGGCCGGCGTCGCCCGGAGTCGCTGGCGCTCGAAGGCCTGCGCCTCGACGTTCGCCTGCGCGACGGCCGCCCCGAGGAGCTGCTCGATCTGCTGCGGGCGCTGCGGACGGTGCTGCGGCGGGCGCCGGACGCCGACCGTGAAGATCGCGACGCCGACGGCGCCGGTGCCCGAGCCATGGCGCTGCACCTGCGCGACGGCGAGGTGGCCATCCGCCTCGAAGGGCAATTTGCCGATCTGCTGCCCGGCGGCGTCCGCGTCCGTGGCATCGAGGTGGGGCTCGACGCCGCCGCCGGCATCGGCAGCGCTCGGGCCCACGTCGAAGGGGCAGCCACCTCGGTCCTCTCTGCGCAGGTCGTGCCGACCGTCGCCGATGGGGACGCCATGCGTGTACGCGGCGGCTTCACGCCGCCCTTGGCGTTGCCTTTGCCGCCCTTGCCCGGGCTGGCCGAGCTCGCCGACGCCGTGGTCATTCGCGGGCTGACCTGGGATGCCAAGGCGGGCCCCGCGCTCGACGGCGTGTCGCTGCACAAAGGCGCTCAGCTGCGGCTCGACCTTGGTGCAATTGCGGTCGATCCGTCTGAGGGGGTGCGGATTGGACCGCTGCGGGCAGAGCCGGCGCTGCTCGGTGCCCTGCAGGTGGTCGCCCAAAATCCCGGCCTTGCCAGCGGGGCCGCCGCCAAGGCGCCGGCGGTCAAGGCCCCGGCGGTCAAGGCACCCGCCAAGCCGCCCGCGGCGCCGGTTGTCGCCGGTCCGTCTGCGGCCTTCGGCGCAGCGACCCTGAAGGCGCTGACCCTGTCGCCGACCGAGGTCGGTGGCTGGCGCGTCGATCTCGACAGCGGAGCGCTGCCGTTGCCTCTTGGGCTCGGCACGATCGAGATGTCCAGCGCGTCCATCGAGTTTGGAAGCGCCGTCGGCGCCGATGGCGGGGCTGGCGCTGCTGCGGCGACCACCGCCAAGCCGCTGCAGCGGCCCATCACAGTGACCATTGAGCAGGTCCGCGCCAAGATTCAGTGGAGCCGCGAGACCATCTCGGCCCTGCCGAACGGCGCCGCTCTCTGGGACGCGATCGAGAAGGCCCGAGCCAAGCCCGTCATCGCCGCCGCGACCGAGGAGGAAGACGACGAAGTGGACCGGCCGGAGTTGGCCCCAGAGGCCCGTCGCAAGGCGCCACAGAGCCCGCGCAAGGCGCCCCGCAAGGGACCGGCGAGCGCCGCAGCCATTCCCGCCTTGCAGGACCTGCTCGCGGCGGTGACCGCTGTCGATGGTCGCGTCGCGTCCGCCCTCGCCCGCCTCGACGCCCTACCTGGGCTGACCTTTCAGCTCGAGAACGGCGGCGTCGACCTGCTCGAGCCCGCGGCGGCGCTGCCCTCGTTTGGGCTGCGGGCGGCCAAGGCGGCGCTGACCGCCCAGCTCGGTGACGGCAGCCGCGGTCTGGACGCTGGCGTCGAGCTCTTTGGCATCGGCAGCCCGGACGCTGTCGGCGTACTCAAAGCCAAGGTCGCCACCACGGCGCACGGGCGCTTTGACGCCGCCACCTTTACCTTCTCGGGCGGCGCCGTGGCGATGGCCGCCCGCGGCCTCGGCGCCGCAATCCATGTCGGCCCTGGCGCGAGCCTGGACGGCAGCCTCGCGATCCGCACCGAGGCCGCTGGGCAGCGCACCCGCGTCGAAGGCAGCTTGGACGCCAAGGGCGTCGGGGTCGACTGGTGGCGCCTCGCGCCGCGGCCGATCGAGGGCCTGTCGTTCTCAGCCAACTTGCTGCTCGTCGCCGATGGCGAACAGGGCTCGCTCGCCCTCGATCTGGATCCGATCCGCGTCGGCGAGGCCACGATGCGCGTCTCCGCCCTGGTGAGCGGCCTCGGCGCCAGCACGGCGCCTGACAAGAGCGTGGCGGCCGGCGGCGCGGACGCCGCCAGCGCCAAACCTGTGCGCCCTGCCAGCGGCGACAAGGCCAAGCTGCGAATCGCCGTCGAGCTGCCTCGACAGGACTGCGGCAAGATCGCCGCCGCGCTGCCGCCGTCCATGGTCCCGACCATTGGCAAGATCGAGGCCGTCGGCGAGTTGGCGGCCGATGTAACGCTCGAGCTCCAGCTCGCCAACCCCTACAAGGGCGACTTCGACGCCAATCTCGACGACGCCGGGTGCGTCGTCACGGCGTTCGGCAACCTCGACCTCAAGGAGCTGCGCGGCGAATTCAAGCGGCCTGTCAACGAGTCGGGAACGCTGCTGGAGGACCAGCAAGTCGGCCCCAGCTCGGACGCCTGGGTGCCGCTCGCCGAGCTGCCGGGCTACGTGCCTTACGCCATGTTGGTCACCGAAGACGGCGCCTTCTACAAGCACCGCGGGCTGCGCCTCGGCCTCCTCGAGCGCGCCATCAAGATGAACCTCGACTATGGCCGCTTCGTCTATGGCGGCTCGACCTTGACGCAGCAGCTGGTCAAGAACCTTTACCTGACACGCGACAAGTACCTCGGCCGCAAGTTTGAAGAGCTGCTCATCGTCTGGCACATGGAGCGGACGCTGATGGCTGACCCTGTGCTGCCCACGCCCGATGGCCTGCCGCGCCCGACGCCGGCGCCCAAGGCACCGAGCCGCGCTCCTGGCCGCGCCGCCAGCGTCGGTGCCGAGGATGACGACGGGGGTGATGGTGGAGAAGATCTCGATATCAAGGTGAAAACCAAGGATCGCATCCTAGAGCTCTACGTCAATATCGTCGAGTTTGCCCCCAGCAAGTACGGAGTTCACCGCGCCGCCCAGGTGTACTTCGGCAAAGATCCCAGGCAGCTGACGCCGCTCGAGGCCGCTTTCCTCGCCGCCAACAAGCCGCACCCCCGCGTCGGCTACCGCGTCTTCGAGAGCAAGAAGTGGACCCCGTGGTGGCAAGAGCGGATGATCAGTGTCCTGCGAAAGATGCGCGAAGACGGCGTCATCACAGAAGAACAGTTCATCGCCGAGGCGCCCTACGTCCCACGCTTCACCGGCTGGCCGGAGCCGCAGGCGCCAGAGGAGGCCGTCGAAGGGGCGGTCGGCGTCGGCGGCGTCGCCGAGTAGCAGACCCGCAATCGCCGCAGCTCGCCTCTACGTCGCCCAGCGCGCCTCGACTCGAATGGCACCCGCGACCTCGGCTGCATAAAGCTCGCCGACGACGGCGCGCACCGCCACTCCCCGCCGTTCGAGCGCAGCCAGCAGCGATGGCAGGCCGTCGGGCGCGACGGCGATGAGCAGCCCGCCCGAGGTCTGGGCGTCAGCCAGCAACAGGCGCTGCGACTCGACGAGTCCATCATCGAAGGAGCAGCTCGGCGCCGCATAGGCGAGGTTGCGCCGGCTGCCGCCAGGGCAGAGGCCTGCCGCCGCCGCCGACTCCGCGCCCGCGAGGAAGGGCAGGGCGGCGAAATCAAGGCGGGCACCGAGCGCCTTCCCGGCGCGCGCCGACGACGCTCGCAGGACGTTGCCGAGGTGGCCGAGGAGGCCAAACCCTGTGACGTCGGTGCAGGCGTGGACGTGTGGCAGCACCGCCTCCTCCGTCATCGCCGCGGCGGCGGCGGCGTTGAGCTGACGCATGGACTCCACAGCCGTCTGCAACGCCGCGTCGTCGATGGCGCCCCGCTTGCGCGCCGTCGTCAGTACGCCCGTGCCGAGCGCCTTGGTCAGCACCAGGACATCGCCGGCGCACGCCCCGTCGTTGCGGACGACGCGAGCGGGGTGGACGGTGCCCGTCACGAACAGGCCGAACTTGGGCTCCTGGTCCACGATGCTGTGGCCACCGGTGATGGCGATGCCCGCCTCGGCGCAGACCTCGCTGGCGCCGCGCAGGACCAAGCCGAGCGCCTCCGGACCGGCGACATCGAGGGGCCAGGCGACCAGGGACAGCGCCGAGAGTGGCGTGGCGCCCATGGCGTAGACGTCCGACAGCGCGTTGGCGGCCGCGATGCGCCCATATGCCAGGGGGTCGTCGACGATGGGCGTGAAAACGTCAACGGTCTGGACGAGAGCGAGGTCGGGCGTGAGGGCGATCACCGCCGCGTCATCGCCCGTCTCGATGCCGACTAGCACGCGGGCGTCGGCGACGGGCGGCAGGTGGGCGAGGGCGGCGCGCAGATCTGCCTGGGCGATCTTGGCGGCACAGCCGGCGGTGGCGGCGAGGCTGGTCAGCGGCGGCCAGACGGGCGGGGCGAGCGGGCGCGATGGATCTTGCTGCACGGCGGTATCTCCTGACCGGCGGCCACGTCGACGGCGCCGGGGCGTTGGCAGGGCCAAGCTTGACACTTTTTGCCAGGCGCGGGTTCAGCTGCCGACGCGGCGGGGTCAACGCCGTTCGTAGCGGAGTCGGCCGTGATCATCGAACGTCGCCTTCCGTGGCGCGTAGTCCTCGTCTGGGCCGCTCCCAATGTGGCGCAGTCGTCGGCGTGGTCGCTGGCGGTCTACCTCGCATACTCCGAGCTTGGCCTCACCGTGCTGCGCTTGCCCTTCTTGCCGATCGCGACGGTCGGCACAGCGGTGGCATTCTACGTCGGCTTCAAGAACAACGCCGCCTACGATCGCTTCTGGGAGGGTCGGCAGATCTGGGGCGGCATCGTCAACGCCAGTCGAACCTTCGCCGTCTCGGTGCAGAACTACGTCCACGCGCGCCGCGCAGCCGCCGCCGCGACCCCTGACGCCGTGGCGCCAGGCGGCCCTAGCGCCGAGGGCACCGCGCTGGCGGAGACGCACCGTCAACTCATCTACCGCCACCTCGCCTGGGTCAACGCGCTCCGGCTGCAGCTCCGCAAGACTTCGCGCTTCTTCGACAACCCGACGGCCTGGACCCGCCGCCGCATGGAGCGTCACGCCGAGCACATGCGCAACGACTGGCACAAGGAGCTGAGCCCCTTCCTCGACGCTGAGGAGCTGGCCGCTGTCAGCGCCCAAGCCAACCCGGCGACACACCTGCTGGCGCGACAAGCCGCAGCCCTGCGGGCGCTCCACGACGACCGCGCGCTCGACCTCTTCCACCAGATCGAGCTGATGCGGCAGCTGGAGACCCTCTATAGCCACCAGGGCGCCTGCGAACGGACCAAAAACACGCCACTTCCGCGTCAGTACGCTGAGTTCAGTCGCCTGTTCGTCAAGGTCTTCGTGTTCCTCATCCCCTTCGGCCTGCTCGACGTCTTCGCCGAGCGCATCTCTGCAGCCCACGAGGGGATCGGCTGGATCGCGCCGTGGCTGCCTGCCGTGCCGATGATCTTGTCGTCGGCGCTGGTCAGCTGGGTGTTCTGAGTCATGGAGGGCATCGGCGACGCCAGCGAAGACCCCTTCGAGCGGAGCATGAACGACGTGCCGATGAACGCGCTGTCCCGCACCATCGAGATCGACCTGCGCTCCTTGCTCGGCGAGCGTGACCTGCCAGCCAAAGAGGAGCGGATCGAGAACCTGCTCTACTAGGCACCGGCGCCGTTTGTTGCCGCTTCGGTGCTAGTCGTCGGGCCGTGGTGGCGGTAGGCTCTCGAGCGTGGAACGATTCTGCCTTGCCCACATCAGCGACCTGCACGTGCTCGACCTGGCGGGCACCTCGCCGCTGCGCTTTCTGAACAAGCGCCTGAGCGGCCTCATCAACCTCCTCGGGCCTCGTCGCGCCGCCCACCCGGCGTGGCTCGCCGACGCGCTGGTCGAGCGCCTGCAGGACCGCGCCATCGATCACGTCGCGTTTACCGGCGACTTGACCAACCTAGCGCTGCCCTCCGAGTTCAGCGCCGGCGCGGCGCTGCTGGCACGCATCGGCGATGGCGACCGGCTGTCGGCGGTCCCTGGCAACCACGACGTCTATACCCACGGCGCGGCGGCCGCATCACGGGCCGAGGCCGCCCTGCTGCCGTGGACCGAGGGCGCCGCGTCGCGCGCCGACTGGCCCTTCGTCAAAGCGCCGCGGCCATGGCTGCGCATCTATGGTCTGCACAGCGCCATCCCGACGGCGCCGCTGCTCGCCCAGGGCGAGGTGGGGGCCGCGCAGCTGGTCCGCCTGCAGCGCCTCGTCGCCACCGAGCCCGCCGAAGTGCGCGTCCGCGTCGCGCTGCTGCACCACAACCTGCACCGCCGCGGCCTGCCGTCGCGCCACACCTCGCAGCTGCGAGACGCAAAGGCGGTGCTTTCGGCCCTCTCGGAGCTCGGCTTCACCGCGGCGCTGCATGGCCACACGCACGCCCCGCATCGCGGCACCTATCAGCCAACGGCGGTCGACGGCGCATCGACCGGCGCGCCGCCGCTGCTCATCCTCGGCTGCGGTTCGTCCACCTGGCACCAGCCCCAGCACGGGCATTTCGCCCACCTCAGCCGCCTGACCCTGCGCCCTGACGGTGGCGTCATCGGAGTCGCCACTGAGGTTTGGGACGACGACAGGCGCCGCTTCGTCATGGAACACGACGACGCCCTCCCGGCCGCGCTCCGGGCGCCAGTGACGCCGTAATGGCCGCGACCAAGGGTGGCGGCGCTCTCGGGGCGGGCGCCGGCGGGCCGCTCACCACCTACCTGCGTGAGACCTCGTCGCCGCTTGGCGCCGCCGCGCTGACCCTACCGCTCCTCACTTTTCATGGCCTCGGCGCGATCTTGGCGCCCGAGGTCCGCAACGGCGCCGATCTCGTCAGCGTGGCCCTGGCGACGGCGTTCTCCCTCGCCGATCTGCGCGGCGCGCTGCCCTGGGCCGTGTTCTACGCCGGCATCGCCCTCTGCCAGGCCGCAATCGTCGGTTGGCTGGCGAGCCGCGGTCGGCTTTCGACGCGGTGGCTGTTGCCCTTCTTGCTGGAGTGCAGCGCCTACGCCCTCGCCTGCGCGCTGCTGGCTAGCATGGCGACTCGACAGGTGCTCGAGACCCTGACCGCCGGGCTTGGCGTCGCACCCGCAGGTGGCATTACGCTCGCCGCCGCCGCCGTCCGCGACCAGGTGGGGCTGGTCGATGCAGTGCTCATCAGCTTCGGCGCAGGATTTCACGAAGAGCTGGTGTTTCGCTTGGGCCTGCTCGCTGGCCTCGGCGCACGGATCGTCGGCCCCGACTGGCGCAGCCGACCGCTGCCGCTGCTTGGCCTGATCGCCTTCAGCTCGGTGGTCTTCTCGGCCGCACACCACATCGTTGAGCCCTTCGCCTTCACCCCTTTCGTCTTTCGTTGCGCCATGGGAGCGCTCTTCGGCGGGCTCTTTCTGGTCCGTGGATTCGCTGCCGCGGCGTGGACCCACGCGCTCTACGACATCTGGATCTTGGTGCTTCGCGGCTAATGTGAGGGCAAGGCCCCTCGGGATCTTTCGCAGCGCCTCTTGCGCCGCTATCCTGCTTCGTCGTGTCGCCTCGCTGGCCCCGGACTTGCGGCCGATGGAGTCCCCAATGCGCGTCTTTATGCCCCGCCTGCGCCTTCTCGCGCTCGAAAATGCCTGGTCGGCAGGCCTCGGCGCCCTCGTCAGCTGCGCCCTGCTGCTGGCCGCGTGTGGGCAGGTCACGGTGGCCGAGGCCGAGGACAGCGTCGGCAACGACATCGACATCGACATCAACATCGGCGTCGATGTCAGCGATGGCCAGGGCGGCGCGGACTCGTTCGAGCCGGACTGCATCACCGACTATGACTGCAACGACCTCAAGGACCTCAAGGGCAAGACGCCGTGCAACTTCCCCGTCTGCGACGCCGGCACCTGCAAGCTGCAAAACCGCGCCGCCGGCACCGTGTGCAAAGACCAGACGCTGGTGGTCGGCATTTGCCAGGAGTCGCTGTGCGACGTCGCCGGCGCTTGCAAGCTTGAAGCCAAGACGGGCGGCACTCCCTGCGATCCGGGCCCGCCCATCGGCGCCTGTCAAAAGGCGGCCTGCGACGACAGGGGAGCCTGCCAGACCTTCGTCAAGGCCGACGGCGCGCACTGCGGGCGCGGCGTCTGTGGCACCAAGTGCGCCCAGGGCAACTGCATCGCCGCTGCGGCAACCGACTACGAAGACGGCAACCCGTGCACCAAGGACTTCTGCGACCAAGGCGACAAGGTCGTCCACGAGCCCATCACCGACCTGACGCTGCAGTGCGACGACGGCAACCTCTGCACCAAAGGCGACATCTGCCTCGACGGGGCCTGCGCCGGCAGCCTCGACCTCTGCAACGACGGCAAGGCATGCACCAACGACACCTGTGCCAAAGCCAAGGGCTGCGTCCACACCCCAAACCACGCCTCCTGCACGGGCAGTGACCCTTGCGTTACGCTGGCCTGCGACCTCGCCGTCGGCTGCACCGCGACCGGCGTCAACGCCGACACCGCCTGCGAAGATGGCGACAGCTGCACCAAGGGCGACGCTTGCAACAAGGCCGGCGTGTGTGTGGGCAAGACCAACGCCTGCCCCTGCGCCAGCGACTCCGACTGCACCCAGAGTAACCTCTGCCAGCCACGCACCTGCGCCCTGAGCATGAAGATCTGCGTCATCAACACCGCGCTGGCGCCCAAGTGCGAGCCCGCCGGCGATGGCAGCTGCGCCAAGACCGCCTGCGACTCCAAGACGGGCAAGTGCGCCACCGAGCCGATCAACACCGACCAAACCTGCGACGACAATGACGTCTGCACATCCAGCAGCAAGTGCAAGGAGGGGGTCTGCGCCGGCAAGGTCGACAAGGCCTGTGACGACAACAACCCCTGCACCCTCGACAGCTGCGACCCGGTAGGCGGCTGTGGCGTGGTCCCCGGTGGCGCCGGCTGCGACGATGGCAACGCCTGCACGGACGCCGACTCATGCGTCAACGGCGCTTGCGTAGGCCAGCCCAAGGCTTGCGATGACGGCGTCTCATGCACCTTCGACAGCTGCGAAGGCGCGACAGGCAAGTGCCAGAACCAGCCCAAAGACGACGAGTGCAACGACAACAGCCCATGCACCGTCGACGCCTGCGACGCCGCCGGCAAGAAGGGCTGCGCCAGCACGCCCAATGAGACCGCCAGCTGCGACGACGGCGACGTCTGCACCGTGACCGCCTGCAAGCTCGGCCAGTGCATCGTCACCGCCACCAACAAGTCGCAGACGGGCTGTGGCTGCGCCAAAGACGCCGAGTGCGACGACAGCAACCCCTGCACCGCCGACGTCTGCAAAGCAGGCGACTGCACCTTCGACCCCGTCTCCAACACCGAAAAATCCTGCGACACCGGCAACTTCTGCCACGTCGCGAAGAGCGGCAAGTGCCAGGCAGGCGCTTGCGGCGGCGGCAGCGCCAAGGACTGCAGCGGCAGCGCTGGGCCCTGTGTCGACGCGGCGTGCAACCCGTCGACCGGCCTGTGTGGCGCCACGACCAAGGCCGATGGCACCAAGTGCGACGCCGACGGCAGCCTGTGCACCAGCGGTGACGCCTGCAAGTCGGGCAAGTGCGAGGCCGGCGCGGTCGTCAGCTGCGCCGGGCAGGGCGACGCCTGCAACCTCGCCGCCTGCGAGGCCAAGACCGGGGCCTGCGTCAAGACGCCGGCCGCCAAAGGCAGCGGCTGCGACGACGGCGACTTCTGCACCGACGGCGACACCTGCGACGCCGGGAAGTGCCTCGCTGGCAAGCCCAAAGACTGCTCGGCGCTCGCCGACGGCTGCAATACGGGCAGCTGCGACAAAGCGGGCCACCAATGCGTCAAGGCGCCGATGCCGGGGGGAACCGTTTGTCAAGACGCGCAGTTCTGTACCACGGGCGAGACCTGTGACGGCAAGGGCGCCTGTGGCGGCGGCAAGGCCAAAGAGTGCACCAACGGCGGCAAGACCTGCCTCGTCGGCTTCTGCGACGAGGTCGGCAAGGCCTGCACCACCAAGCCCGTCGCGCAGCCGACGCCTTGCAACGACGGCGACGCCTGTACACTCAACGAGGTCTGCAACGGAGCGGGCAGCTGCGCCAGCGGTACCGCCAAGCCCTGCAACGGCGACGCCTGCAACAACGCCACCTGCGACGCCAAGACCGGCGCTTGCGGCCTCGCGCCCAAGGCCAGCGGCGTGGCGTGCAACGACGGCAACCTCTGCACGCAGACCGACGCCTGCAACAGCACCGGCAAGTGCCTCGGCAGCAACCCCAAGGTATGCGCCGGAGACGGCTGCAACGACGGCGTTTGCGACCCAGCGAGCGGCGCCTGCGGCAAAAAGCCCAAGGCTACCGGCATCGTCTGCGAAGATGGCAGCGACTGCACCAGCGGCGACAAGTGCAACGAGGGCAACTGCGTCGGCGGCACCTACACCTGCGTCTGCAAAGTCGACATCGACTGCGACGACAAAAACAGCTGCACCAAGGACGTCTGCGCCAAGGTCGACTCCGCCCTCACCTGCCAGAGCAGCCCCACAGCGGGCGTCGCTTGCGATGACAAGGACCTCTGCACCACCAAGGACGGCTGCGACGCCGCTGGCAAATGCGTCGGCACCAAGACCATATGCAACGACGGCAACGCTTGTACGGCGGACGCCTGCGACGCCACCAAGGGCACCTGCGCCGCCTCGCCTCAGGCCAAGCTCTACCCGTGCAGCGACGGAAACCTCTGTACGACCAACGACGTCTGCGATGGGGCCTCGGCCTGCGCCGGATCAGCGGTCAAGTGCGACGACGCCAACCCGTGCACCCACGACGCCTGCGCCGCCGCCACAGGCACCTGCACCGCGACCCCACACAAGCTCGCCTGCGAGGATGGAAACCTGTGCACGATCAGCGACGCCTGTGACGGCGCTGGCAAGTGTGCGCCCGGAGCAGCCAAGGTCTGCACCGACGGTACCAAGTGCACCACGGACGGCTGTGACACCAAGTCCGGTGTCTGCCTCTTCGGCCCAACGGCCGAGGGCGCAGCTTGCGAACTGCTCGGTGCGTCAGCGTGCACCTCCGGAACCTGCGGCTGTCGCTATGGCATCTACTCTCTGGCTTCGGCCGGCCACGATCGCCTGCAGGGCGTCATCCACACCGCCGATCAGGGCACGCTCGCCGTCGGCACGTTGTTTCACAGCGCCAAGTCGTATCAGGGCTTGGTGGCGCGCCGCAACAAGATCGGCGCGGTGACCTGGCAGCTCGCGACCGACTACGCGCCCGACGCTGCGCCGGACTACCTGTATGCCGTGGCGGCGGTGCAGACCGGCGGCCCCTACCTCGCGGTCGGACACCGAGTCGCCGCCGTTGGTGCCGAAGAGGGCTGGACGCTCCTCATCAACGACACCGGTAAGATCTTGCACTCTGCATTGGTCTCCGCTGGAGACGGGAACGACTCCCTGCGCGCGGTGTCAGTCATCGACGCCAAGACCGCCTTTGCAGCCGGCACCACCGCGTCTGTCAACAAGGACATCGCAACTGGCAAAAATTACGATTCCGGATGGTTGATTCGGATCGACCCCGCCAATGGCAACGCTGTCGTCTGGCAGAAGACCCGCAGCGGCAAGCTGCCGGTGACTACGTTCCCCACGACGTTCAAGTACGACCATTGCCGAATTCAGGGTGTGGTCGCTACCGCTTCCGCCGTCTTCACCGTCGGCATGACCACGCAGCTAGCCGTCGGTAGCCAAGACGGCCAGATCATCAAGTGGGACCTCAACGGCAACGTCGTCGCCTGGAAGAATTACGGCAAAAGCGGCATCGATGTCCTAAGCGGCGTTCGCGCTTTCGGCACCTCGACGGTGTGGGCGGTCGGACAGAGCTCCAATGACGCCAACGGGGCGGACGGATGGCTAATCCAAGTGAATTTTGCCAATCTCAGCCTGCTCAACGACAATCGCTATGGCTCGCCCGGCACCGATGAATTCTTCGCGCTGACCATGATCTTCGACGACGTCCTGGTCGCCGGCCGCCAGTATGACGCCACCGTCCAGCGGTACCGGCCTTGGCTGTTCCGCGCCTCCTCGACTGGAGCCCAGAAAGGCTCGTTTCTACTTGACACCAATGCCCAGAACCGCTGGTTTAACGCCATCTCGTTCGACACCTTTACCAACTCCGTCAGCTGCGTCGGCGAGACGTACGGGGCCACGGGCTACGACGCCTATCACGTCAACACCAGCATCAGCGGCGCCAGCACCTGCCCGTAGCGGCGGAGCGTCGCCGGCTCTTGGCGCGCGTCTGCTGGGCGCCACGGCGCGTAGACGACGTACGCCCGCGACACCAGCGAGCGACCTTGTGCTCACCGACATTCGGCAGCTTCAGGTCCGCCAGTGGGCACAGCTCCAGCAGGCCCGGCTTCGTGCTCTATCGGCCAGCAAGAAAATTGCGCTGAGATATCTCCACGTTGATGTCCGATGCTGTCCGATGTTGTCAAGCAGGCGTCTAAGGATGCGCGTTTCGCCGCTTTGACCCACTGTGCGGGCTCTAGTATGCCGATCAGGCCGCGTGCGCCGTTTGCGCTCGACGCATCGCCAAGGGGTCCGGGGGTCATCATGCGTCTGACAGGAACCACGGCGACCTGCTGACGTCGATTGAAACCTTTCGTGATACTGACAACTTGCCAACGCCTTCTGGTAGAGATCCGCGCCTGAAACGAAACCTGATGAAGATCAGGAGACAATTCGCGCGAAGTGCGATCTGT
>SXNM01000289.1 GCA_005777155.1 Pseudomonadota bacterium | reverse complement strand
GGTCGTAATCCTGAAGCGGTCGCGCGGCGCCGGCTACGCAGGCATTGACAACCCGCTGTTCTACAAGCCAAATGCTTCCATGCTACTTGGCGACGCCAAGTCATCTGTCGAGAAGTTGGTCCATGCGCTGCCTTCCTGAACCCAACCACCCCAGCCAGCTGTCGATCTCAGACGTGGGTCGTGGCTCGCCGTCGCCTGCCCTCTGTGGCCATGCCCGGCCGCGGGCCTTGGGCGCCCTGGTGGTGGCGTGCGTCGCCGCAGCATCGCCGCTCGCCCATGCCAACGTTGGAGATCTCTTTGGCTTTGGCAGCCGAGGCGGTGGCCTCGCGGGCGCCGGCACGACGCTGATCGATGATCACTCCGCGCTCTTTTACAATCCAGCCGTGATGTCGCTCGGCCAGCCCGGCATGGGCATCGGCCTATCGGTCTCGCTCGACGACGTAGCCATCCGGATGAAGCGCCGCCCCACCGGCTACGACCTGCCGGACCTCGGCAGCAGCTCGCCGCTGATCCCGAGCAACGCTCGCCTCGGATCGCGCGGCGACGTGACCGATATTCCAAGCAACTACAGCTTCCTGGTGGGCGCGCAGGGCAGCTTCGGCATCACCCGGCTGCGGCTCGGCGTGACCGTGATGCTGCCCTTCAACCAAATCGGTCACCAACGCTCGCACTTCGCTGACGAGCGCGAGCAGTACTTCAGCAACAACCTCTCGTTCGAGCTGCTCGGCGAGCGCAGCGAGCACCAGACCATCTTGGTCGGCACCAGCTGGATGTTGCTCGACGGCCTCTCCATCGGCTTCTCGATGTCTGTCATGCCGCGCTCTGACACCGACACACGCGTCTACCTGCAGGATCCTGCTCGGCAAGAGCAGGTGCAGATGACGGTGGACAACGTCCAGACCGGTTCGCCGGCGCTGCAGGCTGGGGTCGCCTGGCAGCCGCTGCCGGCGCTGCGGCTCGGCGCCAACTACCGGACCGAGAACGCTTTCACGCTGCGCTTCCGCAACGAGTTGCAGATCAAGGGCTTTCAGGACGACCCTGCCAGCTGGCCGCTGGTGCAGGACGTCAAGGTCGTGGTCAACTACGTGCCAGCGCAAGCCAACCTTGGCGTCGCCTGGAGTCATGGCGCCCTGACCCTGGTGGCCGATGGCGCCTACACCCGCTGGAGCCAATACCAAAACAGCGCCGGCGAGACCGGGACCGGCTTTGCCGACACCGTGTCGATGCGCCTAGGCGGCGAGTGGACGGGCTCGCCGGGCCGCACCCTCCGTTTCGGCCTAGGCTGGGAACCGAGCCCGGTGCCGCCGCAGACGGGGCGCACCAACTACGTCGACAACGATCGCGTGCGGCTGGCCCTGGGCTCCAGCCACGACCTGTCGCTGCTCGGCAAGACCGTCGAGATCGGCTGGTTCGGCCAGGTCCACGCCCTACTGCCCCGCGACACCGACAAGGAGCGCCACGCCACCCACCCCGTCTGCGGCCCCGGCGTCACGGCGCTCTGCGACGAGCTCGCCGACGACACGCCGGATCCGGTGACGGGCAAGCCGACGACCGCCTTCGCGGGCCTGCAGACCGGCAACCCCGGCTTCCCCGGCTGGCAATCGTATGGCTTGCTGTTGGCGTTCGGTGTCGACATGCGCTGGAGGTTCTAACGTGGCAGAGCGGGTCTGGGAGAGCTGCCTGAGGGCTGCCTGGCGGTCCGGCCGAGCGCTCGCCGCGGCGACGCTGGTGGCGGCGTGCGAGCCTGAGCCGACCGGGGGCGTCTTTCCGGACCTCGACAGCTCCAGCGTCGACGTCAGCGGCGTGCTCCCCGATGCCAAGGGCGACGGTGGCGACAGCGGCGCCGGTGCCGGCCAGATGTCAGGCACCTGGGCCCAGATCACGGAGTGGTCGACCTGCGTCAAGGTGGCCGACGAGATTGAGACCAGGGCCTGGCGATTGCTGCGCGTCCAAATGACCCTGCAAGGCGGCAAGCTCCTGGAGAAGCGGACCCTCTGCGAGCTGCGCCTGACGCCTATCTTCGGCCTCGTGACGGTGGTGCCGCAGCCCTTGGTCGACGCCCACCCCCTGATGTCGGTCGAGAGCGTCCTGGTCGGCCAGGGCGTAGGCGCCCGCTACCTAGGCGGCCCTGAGATCCAGCAATTCGGCATCGCGTTCAACGACATCTACGGTGACGCGATGCCGGCCAAGGCCGATGTCGACGATCCGCGGCTGGTCGACGCCGAGAACGACGGCAAGCCTGGGGCCACGTTTCATGTTGGCCCGAGTTGCTCCATCCATATCGCCCAGCGCGAGTCGGCGACGCTGCATGGCGCCCTGGAGACGGACGGCAGCATCCGTGGCTCTGGCGTGCATCTGACGGAACAGACGGTGTTTTCATCGACAAAGGCGATCTGCGGCAGCCAATTCTCGACGCGCGCCAATGACGCCGCCAACAGCTTCGTGATGGTGCGCGCCGAGGGCTTCGACGCCGACCAGGACGGTGAGGTTAGCTGCGCAGAGCTGCGCGCAGTGGGCGAGTCGATCGCCAAGCCGATGGCCGCCGACGACAAGCGCTGCCTGACGGCGCCCTGAGCGGCCCTTCCGCTCGATTAGCCCGAGATATCTAGGGTTTTGCGCACTTCTGCTCGATGCAGACGTGCAGCGGGTCGAACTTCGCCTTGCCGTTGCCAGTGAGCTTGACGCCACAATCGGACACGCACTTCATGTCCTTGCAGCCGCCGATGCAGATCGACGCCTGCAGACAGCCCGTGAAATCGGACCCACAGGCGATGGACTCTTGCAGACAGCTGCTCGTCAGGCAGCCGGTCATGTTGGCGATCGAGCCAGCGCCGCCACCGCCGCCGCCACCGCAGTCGCCAGCGCAGGTGAGGACCGTCTCGAAGGGCAGGTCACACTTGCCGTCGCCGCAGGCCGGCGCAGGGCAGTCCTTGGCGCAGGTGAACGGATTCTCCAGCGGCGTGTCGCACTTGCCATCGCCGCAGGCGCCGCTGCCGCCGCCGCCACCGCCGCAGTCCTGGGCGCAGGTCAGGGTGGTCTCGAAGGGCAGCTCGCAGGCGCCGTCGCCGCAGGTCGGAGCCTTGCAGTCCTTGGCGCAGGTGAAGGGGTTCTCGGCCGGCCCATCGCACTTGTTGTCGCCGCAGGCGCCCGTCGCACCGCCGCAGTCCTTGGCGCAGGTCAGCTGCTCGCCGGTGTCGCATTTGCCGTCGCCACAGGCCGGCGCGGGGCAGTCCTTGGCGCAGGTCAGCTGTTCACCGGTCTCGCACTTGCCGTCGCCGCAGGCCGGCGCGGGGCAGTCCTTGGCGCAGGTTAGCTGCTCACCGGTCTCGCACTTGCCGTCGCCGCAGGCCGGCGCGGGGCAGTCTTTGGTGCAG
>SXNM01000288.1 GCA_005777155.1 Pseudomonadota bacterium | reverse complement strand
GATCTCGTCGAAGCGGCCCTTGCGGAGCAGCTCAGGCGGCAGCTGGCTGACGTCGTTGGCGGTGGCGATGACGAAGACCGGCGACTCCTTCTCCTGCAGCCAGGTGAGGAAGGTCGCGAACACGCGCGCTGTGGTGCCGCCGTCCGAGCTGCCCGAGCTCTTGGTGCCGCTGAAGCCCTTCTCGAGCTCGTCGAGCCACAGGATGGCAGGCGCCACCGCCTCGGCGGTCTTGATGGCGCGGCGCATGTTCTCTTCCGACGAGCCGACCAGCGAACCGAACACCTTGCCGACGTCCAAGCGCAGCAATGGCATCTGCCAGGCCTGAGAGATCGCCTTGGCAGACAGCGATTTACCACAACCAGGCACGCCAAGGAGGAGGATGCCCTTGGGCAGCGGCAAGCCGAAGTCGCGCGCGCTCTGGGTAAAGGAATGTTGGCGCTTCTGCAGCCACTCCTTCATCTCCGGCAAGCCACCGACGGCGTTGAGATCGAGCTTGGTCTCGTAGAACTCCAAGATGCCGCTCTTGCGGATGATGTGCTTCTTCTCAGCGAGGATGGTCGACAGCGCGAACTGCTTGTCTCGCACCGAGGTCTTGTCAAAGACCTGTCGCGCCTCGGCCTCGGTCAGCCCCAAGGCCGCCTCTGCCACTTCGCGCTGGAGCGCCGGCGATTCGAGCACTTTCTGGAAATTGCTACCAAAGCGCCGCGATCGCGCGCCGGCGAAGGCCTTCTCGCGGACGATGTCTTCGAGCGTCGCCCGATCGGGCAGGTCGAAGTCGATGACCTGCAGGTCCTTCTCGAGCTCCATCGGCAGCTTGATGATGGGCGACAGGAAGACGACGGTCCGCTTGACGGCGGCGCCATCGAACAGCGTGACGAGGTCGCGCACGCGGCGGGCCACCATGGGGTCGCTGAGGAAGGGGTGGAAGTCGCGCAGGACGACGAGCGCGTCGCGGGTCAGGCCGTTGGCGATCCAGTCCAGGGCGCGGATCGGCTCGCGGATGTCGCCGGGGACGTCGAGGTTATCGCTGCGAAAGCCCTGCGAGCACGACCACGTGATGAAGCTGCGCGCCTTCCAGTTGGTGATGTCCCAGCGCTCGCGGAGGCTCTCGCGTTCAAGCAGTGCGAGCTCGCGCAGCCAAGTCTCGACCCGTGCCTCTTCGGCGCTGACGACGTAGAGCAGCTTGTACTGGGCCCGGATGAGGTAATGCAGGTCGTCGACGGCTGCCGGCACAGGCCTCGCGCTGCTGGCCGCCGCCGCGTCGGCCACTGGGTTCTCTGCTGCCATGGTCATCGTTTGTCGCTCCCGGTCAGGTGCCCCTGGACCTCGCGCACCAGGCGCTCCTGCTCGCCGATGTCCTGCACCAACACCACGGCGATGTCGTACAACAAGCTCGCCGCATCGCCTGTCTCGCCACCGTCGGCGCGCAGCTGCTGATCCAATTGGCTGGCGTACTTGCGCACCAGTCGAGCGTTCTGCTTGGAGGCGCCGACGGCGTCGTTGAGCGCCTCAACGTCGTCTGCCATCCCCGGCGGTACGACCGCGCCCTTGGCGACGGGCTCGATGGCCTGCAGCTCCGCAACCTGCAGCTCGGCGGCCTCCAGCTTCTGGCCAAGGCTCTCGGCCCTGCGCTGTGCCGCGGCGAGCTCGTGCTCCATGCGGGCCATGGCCTCGGCGTCTTGGCCGCTGGCCTCCAGCTTGAGCGCCGACTTGGCGAGGTCGCGCTGGGCGGCTTCAAGCGCCTCAGCGAGCCGCTCTACCTCGCGCTGGCGGGCCTTCATGTCCGGGTGGTCGCTGACGTCGACGGGCGCCTTGCGTTCGCCAGCCTCGCGGCGGGCGGCGTCCAACTCGGCGCGCATGGCGTCGAGGTCGCGGCCCCTCTGGTCGAGCCGGCCCTGGAGCTCGTCGACCCGCCGTGTCGCGTTGTGGTAGTCCTCTAGCAGGCGCCGCTTCTCGTGCTCGAGGTCGCTGATGCCGACGCCCATGCGGACCTGGCGGATCTCGATGTCCTTGTCGCGCAAGTCGAGGCGCAGCTGCTCGATGTGGCCTTCCTTCTCCTGGATGACCTCTTGCAGCATGTTGATGCGCCGCTCGAGCTTCTCGACGCCACCACCCTCGCGGTTGAAGCTGCTCTGCAGGCTCTCCATCTCGTCGCGCTGGGTGCGGAGCTCATACTCCAGGAGGTCGAGCTGGCGCTGCAACTCCTCGATCTGGCGGTCCTTCTGCGTCAGACGCACCTTGAGGCCGGCCAGCTGCTCGGTCGCCTCGGCGGCCTTGGATCGCTGCTGCGCCAGCTCGCTCTCGAGATCGCTGACCCTGCGCTCGGCCTCAAAGGTCTCGTCCTCACGCTTGCGCTGCTCTTCGCGCGTCTCCTCGAGCGAAGCCGCCATGACGCGGTTCTGCTCCTTGAGCTGGCGGTATTTCTCCGACAGGCCCTCAAGCTCGACTGAGTAGCGCATCGCCCGCTGCTCGGCGGTTTTGGCGTCGTTCTCGAATTGGTTCGCGCGGCGGACGGCGTCGCTCAGCTCACCGTCGAGGGCGGCCGCCTTGCGCCGCATCTCCGCCAGCTCGCGGTTGGCGTCGCTGCCTGTGGCGGCGTCCATCGCCTGGACGATGCGGCTCTGGCCGGTGGATTGGTGGACACGCGGCGCGACCGGCTCAGCGCGCTCGATCTGTGCCGGCCGCAAGGGCTCGCGTCGAACCGTCTCAGGGACGTTGCGCGGCGGCTCGGGCGCACGACGCGCTGGCTCTGGGGCCCGCCGCGCCGGCTCAGGTTCGGGGCGCGGCGGTGGGTCGGGGACGCGGCGGGCCTCGGTCTCGGAGCCGCGCGCGATCGGACCTTCGCCGTCGGAGCGACCCCGGCGGTCCTCGCGCTCGCGTCGTCGCCGTTCGCGCTCGGCCTCGATATCGGCGTTGCGTCGCCGTCGCTCTTCCAGCGAGTCGTCGCCGGCAGCAGCGGCGGCGGCGCTGGCGGGAGGCGGGTCGACGCGGCCCATCTCGATCGGCTTCGACGAACGCTCCCGTCCCTCGCGCTCGGGCAGATGTGCCGGGTCGGGCTGACCGTCTCGGATGCTGATCTCGAACACCTCGCCGCAGCGGACGAGGTCACCGACCTGCAGCGAGGTCCGAGTCGTGCTCTCGCCGTTGATGAACGATCCGTTGCTGCTGCCGAGATCCTTGAAGTAGAGAGTCTGGCCCTCGAAGCCGATGCGACCGTGGTTACGCGAGACCGTGCTCTGCTTGCTATAGATCGATGAGCCTGGGTTCCGGCCAATGGTGATCGGCTCGCCACCTGACTCGACAGGCAGGTGCGTCAGGCGGCCGTTGACATCCCGGAACTCGAGGAACATTGGCTTCGCCTCCCGTCCCCCAGGGGACCTGCCGGTGGGCGCCCGTGAGGCGGTCTAGCGCCGAGCGGGAGACCCGCCGCTCTGCCCCGGTAGTGTGGACCAGATGGGCGGAGCGAGCAAGACGCCCAGACCGGGTTGTGGCGGCGCAGGCGACCCGCGCGACCTTGGCTGGGGCGGGCGAGGGCCGCGGGGCTGGGCCGCTGGACGTCGCTGCGGCGTCGTTCACGCCCGATACGGCGCGGCGGTCCAACGAGGCGGCGTGGGTCACTGGCGCAGGGGCCGCGGAGTCGCAGTCAGCGCTGCGCCGTGCCCTGTTGGCGCCGACGTCTGCGGGGGCGGTCGCTGAGCCAAGCGCCGGAGTGGGGCGTGGCGTCGGCGACTGGCCCGCTGCGCGGCTCGCCGGCAGCCGTTGAGGTGTGGTAGCGTCGGTGGCCCGCCGCAGCGGCGAGGCGTGTCGACGGCCCCCTGCCGCCGCGCTACCAACCCCCCTTCCGGCGCCGACGCTGGCGCCTCGACCGCACATGCCAGTCGCCGTCATCGCGCTCGGCGTCGTCAGCCTGCTGATGGACCTCTCGTCGGAGATGATCCATGGCCTGCTGCCGGCCTTCCTGATCGGCAGCCTCGGCGCCAGCGCGCTGACTCTGGGGCTGATTGAGGGCGCCTCGGAGGCGACGGCGCTGATGGTCAAGGTCGCCTCGGGGGTGCTCTCGGATCGGAGCGGGCAGCGAAAGCCGTGGGCGCTGTTCGGCTACGGGCTCTCGGCGTTGAGCAAGCCGCTCTTCTCGGTCGCGGCGTCGTCGGGCTGGATCTTCGGCGCGCGGGTCATCGACCGCGTCGGCAAGGGCCTGCGTGGCGCGCCACGTGACGCGCTCATCGCCGATCTCACGCCGCCGTCGATCCGCGGCGCGGCGTATGGGCTGCGACAGTCGCTCGACACGCTCGGCGCGGTGGCGGGGCCGCTGCTTGCGATGGCGCTGATGTACGCCTGGCAAGACGACGTCCGCGCAGTGTTCCAAGTCGCCGTTGTCCCCGCAGTGCTCGCGGTCCTGGTGCTCTGGCGATTCGTCGAAGAGGCGCCGCGCGTCGACGGCAGGGCGGGGCCGCCGTCGCGAGTCGGTGAGCCTCGCGTGGACCCGCGCGAAATGCAGCGCCCCTGGGCTCCGCTCGCCGTCATGCTGCGCCGCCTCCTACCGTTCGACGCCGCCTTTGACGGGCGCTTCGCCTGGGTGGTCGCGCTCGGCGCCGCCGCCATGATGGCGCGCATCTCGGAAGCGTTTTTGGTTCTGCGCGCCAGCGAAGGCGGGCTGAGCCTCGGCCAGACGCCCCTGGTGCTGGTGGTGCTGAACGCGGTCTACGCGCTGACGGCGTGGCCGCTGGGCCGCCTGTCCGATCGACTACCGCGGCATCAGCTCCTCGCGCTCGGCATGCTGACCCTGGTCGTGGCAGATCTCGCGCTGGCGACGGCGCCGGACACCGCCGCCCTCTGGGCCGGAATCGCCCTGTTTGGCCTCCACCTCGGCATGACCCAGGGTCTATTGGCCGCGATGGTGGCGGACGCCGCACCGGCAGCGCTGCGGGGCACGGCGTTCGGCGTCTTCCATCTCATCAGCGGCGTCGCCCTGCTGCTCGGCAACGGCGCCGCCGGGATCTTGTGGCAACAGCTCGGCGCCGAGGCCACCTTCATCGCCGGCGCGGCGTGCGCGTCGACCGTCGCCTTAGGCGCGCTGTGGCCGCGCAAGCGAGGCGCGATGCTGCCATAGTCGCTCTGCCGGTAGCGCGTCGTGGCCGCAGCTGGGCTCGTCGTCGCACGCCAGCGGGTGACCGCATAGGCCCAACCTGCGCAGGGCTCGCCGCGCCCGGCCGCCTCTCAGTGTCGCCCAGACGCGCACGGGGACGGGCGCTTGGGGTCGCGCCGCTTGCGATGTGCGCCCCGCGCAGGGTCTAATGCCGTGGCACGGGTCGATAGGCGCAGGCCGCGCCGCCACAGGGCAGCGCCAACCCTGTTCGACTCCGCCCGCGCCGCACGGTGCACCGCTTGCCCCCGGCGACCAGGGCCGCGAACGGACGCCAAGGAGTTCAAAGTGAGCGACGAACAGGCCCCGAAGGTCACCCAATTTACCGGCGCCGACGCCACCATTGCCTGGCACGGTGGCCTCTGCATCCACATCGGCGAGTGCGGCCGCGCTCCTGGCGACCTCTTCGTCAGCGGCCGCAAGCCGTGGTGTCAGCCCGACGCGTCCAGCGTCGCCGAGGCCGTGGAGGTCGTCGAACGGTGCCCGACCGGAGCCCTCAGCTATACGCGGCGCGACGGCGTGCAGGAGCAGGTGCCCGCCGAGAACACGGTGGTCGTCAGCAACAACGGCCCACTCTACCTGCGCGGCGAGTTGCACGTCGACGGCGCCGACGCCGCCATGCCCGGACTGCGCACCCGCGCCGCCCTCTGCCGCTGTGGCGCTTCTGCGCGCAAACCCTTCTGCGACGGCAGCCATGAGCGCGCCGGTTTCGTCGACCGCGGCGCGATCGGCGACGCTGGCAGGGGCTTCGAGGCGCCTGGCGGTGCGCTCCACGTGAAGCGCGCGCCCGATGGGCCGCTGCTCCTCGCCGGAAACGTTACGCTGGTCACGGCGGCAGGACGCGTAGCCTGGCGCGGGAGCAAGTGCGCCCTCTGCCGCTGCGGCAAGTCGGCCAACAAGCCCTTCTGCGATGGCAGCCACAAGGCGGCCGGCTTCATCGCCGAGTAGGGCGAGCGCCGCGACTGCGGTGCCACAGTGACTCAACCGCGGCGCCTAGGCGAGGCCACTGCCATGAGACAGCGGCGCGAGACGGTGCGGCCATGGGTGGCGCCGCCAAGCCGTTCGGGGCGGGCTGAAGACTCAGGCCGCGCGGCGGCGCCTAAAAGCCGGGCGGCATCACCGCCACCATGCCGCGCTCGATCTCGCGCACCGACGCCGAGAGGTAGGCGAGCGAGTGCTGGTCATAGGCCTCCACCACCATCGCGATGCCGATCTGCTCGTCCGGGTAGTCCTTGATGTCGCGCACAGCCGTGCCGCGCAGGCCGTCGCCGCGCCACACCAGCTCGAAGCGGTTGCCGCGCTTGACGCCGTGCGCTGCGCCCTTGTCGAGATAGATGTAGCTGTGCTGCCCGACTGCGCCGCTCTCGTGGTGGAAGTCGATGATGGTCGCCACCACCTCCTGGTCATTGGTGCGAGGCGTCACGCTCGTCAGCGGCTCGAACAGGTTGGTCATGAGATCGCCGCGGGTAATCTCGCTGTGCGATTTGGTCAGGACCATGCCGACGATGTTGCGCTTGGTGTTGACCACCTCGGCCTCGCCTACGAAGTTGATCTTATATCCCACTGTCTTGCCGGTGTTCGGGTGCACCACGGGCCGCTCAAGCCGGTAGACGACGTAGCGATCGCCGTCGCGCACGCAGGGGCCAGCGACTTCGACGTCTTCGCCCTTGCCCTCGGCGTCGGCACGTGCGGCGTCAGCGACCGAGGCCTTCTCGACCTCGCTGCAGCGCTTGAGGCCAAATCGCGTGTAGACCTCGTCAAGCGTGCCGAGCATCGCGCGCTCTTCGCGGCTACCCTCGATGACGCCGCTCTCGCGATAGTCGCGGGCAGAGATGTAGCCGACGCGCCGCGCCAGCGTCACCGGCGTCGGCCGCCGCCGCTCGTAGCGTGACGCCGCGAAGGTGATGGCCTTCTGCTTGGTCATCGGCGCCCGCCGGCGGCTGAGGTACACGACGTCGCCGGGATAGATCTGGTGCGGGTTTGTGATCTGCGGGTTGTACGACCACAGCGACGGCCAGTACCACGGCTCGTCGTAGAACCCCTCAGCGATGCTCCACAGCGTATCGCCTGGCTGCACGACGTAGATGCGCTCGCCAGTTGTGGCGGTCTCCTCCATCTTGATGGTCGGACCCTCGCTCTCCACCATCCAGGGCACCTGACCGCGAGAGGTCGCTGGTGACATCAGCGCCATAGCCAACGCCAACGTGGGCAGCGCAAGGGGCGCGCCGATGCGACGCAGCAACGTCTGCTTGAGTTTCGCCACGGCGTTGCGGCCGACCGCGCGGAGCTGGAGTCCGCGCGCTGTTGGGACGGTGGTCGTCATCGCTCCTCCGCCCGCTGCAGCCGATCACGCGCCTGCTCACCGGCAGGGGAAGCCGGGTAGAGCCGAGAGAGCTGGCCGAGCACTTCGCGCGAGAGTTGCACCTCGCCCAAGCGGTCGTAGCAAAGGGCCGTCTTCAGCATCGCGTCCGGGACCTTGTTGCCGCGCGGGAAACGCGTCACCACCTCGCCAAAAACCCGAGCCGCCTTGAGCCAGAGGGACTTCGCGTACCAAGTCTCGCCGATCCAGTACAGCGCGTTGTCTGCCAGCGGATGCTCGGGGTTCTGCTCCAAGAAGCGCTCAAAGCCGACGCGGGCCTCGTCGAGCCGACCGGCGTCGAGGACGGACTTGGCGTCGCGGTACAAGGCCGCGGCCGCCTCCTCGGCTGTGTTGCCCTCCTGCGGCGGACGCGCCGCCTCGGCGTCACTCGGCCCTGCAGCGGCGACCTTCGGCCGGCGCGGCGACGTGGCACCTGCAGCGCCCGAGCGACCCTCCCCGGCGTCCGCACCGACACCGGGCCGAACGTCGCGAGCGACACCATCGGCGCCGATGACCACAGAGCGCGGCGCAGCGGCCGGCGGCGGAGCGGCGACACCGTCGCTGCCATCGACGCGGACGTCACCATCCCCGCGGCCGACGACGACATGCGGCAGCTGCGGCAGAGGCTCCATGGCCCGCGCCGCGCGCTGAGCTGCCAGTCGCTCCGACTCGAGCTTGTCTTGCAACACAACGAGTCGATTGCGGAACTCGTCGAACTGGACGCGCTGCGCTGCCTGGTTGCGGCGCAGCTCAGACAGCTCTTCGCGCTGGCGGCTCACCTCGGTCTCGAGCGTCTCCAGTCGGGCGCCGCCACAGCCACCGAGGCCGCCAATCGCCAGCGCCAGGGCAACGCCCGAGCGACGTCGTCGCGCCATCAGGGATTGGGTCACAGCCACGTCGGCCTCCTGCGGGACGGGACAGAGACCTGCCCGAGCCGCAACCGATCGTGATCACAGCAAGCCCTCGCTGTCAAACATTCGATCGCTTCCATACATCGTGGCCCCATACCCGCTGAATCACTGGCGCAATCGCCGACCAGAGCAGGCCGCTGCGACGCACGAGAGGCGCCGCGGGGCCGCGCGTCGGCAAGGGCAGCCGCAGCCCCCGCCACCAGAGAGCGCTCACGCGCCCGAGGATGGCGCTCTGCGGCAGGGGCGGCTCGGGCCCTGCGGTGTCGCCCTGCACCAGCAGCCAACCGCCCTCCAGGGCGTGGAGCCGGTGCACGACCGCGCGCCCATCGAGCCCGAGATAGCAGACGAGGTCCCCGGCGGCGAGCGCGGTCTTGCCGGTGTCGCTGGCGTCGACCTCTGCCTCCCACCCCGGGCCGAGCGGACGCATGGAGCCGCCCTGCAGACGCCAACGGCGGCGGTCATGCCGCGCCATCGGCTCGGCGCTCAGCGCTCACCTGCGGCGAGCGCGGCCTTGCCGGTCTTCTGCGCGCGAAAGATCGGAAACTGGCCGCGCCGCTTCACGACGGGCGCCTCGCCGGTCGGCACCGAAGCCCAGAAGGCGTCGCCGAGCGCCACGCCGCGCTCCAGCTCGTAGGCGACAGCCTTGGCGCGCGAGCGCTCGTGGAAGTAGGGCGGCGCGACGTCGTGGTCGCCTGTCGCCTTGAAGGCAGCGCCGGCGCAGTAGCCGCAGCCGGCCGAGGCGCCGCAAGAGAGGCAGCTGGTGCGCTTGGCGTTGGTCCAGGCCGCCAACTGGCGCCGCAGCGGCGAGGCGTCCCACTGCGCCCGGATCGGCCCCGACCGCACGTGACCGATGGCTGACGGGTAGGTCACGCAAGGGAAGATGGCGCCGTCTGGGCCGAAGTAGATCCTGCCGGTGCCGATCTCGCAGGGCTGATCCTCGGCCGCCACCACCCCAGGCCGCCAGCCCTTGTGGCCCTGCCGAAGCGCCACGCGCAGCCGGATCCGCTCTAGCTCGATCCGCTCCTCGTAGCTGAGGTCGAGGTCGAGCACCGCCAAGCCACCGCCGTTGTCGGCCTTGAGCCCAGGAGCGATCGACGCCACGCAGCCGAGGCCCTCCAGAAAGGCGATCATGTCTTCAATCTCGAGCATATTGGCGCGAAACGGCATCACCTGCACAGAGACGATGTGCCCCACGGCGCGCAGCGCGGCGATTCCCCGCAAGGTCGCGCTCAAGGAGCCAGGAATGCGCGTGATGCCGTCGTGGACTGGCGCCGACAGCGAGTAGAGGCTGATGTCGATGCGCTGCACGTCGAGCGCACGCAGGCGCAGCGCCAGGTCGCGGTCGATGTTGCCAGCGTGCGTCTTGATGATGTTGATGAAGCCGCGACGGACGCTGTGCTCCAGCAGCGTGAAGAAGTCCGCGCGCGCGAAGACCTCGCCGCCGCTCCAGCCGAGGCGCTGGACGCCCCAGTCGGCGAGCTCATCCACGACCCGCAGCCACTCCTCGGTCGCCAACTCGCGGCGATCGTCCTTGTCGTCGAGGTAGCAGTGCTCGCAGTCGAGGTCGCAGCGGTAGGTGATATCGAGGTGGGCCCGAATGGGAATGCCCTGCTCGGTCAGCAAGCGCTGCCAGGCCTGGGCGATGGGGTTGACGATCTCGATCACTCGACCTCCGTCGCCGCGCGCAGGGCCGCAGCCACGGCGGCGACCGGGCTGCCGAGGTGGTGGTCCAGCGCCATGACCGGCACGTTCAGTGCCATCGTCGCCACCGACTCCAGCCAGCGCTCAGGCGACGCATCGAGCGGGCCCAGCGCATGAGCCGAGAGCCACGCCAGCGCCGCCGGAGGCGACAGGCGCTGCGCCGCCGTCCGATCGCGGCGCGGCGTCAGATAGGCGATCCCTCGCAGCGGCGATCTCGGCGGTCGGGGCTCGGTCGGCGCACGGGCGTGAGGAAACCACCAGGCCTCGTAGCCGCCGGCGCGAGTCGGGGCAGCGAGCGCGAACTCCTCGTTGAGGAGGACCTCAGGGTCGAGCCGGCCACACAGGGTGGTCTTGCCAGCGCCGGAGTCGCCGGCGACGATCCACGCACCGTCGCCGTCGAGGAAAGACGCCGCGTGCAGCTCCAGCGCGCCACGCCGCTGGCATTCGTGCAGGAGCCAGCGCCAGCCTAAGCGCCAGAGATGGAAGATGATGTCCCACTTGGTGCCGGGATCCCAGACCTCGGCCAGCGCCGACTCACCGCTCGCTGCCAACTCCAAGCGCCCGCCTTGGGCCCGGAAGAGGTAGCCGCCGCCATCGAGCCGCTCGCAAGCCTCGCCGCCAGCTGCCCAGTCCGGTCGAGGGCCGGCCGTGATGCGCACTTCGGCGACGCAGGGGGGCGTGTCACCGGGGGCGTCGTGCCAACGGGCGCGTTCGAAGCGTTCATCATGGGCGTCGAACGCCACGACCGCGTCGAGCACCCGCATGGTCGCGATTCGCTTCTCGAAGGCGCTCGTCGGAGTGTGCCAGAGTCCACGGATCAGGGTCCGGCCTTCTCCAGTGTCGCCGAAGGCCCAACTCCTCTGTCGGCCTACCTCTGCCATCGGACTGACCATTCCCGGGACCGAGCGCCTGCGCTCCAGCCTGGGCGCCGTCTGCCTACACGCAGGCATCGCCCGGTGGGTCGTTCTCTGGATCACAGCCCGGCCCAAAGGTGCAGCTCTGCAGCTCGGCCCAGTCGCGCGGCGGGCTGGACTCCAAGGTCGGTGCCACCCACGGCGTCGCCGCAGGATCCCCGCTGAGGTTTCCTACTGTTGCGTCACGGTCACGGTTTTCGCTTGCCATGGAGCTCTCCTGCAGAGGTCGATCAGTAGACGAGGATCAGGTAGCCGGTGGTGCTCGTGCCCACCACGAAGTCTTGGAATCCATCGCCGTTGAAGTCGCCAACGCCATTGAGCGTCGCGTTGCCCATGGTCGCCAAGCCAGGGGTGAAGGGATTTCCGATCACCAAGTCAGCGTGGTGGAATGACGCGATGTCCTTCACCAACCCGTCGACGCGCGTCACGGGCTGCCGGACGCTGACGGTGAGCTGTCCGCCCGGCGTCCACGACGGCAAGCCGTGGACAAACGCCTTGGCGCCGCCGCCCTGGTCGCCGAAGTCGCCGACGCTGGACGTCAGGCGCCCATAGTCGACGACCGCGTGGCCGAAGGCGTGCGAGAACACCTGGGGCGCCGACGAGCCCGCCACCAGCGTGCCCTTGACGTTGACCGATGTGCCAATCGCCTTGCTGAGCAGCGAGCCCCGCATCCAGACAATCGCCGTCGGCTTGCCCGTCTCCGCCTCGGTGGCGACGAGGTCCGGGATCGCGTCGCCGTCGAACGACACGTCGGTGGCGAAGCCGAAGCCGCTGAGGTTGGTGCCGTACTGCGGCCCGAAGATGCGAATCGACGTCGCGTCGGCAGAGCCCGAGCCATCGAGCGTCGGCGTGGTCGTCAGGGTCTGCGTGCCGGTCCAGGTTCGCCCCTTGACCACGAACAGACCCTCCGTCGGCGAGGGACGGCGAATCACCAGGTCATCGAACTGGGCGTCGCCGGCGTCGGTCAGGACGTTGCCTGGACCGGCCAGGAAGGAGCCAAAGCTGACAGACGCCGCCGCAGCCGGCTGCGTGATGATGAGCACGTTGTGGGTCGCCAACGCGGCTGCGTCGTTGATGTCGATGGTGACGGGTGCGCTGGTCGACCACGCGGCGTTGCCCGGAACCACCATGACGCGGTCGATGGTCACGGCGCCTGCTGGGCGGGTCGTGAAGGCGATGTCGCCGATCGGCTTGCCACCCGAGGTCTTGTCGCCGTTGAAGTTGCCCGCCGAGGTCAACGCGCGGACGCCATAGGTCAACGAGTGGGAGATGTTGGAGATCGTGACCGCCGCCGTCGTGGTGATCGGCTTGCCCTTCTCGCCGAGAAAGATGAGCACCGAGCGCGGCGCGGACGCCGTGCCATGGCCGTTCGCGGCCACGAGGTCGTGAATGCCATCGCCGTTGATGTCGACAGGCGCCGCCGTGGACAGGCCGAACGCCGTCAAGTTGTCGAAGCAGGTGTGAGTCGCGGCGGAGGCGGCGGCGATGTTCACCTCGGGCACCTGCAAGCTGCTGTCCGCGTGACCGTAGACGACGCAGAACTTGTTGGTGTTGGTGTTGCCGCCAAAGCCGAAGTCGCCAAGCCCGTCGCCGTTGAGGTCGCCGACGCCGACGACGTTGGTGAAGGAGGTGGCGGTGTTCCAGGGCGCCGTCGCCGAGGTGATCTTGGCGTAGCGCAGGCGGAGGTCGGAGGTCGAGACGACGTTGCTGATCGCCCCTGCGTTGCCAGCAGCATCGACGGCGCGGACGGCGAAGTGGTACTTGCCGACGCCGTTGTCGGTCAGAGGCGCGAATTTGCACGCCTCGGCAGCGGCGCGACCGTCGGGACCCTCGACCACGACCACCTGGTCGGCACCCGGCGCGCCCGGCGTCGGGACGGCGGACTTCGGCAGGCTTGTCGCCTTGCAGGCGGCCTCGAACTCGGTGGTGCTCGCGATCGCCGAGCGCGAGTAGACGACCTCGTAGCTGGCCGCAGCGCCTCCTGAATTGCCATCCTCCGCCGGTGCCTTGAAGCTGAGCTTGGCGAAGGGCCGGCGGGCATTGAGGTCGGCTGCCTTGAGGTCGCTCAGGGTGACGGCGCCCGGCGAGGTCCAGTCCACCTCCAGGGTCAGCGTGGCCTTGCCGACGTTGCCGGCGGCGTCCGCCACGGTGGCCTCGATGGTGTTGTTGGCGTCCTCTTTCGCCGTCACGAACTTCAGCTCGGTCGTCACCGTGCCGTTCGCAGCGTAGGTCAGCGGCAGGCCGAGCGAGCTGGAGAGGTCACTGTTGCCGACCGTCTCCTTCACGCTCGTGAGCTTGCCACCCGTCAGGCCGGCGTCGACCACCTGCAGCAACAGGTGGGCCTGGTGGCCGTTCTTGGCGCCGTCGGCGTCCTTGGCCTTGCCGGCCAGGGCGGGCGCGGTGTTGGCCGGCGTGGCGACGCCCAGCACGGTGCCGGCGATGAAGCTGACGACCGGCAGGGTCAGGTCGACCTTGATGGTGGTCTCGCCGCTGGTGCCCTTGGAGGTCGCGCCCTCAAGGACCTTGGCCTCCACCTTGGGACTCGTGCCGCCGGTGACGGTGAGATCGAAGCCGGCGGCGCTGCCCGTCGGCGCCTTGGAGGCGGAGAGCGCGCCATCGACCCGCAGCTCGACCGCGCTGACCGTGCCGCAGGGGCCGACAAATGAGGCAGTCAGCGTGAGCTTGGCGCTGGCGCAGTTCTGGCCGGCGGTGGCGCAGGCGCTGGTGTTGACGATGCCAGAGGCCGGCAGGCCCGTCAGACCGACCAAGCAGCCAGAGAGCTCGACGATGAAGCCGCGGTCCACAACCGTCTTGTTGCCATTGGCGTCGGTCACGGTCAGGCGCAGGACGTACTGCTTGGACTTGCCGAACGGAATGGTCACGAACTGCGTCGGCTCGGCGCCGCCATCGTTGCTGACGTTGCCGCTGCCGGCGCCAGCGAAGCCAGCGCAGTTGGCGAAGGCCGCGTCGCAGTCGGTGCCGAGGTCAAGCGTCCACGACGTGCCGCCGCCGGTGGTGAACGTGGCGGCGATCTGGTAGCCGCTGACGTCGGCCTTGGCGTCGTTGGCGTCGCCGAAGGTCTGGCCCTGGGTCGGCCCAGAGATCGAGGCCGTCGGCGCCGAGGTGTCCACCGTCACCAACGCTGGAGAGGTCGCGATGGTCGCCGGGTTGGCGCAGCTGTCCGTGACGATCGCCGTCAACGTGTGGGTGCCGTCGGTCAGCGTCTTGTAGAGGCTGTCGGAGAAGAGCGCCTCGCCCTTGGTCATCGCCACCGAGCCGATCGTCTTGTCGCCGTCCTTGAGCGTCACAGGCTGGGCCTCGACGTCGGTCGACTGCGAGGTGACGCGGACATCAAGCGAGTCGCCAACGATGAGCGTGGACTTTCCGGGGGCGGCAAAGGCGCCGATCGGCGGGATGGTATTGACGTCAAAGGTGCCGACATTGAAGGGCGCGCTCTCGTTGCCGACGCTGTCGGTGGCGACGGCGGTCAGCGTGGTCGAGCCTTCGGTAGCGAGCTGGATCTGCACCGACGCCACCTTGGACACCGAGCTGGCGGTGCCGACCTTGGTCCCGCCAGTGAGGATGGCCACCTGACCGTCGTCGTTGGCGATGGTGGCGGCGAAGACGAACACGCCGCCGGGGGCGAAGCCGTCAGAGGAGAGCTGCGAGGCCCGCGCGAGGCACTTGGCGGGGACGCCGGCGGCTGCCGGGGCGGTCACCGCGGCCACCACGGGCGGCGTCGCGTCGTACAAGATGCGGCGCGTCTTGCTGCCGGTCGCCGATGCGGCGATTGAGGTCAGCCAGTTCGACGCCGTTGCGGCATTCGCGCCCGCCGGCAGGACCTCGGCGTGGAGCGTGTGCAGGCCCTCGTTGAGCGTCTGTGCCAGCAGCGCGACCTGGACACCGTCGAAGTCCGTCGGTGCCACGATCTCCTTGGTGCCAGCGGTGGCGCAGCTCGGCCCGGTTACGTTGCCGTTGTCCGAGCAGATGCGCGCCTTGGCGCCGGTCAGGAGTCCGAGACCGATGACCGTGAACTGGCGAAACGTGTTCTTGTTCCATGGGATCGTGCACTTACCGGTCTGGCAGATCGACGTGCCGCAGTCGGAGTGGACGGAGCACGACTTCGGGTCGACGAACGTCGGGCCGATCAAGCGGACCTCCGCGGCGTCTGGGACGACAACGAAGGTGGCGGTGAAGGTCGCGGGGTTACCGGCCAGGTCGCTGGTCGTGATGGTGAGCTTGATGGTCTTGCCAGCCGGGTACGTCACGACGCCGAAGTTGACCGACACGGCCTGGCCGGCGGTGGCGGTGCTCGGCATGGCGGAGGTGGCCTCGAAGGCCTTGGTGCCACCGTCGTTGAACACTTGCAGCACGATGGGGCGGTCCTTCTCGAGGCCGCTGAGGGAGACGTTGGTGGCGACCTGGACGCCGTCGGCGGGGTTGCCGTTGGCATCGGAGAGCGCGAGCAGCGCGGTCGTCAGCGGCGAGAACACCGAGAACACCGGCGCGACGCGGTCGATCGACACGGCGATCGGGGCGCCGAGGGCCTGCTGCGCGGCCTCATCGATGACGCTGACCTGCAGCGTGCACTTGGCGCCGTGCGGCAACGTGATCAAGGAGAAGCCAGCCACGCCGCCGGTCACCGTGGCGGTGGCCGTCACCGCCGCCGCCAGGTCGCAGGTCACGACGAGCGTGGCGGTGCTGCCGTCAGCGGCGTTGGTGGTCACTGCGTTGAGGTTGGTGATGCAGTCGGTGAGGCCAGCGATGCATGAGGCCTTGGCGAGGTTGACGATCTCCCCGTTCGTCAGGCCTTGCAGCGCGATGGTCGGCGAAGCGCCCTTGCGGGTCACAGTCAGCTGCGGGCTGACGCCCTCGGTGGCGGCGCCGACCGGCAAGGCCGTGACCTGCAGGGTGTTCGGACCCAAGGCCAGCCCAGTCGCCTTGGCGCTGTAGAGACCGTTGCCGCTGGCCGAGAACACAACCCCGGGGGTCTCTTTGCCATTGAGGATCAGGGTAATCGCGGCGCCGTTGACCGGGACGCCGAGCGCTTGGTCGGTGACGCTGATCTCGAGCTGCAGCGAGTCGGTGGCGACGAAGGTGCTGGTCGCAGGCTTGATCCACTTCACCATCGCGGCGTTGGACTGCAGCGTGATGTTGACGATGACGTCCTTGCTGACATTGCCGAGCGCGTCCTTGGCCGTGGCGACGATGATGTTGGCGCCGGGCTGCAGGGTGACGGAGGAGAAGGTCAACTGGCCGTTGCCCGTGATGGTCTGGCAAGGCAGCGCGAAGCCGTTGACGCTGGCGCAGACGGTCGAGGTCGTCAAGTCGCTCTCACCGCCGACGCTGAACACGACCTTGGTCTGGTAGCCAGGTGACACCACGTCAGAGTCGGCGTCGCCGGCGGGATCCAGCACCTGCTTGGTCGGAATGGCGAGCGCGAGCAGGGGCGGTTTGCGGTCGACGACGATGGTGCGGCTCAGCGTCGAGCAGTTGCCGGTGTTGACGGCGTTGCCGAACGTGTCCGCGGCGTTGAGCGAGAGGACATAGGTGCCGTGCGGGATCGGCAGCGGTGGGCTGCCAATGGTCAGCGCCAGGGCGCCGGTGAAGGCGCCGCCGGTGATTTTGCCGATCGGCGTGTCGATCAACGTCGCTCCGTCGACCAGCGCCAGCTTGGCCTCGACGACCGCGCCCTCCAGGCCGGTGGCTGTCGCGCCGACGGGCAAGGTGGCGCTCGCGGTGACGAAGCCCTCTTTCGGCAGCTTGATCGTCATGCAGGGCGGCGGCAGGCCGACGGTCAGGGCGACCTCGGGGCTCTCGGCTGGGTTGGCGCCGTTGTCGCGGGCCACACAGACGACGCTGGTGCCGACCGCGGTGGCATCAATCGACAGCGGTAGGGAGAGCGTCGCGGCGCCGCCAGTGACGGTCGCTGTGCCGTTGGGCGTGATGGGATACGGGCTGCCGGCCTGGTTCGGGCGGCAGAACACCGAGACCTTGTCGCCATCGTTCGCGCCCTGAATTGCGACCTCGAAGTTGGTCTCGAGGACGGTCGCGGTCGACAGGTCCGTGTCGTTCTTGGCGTTGAGCACGGCGCCGCTGGACGGCGAGCTGATCTTAAGCTTGGCCTTGGAGGCCGCAACCTTGTAGCTGCGCTTGCCGGTGGCGGACAGGCCGCATGCGTTCGTGGCCTCGACTGTGACCTCCCACGTCTTGGAGGTGGCGAAGCTGAGGTCGAACTCGAAGCCTCCGTTGAGCTTCATCGAGGTCTTGCCGACCTCAACGCCATCGACCTTGACGACGAGCTTCTCGATATCGCTCGGCTTCATGGTGGTCGCGGTGCCGACGATGGTGACCTGGACTCCGTTGGCGTCCTTGCCATCGGCGTCATCGGCGAGGGTCAGCTGCGCCTTGTCGGGCGCCACGATGGCGACGCTCGGGGCGTCCGTGGTGATTGGCACAGCCAGCGCATCGGACTCGCCTTTGGGACGCTCAGCGTGGGCCTCGTCGATCACGATGCCGACGACGGTCGCCGTCTCATTGACGACGCCCGTGGTGTCGGCGGCGACGGTCGCGGTGACGGTGGCCTTGCCGGCGACGAGGGAGACCTTGGGCGTCTCCTGAACCTTGCCGCTGACGTCGGTGACGCGCAACTGGGCGTGGGTGCAGTCAGGTGTGGTTGAGGTGACCTGGAAGGTCGCCTGGAGGCCGGGGGTCGCAGGATCGGCGTCTTCGGTGACGCAGCCATTGACTGGAACCAGGGCCGCGGTGCAGCCATCGCCGCAGTCGAGCTTGGCGGCCTTGGTGGCGCTGACCTGGTTGCCCGTGACCGTCGCGAGGACCGAGATCGCGCTCTGCGACGCGGTGCACTGCAGCGTGACCTTGGCGAGCTCTGCGGTGCCGCCGGTCATGGTCACCTTGCCGACAGACTTGCCGTCGAGCTGGACGTCGATCTCGGTGCCGTCCGGCACGTTGATGCCGTTGATCTGGACATCGACCTGAAAGCCCGGATCGGTGAGGCCAGGGTACTTGTCGAGCGCTAGGTCGAGGATCTGGGCGTTGACCGGGTCGACCAAGCCATTGCCCTTGGCGTGCGCGATGTTGAAGGTGAGCTTTGCCTGCGGACCGGTGCTGTCGACCTGGAGCCCGCCGCCGTCGATTCCGCCGTCGGCACCCGCGTCGCCCCCGCCGTCGATGGCGGAGTCAGCCCCGCCGGGATTGACCGGATCGTCATCGCCGCAGCCGGAGAGCGCGACGCTCAGCGCCAGTAGGAGCCCGAGCAAGGGCAGCGCGCGGAGGCTGATACGTTTGGCTTGGTTCTGCGCCGAATCATGGCTCTCTGAGGCGGGAAGCCAAGTCGTAAGGCCGGACTTGATTGTCGAGCGCATCATCCTCTCACCTCTGGCGCATGTCGCCGTACCCAGCGCGCCGGGGGGCCGCCGAGTGGTCGCATCGACCCGGCGCGCTGCTCGTGAACGGAGCGCGCTTGTGGTCGAGACTGGTGAAGTGTGTCACGGTCGTAACGCGATCGCAATCGTGACTCGGCCGTCGGGACTTTGGTGTCATCGCCGTTCAAGGCGCGCTCAGGGGCGCGTGAGGAGCAGCCGGGACGGTTCGCAGGATGCCCGCGGCGGTGAGCGAGGCCAAGAACGCGTCGACGTCGGCGGCGATGGCTGAGGGATGCCCGGTGAAGCGCTGCGTCAGCTGCACGATTAGGTCGCCGCGTTCGACGCCCGGGCCAGCCAGCGCCTTCACGATGGCGGCGCCGGTGGGCGAGGCGACGCGGTGCATGGCGCGATCCGGCGTCACGAGGAAGATCTCGCCGGCGACTGGACGCCAAGCGACCGCTGGGTGGAGCGCCAACCGGTCGCTTGGGGGCGGGTCTGCGGCGAGCGGGTCGCAGGCGGTGGCGTCGTTCATCGTTGGCTCCTGAGTGGCCGCTGGCAGTCCGTGCTTGCTTGGTTGCTGGCGGCGTCCGAGAAGATCAGAGTCCTCGGCGAGGGCCGCAGTCAATGGGGACGATAGCCGTCGGCGAGCGGCGCCAAGGGTGGGCTGCCGGGTCGGTCGATGGGGCGACGGCTTTCGGCCACTCGGGTCGCGTCAGCCACGCTGAACGGGTAGGCCAGGATGGTCGGCCGTCGTGCCGCCGGCGCGCTCCGCTTCGCTGATGCCGACATAGTGCGGAACGACCGCGGCCCAATTCGCCGCCGGTCGAGCCGCCAAGTCAGAGTCGAGCAGACACGCCGCATCTGGAGCCGTGACGAGGACCACGACCTGGAAGCCCGCGCTCAGCGGCGCGGCGAGGTGCTCGATCTCTGGGCTGAGGATCAGCGTCGTCTCCATGGGCGAGAACGGGCCGGACCACGCGGCCTGCACCGCCGTCAACGCGCGCTCGACCGTCTCGACCCCGGGCGGCTCATCCTGGCCGGCAGGTGCCAGCCAGGCGTCGTAGACGTAGCCGGCGCGGCTCGGCAGCAAGACCCGCAGCGGCCCCAGGATTCCGGCCGCGCGTGCGGCGGCGCCGAGGAGCGCGCTGGACTTCACAGAGCGCGTGGCGGCACCAGCCAACCATGCGATGGCGCGGGCGGTGGCGAGGCCGAGACGCAGGCCGGTGAAGCTGCCGGGTCCGACGTCGCAGACGACCAGTTGAACCTGCCCGAGGGCCTCAGCGCCAGCCATCGCGAGGGCGGCGGGCAGCAAGCGGCGGGGCTGGCCGCGGCGCCAGCGCTGGCGCCAGACCTTACGGCTGCCATCGGCGCCCTGCCAGGCGACCTGCTCGACGTCGGACGAGGTTGAGATCGCGATGATCGTGCGCGCCGATCCGGCCGCCGCGACCTGCCGCGGGGGCAGCGCGGTGAAGGAGAAATCGGGGCCCGTGCCCGTGTCTACGGCCAGCGGCGACAGCGCCCGGACTTCAATGGGGAATATGGCCCCGGCGGCGGCGCTGCGCGCAGCTGGCAGGGCTGTCAGGGATGGCAGGGATGGCGAGGTTGGGTGCAGCGGCGATGTCCTCCGGGCGCCCGGGCCGCCTGGTCGCCGCGCGCCGTGCAGCTGGGATGACTTAGCCCTGGACGAACGAGGCGATGAGGCGCTGGACATCGTTCATCATGACGACGACGAAAAGCAGCCCGAGGAAGGTCATGCCGGCGTAGGCGGCGATCATGCGCGTTCGGACGCTGACGGGCTCGCGGCGGACCGCCTCGATGGCCAGAAAGAGCAGGTGGCCGCCATCAGCGATGGGGATCGGCAACAGATTAATGATCGCGAGGTTGACCGAGAGCCACACCATGATGTGGAAGAAGAAGCCCCAGCCGAGGTCGGCGGTGCGCGCGGCGAGCTGCGCCATAAAGATGGGGCCGCCGACCTCTTTGATGGGCAGGTGGCCGCGGAAGAGGCCGGCGACGGCGAGCACCGTCATGCGCAGGGCGTCGGCCATCGACTCGCGGGTGTGGAGCCAGGCGTGGCCGAGACGATCAACGTTCTCAACTTCTTCGGGCGGCTCGCTGCCCTGCAAGGCGCCGGCGCCAAAGTTCAGCCGCGGCCGCTCGTTGGCGTCGAGCGTCGCTTGCAGCTTGAGCGGCGCGTCGACCTCAAGGAGACCAGCACGGAGCGCTTCGGCCCGGCGGTCCGCCTGAGCGTAGACGCTGGCGAGGAGGGGGTCGGCGGGTGCCTTTGGGCCGCTCAGCGCGTCGCGATCGGCTGGCCGCAGCTCGCGGCGGATGCGCAGCGGGATGGGCTTCTCTAGCGCGGCGCGCAGGCGGGCCAGCAGTTCCTCAGGGCTGAGACCGCGGCTCTCAGGAGCGACGCGGACGTCCTCGTATCCCTGCTTGAGGCGGTCGAGTAGGACGACAAAGCTGGGCGTCGGCTGGCCGTCTGCCGATAGGATTCTGTCGCCCGCCCGCAGCCCGGCGCGCGCAGCCGGGCTGTCCTTCTCGACATAGCCGATGACGTTCTGCGCCGCGTGGAGGCCCAAGGCATCGACCGTTGACGCCGGCAGCGTGACCTCGTGGCGGCCCTTGGCGTCGTGCAAGACGCCGTCGTGGCTGCTGATCTCTTCCTTGGTCAGCGGCTTGTCGTGGCGCAGCGGGGCGAGCGTCAGGCGGACGGTGCCGCCAGGCCGACTGCGCGCCGCGGCCTCTAGCGCCGCACGGAGCTGCCAGAAGGTCGCGATGCCGACGCCGTCGACGGCGACCACGCGCTCGCCGCTGTGCACACCAGCCGCGAGGGCCGGGCCGGTGGGGTCGACGACGACGATCGACGCTTCAGCGTCCGGTGCCACTTGGACGCGGCCGACTGTGTCGACCACGCCGAGCTCGGCCATCTTGACCTCGCGACGCGCCTCGGGCTGGACCTGGAAGACCTCTCGCTTGCCGTCGCGTTCGACAACGACGCGGGTGGGCATCCCTGGCCGCGCCGTAATCGCGTTGCGGAAGGCGATAAAGCTGTGGACCTCCTCGCCCTCCACCTCGAGGACACGGTCGCCGCTGCGGAGTCCTGCGACGTCGGCTGGGCCGCCGGGCATCACCGTGCCGAGCCGCGTGGAGGCGACTTGACCATCGACGAGCAGCGAGCCGCCGGACAGGATGACCATCGGCAACAGGAGGTTGGCGATCGGGCCAGCGGCGACGATGAGCGACCGCTGCCACACTGGTTTGGCTAAAAATGAGTCTGGGGCTGGTGGCCCCTCGTCTTCACCGCCCATCGGATCGTCGCCGAGCATGCGGACAAAGCCGCCGAGCGGCAGCGCGCGGACGGCATACTCGGTTCCAGCGCGCTCCCAAGCGAACACTACTGGGCCAAAGCCGATCGAAAACGAGAGGACGCGGACGCCCATCCAGCGCGCGACGAGGTAATGGCCGAGCTCGTGGAAGAGCACCAGCGGGATGAGGAGCAGCAGGAAGTAGACGATGAACATCGCGATCCCATGGGCGTGGCGGAGGTCACGACCGACTGATGCGCCCGCCGCCGCGAGGATACAGGGAAAGGCGGTGGACGCCAGCCCTTGAGGCTGCACAACCGCGCTGCTCGCCGCTGGATTCCCGCCGGTTGTCACGACCCGAGAGGTTGAAGGTGTGGCGTGGGCACCGTACAGTCCGAGGCGTTGGCGGCCACGCTGCCCAAGCGGAATGTCTAGCGTGGACCTGCGCCGGTGGACGGCGGCGGGCAGGCTGCGGGCGAACGGCGACATGCGACCGAGGAGCGAGGATGGCATCGGCTATGAGTCTGGACCCGTGGTTCCGAGGATCTCGGTCGTCACACAGCCTCCGCGCGGCTGCGCTGTCGCTGCTGGGCGTGGTGGCTGGCTGCGCTGACGTCGCGCCGGAGGCCGAAGGTGGCGGGCTGCAGTTGCAGTTCGCCGCGTTGACGCCGAGCGGCTGCCTGACGAGCACGGCGGGGCGCAACAGCGTGCCGGAGACGGTCGCGACCGTGGCGGTGGCCATCCGCGCCGGGGACGCGGCGCCGCGAATCGAGCGGATTGCCCGCACGAAGCTGATGAGCGCCGGCCAGTGGCTGGTCCCGAACGTCAAGGCCGGCGTGCCGATCGACGTCGAGGTCTGGGGCTGCGGCGCTGACAAGTCGGTCGGCTGGGCAGGCCGGAGCAACGGGCTGTCGGTGGAGGCGCAGAAGGAGTCGACGACGCAGGTGTTCCTGGCGCCTACCGCCGCGCTCGGCTGCACCGGCAGCGACGCCAAGAGCGTAACCGCCGGCGAGACCGACCACCTGCAGACCGGGCGTAGCCTGAGCGCGATCGCGGCGTTAGCGGGCGGCGACGCGGTGGTGGTCGGTGGCATCGGCAGCTGGAGCGGCAAAGACCGCAAAGGTGTGGCGAGCCGAGACGTCGACGTCTTCGACCATAGGGTCGGCGCGTTTTACAAGGGGCCGCAATTGCAGTCGTCGCGCGTGTGGCACCACGCCATCGCCATCGGGCCGCAGCAGGTGCTGGTCGTCGGCGGCGTGACTCAGGTGCAGCAGATCGGCGCGACCAACCTGCCGTCGCCCCTGCTGATGCCCGGCAAGCCGGACGACGCGGCACCCCTGGCGGCAGCGGAGCTGATCGACCTCAAGGTGGGGAACAGCCGCAAGGTCCCGGTCGCCGCCGGCGCCGGTCTGCAGCTGCTGTCGTCGGCTGTGGCGGCGCTCGGCGGCGCGCTCTTTGTCGGCGGTGTCGACGGCAGCGGCGCGGCGACCAAGGTGGCGACTCATGTCGGCGATTTTGCCGGGATCATCGGTGGCGGGGCTGGCAAGGCGACGACGCTTAGCCTCGGCGCGGCGCGGGCGCGGCCGGGGCTCGTCGTGCTGGAGGGCGGCGGCGTGCTGATCGTGGGAGGCAACCTCGACGGCGGGTCTGGCCAGGGCTTCGAGTTGCTGACCGAAGTCGCCAAGGGCCCCGTAGCCCTGGCGGTTGCCGGCGACGCGGCGCTGATGCAGTCGAAGGGCCTGATGACGATTGGCCCGATCGCTGTGTCTCTGGGGGTCCGCAATGGGGCTGAGGCGGTGCTGGTGATGGGAGGGCTCGGGGCGTCGTCCATCACGGCGGAGCAGAGCCAGACCTACCTTGCGCGGGTGGACGTCGCGGCCGCAAAGGTGACCTTGGTCGGTGTGGACATCGGCGGCAAAGCGCTGCTTGGCGGATTCGCCGGGCTTGGCGTCGCCGTGCCAGGTGGGGCACTTGTCGCTGCTGGCGCAATCAAGTTGACCGGCGGGGCGCCTTGCGCTGGGTCGGCGGCCGAGTGCATCGGGGCGGATCTGTGGCGGGTGGCGCTGGGCGCTGATACCGGGGCTGGCGTGGGGGCACAGCCGCTGACGCTGCAGGTCGTGGATGCGCTCGGCGGGCCGCGCTTTGGGTTGGTCGGTGTGTCTGTACCGGGCGGCACTTTGCTCGTCGGTGGTCAGTCGACCTTGGTTGAGTTGGGCGTCGAGGGCGCGGCTGCGTTGGACCCGACCGGGCGGTTGTTGGCTCGGTTGCCTTCGGACCCGGCGCTGGGGGCGTTGTGTCCGTGACGCACTTCGCTGCGACTTCAGGGCGCGCGGTTGGCACTGTCAGGTGAGCCCCCGACGGAATCAGGCAATGGCCGCCCCGATCTCGGGGCCCTCCCGGGACAGTCCCGGCGAAACCCGACGCCCTCCCCACCTGCGCAAGCGCGCAGTCAACCATCGGCACCTGCCCCGGTTTCCCGGGGTGCCGCCAGCGACCCGGCCTGCGGTCTCTACCCCTGGCCAACGGGGTAGTCGACAGGACCCATCGGCAGAGGTCCCGCGCTGCAGGAAGCAATCGCCATGCCAATCGGCGATGCCAGCTACAAAACGGTCACCTATCAACAACAACCCGGCAGAACCCGACGCGTAAGCCATAAAGTCAGCGGCCCACCCATCGGGACCGGAGACGGTCTCAAGACGGTCTCAAGACGGTCTCAAGACGGTCTCAAAACGGTCTCAAGACGGTCTCAAAACGGTCTCAAAACGGTCGTAGGACGGTCACAAGACAACCTCAAGACAGTCTCAACTCCACCAAATCCCGCCGTTGAAACGGTCCAACGACCGTCTCAAACGACTAAACACCGCAATCACTCGCAAGCGAGACTCCCGAATCAACCCAGGCTCCCGAATTCCGCCGCCACTTCACCGCACGATATTTCACCGAGCGACCGCCGCAAGGACCCCGCCGACGCCAAAAACACCGCGTTCAAGCCAAGTCCCGGCACTATCCGCAAGCGCCGTGGCTCACAACAGGGCACACGACCCAACGCATGTAGCTCCCCGAGGCGACGCAGACCGATCGCATCTCCGCGGCCACGCGACTCAAGGCCCAAAACGCAGCAATGTCCCTTGCATCGGATTCGGCCACACCTGCAGGTTGCCGCCGCCAGCGAGCGCCCCGCAGTCGGGCAAACGCAGCACGAAGTGGAGCACATCGGTGGTGAGCAGCTCATCGACCTCGACGGCTTTGCCATCCGCCAGCGCGACGTGTTCAATCCAGCCATAGTTGCCGGCGACGATGAGTTGGTCGCCGAAGACGTCGACGCCAGAGACACCGACCATCGGCTGGTGCAGCTTCGACCAGCCGCCAGTATCCTTGCGCGTCATCACCAGCCCAGCAGCGGTCCCACCGACCGCTACGTAGGCGCCGCCAGGGAGCTTGCGGACGGTGACGAGGTTGGCGTCCACGCCGGTCTCCTCTTCGGTCCAGGCCTTGCCATCCCAGCGCAGCGCCAAACCGGTGTCGCCGACAGCCAAGACGTCATTCGGGTCGTGGCCGTCGATCTTGAACACCTGCGCCTGGGCACGCGACTTCGACAGCGTCGGCAAAGACGCCTTGCTCCAACCGCTGGCGGTGCGGCGCAGCACGACAGGGACGAACTGGTCCTTGGTCGGCTCGTCGGCGCCAACGGCCCAGGCGTCATCCTTTGAAAACTGTAGGCATCCCCAGAGCTTGTCGCCACCTGGCAGCTCCTCTTCGCTCCAGACGCCGGCGGCGGTTCGCCAGAGGGCGCGGCGCCCATTGCCGACGACAAGCGCGGTGCCATCGGCTGCGACCGAGGCCCAAGTTAGCAGGGGCCCTTGGGCGATGGTCGCCGTCGTCAGCTCGGCGCCAGAAAGGGTCGCGATGGCGCCGAGATTCGCCTGCCCACCGACGAGCAGCGGAGTTCCATCGGCGAGCAGCGCGCCGGCCATCCACACGCCAGACGCGGTGCCTTCCTTGAGCACCGACCAGGAGCGTTTTGCGCGCGCGGCTGGAGAGCAGTCAGAGGCCGGACCGCCAGCGTCGCCCCGACCGCCGCCGGCGCCGCCGCTGTCGCCGCTGCTATCGCCGACACCACCGCCATCGCCAACAGCGGCATCCACTCCGCCGCCCGCGTTGCCATCGGGGCCGGCGGGACCGGTCGCGGGGTCGCTGCACGCCGCGAGCAACAGCAGGGTCAAGACCGCAGCCAGTCGGACCGAGCGATGACAGACAATCACGTCCATTGCGGGCCCCCGCCGGCGCCAGACAAAGCGCAGCGCTCATGCTAGTCTCGCCGCGCGCACGGATCTACCCTGGCGCGAGGGCATCGGGTCGACACCCGCTGGAGTTGCATGGACGCCGAGGTGCCCTCCGCGCCGCCCGACCCCGCCGCCGGCGAGCTGCCCTTCCGAGTCATCGACTCCTGCAACGCCCATTGCGCGCACTGCTTCGAGCACCGGCCGGGCCCAGCAGACGACCGCGAGGGCGACGGGCCGCTCCGCCGCCTCGTGGCGGTGCTCGAGGCCTTTCAGCGACGTCACGGCGGCGCGCCGAGGCGACTGGTCCTCGGCGGCGGCGAGCCGACGCTGTACCGACGCTTGCCGGCGCTGATCCGGACGGCGTGCGCCGCTGGCGTCGCGGAGGTCTGGCTCGAGACCAACGGTTTCGCGCTGTCACCAAGCGCCTGCAGTCAGCTACAGCAGGCCGGTCTCCATGGCGTCCGCGTCGGGCTCGGTGGCGGCGAAGCAGACGCGGTCGGCGTCCGCATGCGGCGACCGGAGGCCCTGGCGCTGGCCTGGAGCGGGGCTGAGGCCGCGGTCGCGGCGGGCGTCCGGCTGGAGTTGGCCGTGGTCGCGCTGCCGGATGTGGTGGCCGAGCTCGACGCGTTGGTGCGCCGCGCCGTCGCTATGGGTCGCGTCGACGCCCTCATCGTCCACCCGTACCGCAGCGCGCCGCCCGCAGAGCGCCACGATCGCGCGACGACGCCCAGGGTCCCGACGCTCGCGCCAGCAGCGTGGCACCCGCCGCCGCGGGCTCTAGAGCCGGGACTGCAAAGGGCGGCGACGGCGCTGCAGGCGGCAGGCATCGCGCTGCGCGCCGATCCCTCGCGAGGCTTCCACCCCTGCGCCTTCGAGCGGCCTCGGCCGCTGGCGGGCCTGTTGCGAGGCGGCCGCGTCGGCGATGGCGCGCGCTTCGTCCAGCTGCCCGGCTGCGCCGTCTGCGCGCTGCGAGAGCGCTGCGACGGCGTCGAGCGGAGTCTTGCCGCGGCCTTGGGGGCGGCGGTGATCTCGCCCCTGACCGACGAGCGTCGCGCGCTCTGGGCTGGCGTCCAAGAGCGTACGCGCCACGGCGTACGCACCGACCGCGTCGACGTCAGAGACGGCTCGGCCACCACGGCGCGGCGGCGCGAGCACGTCCTGCGCATCAACCACGCCTGCAACCAGCGCTGTCGCTTCTGCTGGGTCGACTTCGAGGCGGGGGAGATGCCCGCTGAGGCGGTCGTCGCGGCGATCGCCTCGGCGCTGGCGGCAAGCCCCGACCCAAGCGCCGAGACCATCACGTTCACCGGTGGCGAGCCGACGCTGCGCGCTGATCTGCCGGCGCTGCGTGCGGCGGCGCGGGAGGCCGGTGCCGGGCGGGTCCAGCTGCAGACCAACGCGGTCCGGCTCGCCGAGGGCGACTTGGCGTTGCGGCTGCGGTCGGCTGGGCTGACCGAGGCGCTGGTCTCGCTGCACGGCCATGACGCCGCGACCTCCGACGCTATTACGGGCGCGCCTGGCACCTTCGTGCGGACGCTGGCCGGGGTGAAGGCGCTGTTGGCTGCCGGCGTCGGAGTAGTGGTCAACCACGTGCTCAATCGGGTCAATGTGGCGGGACTGTCAGACTTCATTGACCTCTGCGCCGACCGCTTCGTGCCCGCGCCAGGCCAGGCGGGCATTCAGCTGACGCTGGCGGTGGCGAGCGCCATCGACCGCGGTCCGCTCGATCCCGATGTGCTGCCCATGCTGTCGGCCCTGGCGCCTGCGGTCCGCGCCGGCCTCGCGAGGGCACGCGAGCGCGGCGTCACCGTGCTGGACCTCGCCCATCCGTGTGGCTTTGCCCTCTGCGTCCTCGATCCCGAGCTGACGGTGCTCGATCCACGTGCGCTGCGGCAGGTGCCGACAGCAGGGCGCCTCGGCGAGTCCGAGGGCTGCGTCAAGCCGGCGTCCATCTGCGGCCACTGCGCCCTAGAGCCTCGCTGCTTCGGCGTCCGGGCCGAGTACGCCGCGGCGCATGGTGTCGGCGAGCTTCGGGCACAGCCGAAGGCGGTGGCGGTCATCGGGCTCGGGCCGATGGGGCTCCGCCACCTGCAGGCGGCCCAGGCGCTCGGCATGCGCCGGCTGGCCGTCGTGCGCGGGGCGGCCGATCGCCTGCGTGTGCCCGAGGGGGTCGTCGCCGTCGACGCCGAGCCGGCAGCGTCGCTGCCCGACGCGCTGCGAGCAGCCGGCGCGGCGCTTGTCGTGGTCGCCGTGCCGACCGGTCAGCACGCCACGGTCGCCGCCCCGCTGTTGTCGGCAGGGTTGCGGGTGCTCATCGAGAAGCCGCTCGCGGCCGACGCGGCGGACGCTGCGGCCTTGCTGGCGCAGACACCGAACCCAGCGGCGCAGCTGCGGGTGGCCCACACCAGCGGCTTCGACCCAGCGACGCGGGCGGCGGCCGACGCATGGCTCGGGGCGTTGCGGCGACAACCTGTGGGCGAACGTGTCGGCTGGCGCATCGAGGTCGAGAGGGCGGAGCCGCCGCGGCCGGTCGCAGCGGCGGCGCAGACAGCTGCCGTAATCGATCTCCTGGTCCACGATCTCGCGGTGGCCTGGGCGTGGGCGCGGGCGATCACGGGTCCATCGACGTCAGTGCCGCTTCTGAACCAGACGCCCGCGGTCGCGGAGGGCGAGGTCGGCGCCGCGCTCGTGGCCCACCGCGCGGTGCTACAAGCGTACTGGAGTGACGATGGCTCCACTTTGCGCGCCGAGTTGGAGCTCTTCGGAGGGTTCGTCGGGCTGCAACTCCACACCGCGGCGTCGGCGAGCACGCGGACGCTCCGCCTGCGATCGGGCCACCTGGAGGCGACGTGCCGGCTGAGCGCTGGCGAGGCGACGGCGACCCTGCGCGCGCAGGCTGATGAGGTGGCGCGACCGCTACCGCTCCCGACGCTCAGCGCCGACGCCGCGCTGCTACAGGCGGCGCTCGACGACACCGCGGAGGGCACGGCGCTGCTCTCGGCGGAGGCGGCGGTGATGGCGCTGTCCATCGCGGAGGCCTTGGTCGCTCGGGCCGGGGATGGTGGCGACGGCGTGACGACGGGCGCGGCGGTCGAGCCTGGGGGTGCCGGTTGAACACCGCGTTCGCGCTCCTGATCCTCTGCGCGGTGGCGACGGCGGCGCTAGGCGGCGTCGACGGCGCCGCGGTGGGCCGCGCAGCGCTCGACGGGGCGCGCAAGGCGGCAGAGGTCGCCATCGGCCTCTGCGGCGCCTTGGTGTTCTTCACCGGCCTGCTAGCGATCGTCGAGCGCGCGGGTGGCCTGCGTTGGCTGGCGCACGCGCTGCGTCCCGTGCTGCGGCGCCTCCTCCCAGAGGTCGCTGGCGACGACGCCGCGCTCGGCGCCATCGTCCTCAACTTCTCGGCCAACCTGCTCGGCCTCGGCAACGCCGCGACACCTTTTGGCTTGCAGGCGATGCAGCGGCTCCGTCAGCTCTCGCCCCACGGCGACGTCGCAAGCAACGCCATGTGCATGTTCCTCGCCATCAACACCAGCGGCCTCGCCTTGTTGCCCACCGATCTGCTGGCCTTGAGGGCGACCCACGGCGCGCGCGATCCGGCTGCGATCTTGCCAGCGGTCTGGCTCGCTACCGGGACCTCGACGGCCGTGGCGATTCTAGCGTCCATGGTGCTGCGCCGGCGCTGGTCGCCGGCGCCGATCGTGGTCGAGGAGACGCTGATAGAGGCCACGTCGGGGCCAGCGCCAGCGACGCCGCCTCCCGCCGCGGCCGATCGCGAATCCCTCGATGGCGCCGCCACCGCCGCGACCCCGACGCCGACGGCCACGTTGGCTGCCGGAGACGCTGTAGCGACCGAGGGCGCCGAATCGCGCTATCGGGCGCCCATCGTGCTCGCAGCGTTGCTGGCGATGATTGTGGCGACGCTCGTGGTGGGTGACGGCTTCACCAGTTGGCTGCTGCCGGCGCTGATCTCCGGCATCATCGTCGTCGGCCTCTGGCGCAAGGTCCCGGTATATGAAGCGTTCCTCGCTGGCGGCCGCCAGGGCCTCCAGGCCATCTTGGGCATCGTGGCGCCCCTGGTGGGGATCTTGGCGATGGTGGCGATGCTGCGCGCTTCTGGCGCGGTCGAAGGCCTCGTGACCTTCGTTGGCCCGCTGCTGCGTCCGCTCGGCGTCGAGCCCGAGGTGCTGCCGGTTGCGCTGCTCCGCCCGCTGTCGGGCTCTGGCGCCTTCGGGGTCTGCAGCGAGCTGCTGGCCCGCCACGGCCCGGACTCCGCGATTGGCCTACAGGCTGTGACCCTCGCCGGCTCCACAGACACGACGTTCTACATCTTGGCCGTCTACTTCGGCTCGGTGGGAGTCCGCCGCGGCCGCTGGGCCCTGGCAGCGGGCCTGTGCGCCGACGCCGCTGGAGCTGTCGCCGCCATCGCCGCTTGCCATCTCTTCCTGCTGTAGCCACGCGGCGGACGAGACCGCCTCAGCTGCGTCGCCGACAGATTACGTCGCCGGTCAGGGCGGCGCCACGGCGGCAGAGGTCGGGCAAGCGCGCCGACAACGCGGCCGGGTCTAGGTAGGGCAGGCGCGGCGAAAGCTCCTCCCACGGCGAGAACGCGCACTCATAGCCCGCCAGCGCCCCAAGCCTCGACAGCGCGGCCTGGGCGACCTCGACGAGCGGCGCGTTGACCTCAAACGAGAGCGCCGCGACCGGGCTTTGGAGGCCTGCCAACACCTCGGCCTCGAAGCCCTCGACGTCGATCTTGACGTAGTCCGGCAGGCCGTAGGTCGCGATCAGCGTCTCGAGGGTCACCAGCCGCACCGGAACACGCTCCCGGTAGACCACGCCGCCGGCCCCCGCCAAGCCGCCCTCAGCCTCAAAGGCGAGGCGGAACTGCGGCGACAGCGTGCCATTGGCCGGGTGGACGCTGCGCGACAGCTCGGCTTCCCCGTCGCCTGCGCCGACCGCAGCGGCGACCACGCAGAGGCCCGGGTGGCCTCCAAGTCGCGCGCTCAGGCTGGCGGCGAGGGTCGGATCAGGCTCCAAGGCGACGACGCGGCCGCGCTCCAACAGGCGCTGCGTAAAGCGGCCCTGGCAGGCGCCGACGTCGAACGCGAGGCCGGCGGCGGGCATCAACGACGCGAAAAAGCGGCGTTCATGGGCGGTCCGTCGACGCGCCGCGATGGAGGGGAGCGCGCTGGCGATCACGGCCCGGAGGCGCCGCTTCGCCCCTCCGCCGTCCGGCTGCGCCCACCGGACCGCGGCCATCGCCTCACCCTCGCCCTGCATTCGCGCTCCTCTGCCGCCCGGCTTCGCGGGCCAGAGCCTGCCAGACCATGCGCGGCGATTGCCAGATCGCGGCCACCTCCGTAGCCTCAGAGCGGGGCAGACGCAGCGACCCATCGCGGTCCCGAGGCGACGGCCAAGCGGGGGTGAACGTGGTCTGGGGCGGGCTCGGCGGTGGGCGCATCGAAGTGATCTGTGGGCCCATGTTCTCGGGCAAATCGGAGGAATTGATCCGCCGTCTGCGGCGCGCGATCATCGCCCGCCAGCGGGTCCAAGTCTTCAAGCCCGTGGTCGATAGCCGATACGCCGATGATGAGGTCGTCAGTCACTCCGACACCCGCCTGTCTGCGACGCCAGTGGCAACCGCCGCGGCAATCCTCGGGGCGACGCACGCCCGCACCGAGGTGGTCGGCATCGATGAAGCGCAGTTTTTCGACGACTGCTTGGTCGACGTCTGCGACCAACTGGCGGCGCGAGGCGCCCGGGTGATCGTCGCCGGACTCGATCTCGATTGGCGTGGCCGGCCCTTCACCCCGATGCCCGCGCTGTTGGCAGTCGCCGAGTCGGTGACCAAGAGCCAGGCGGTGTGCATGGTCTGCGGCGCTGCAGCGTCCTTCTCGCAGAAGATCGCCGGGACCAGCCACACGGTCGAGATCGGCAGCGCCGAGCGCTACGAGGCCCGCTGCCGCCGCCACTTCGAGCCGGAGGAGTCGCGACAGCTTGAGTTGTCGCGGGCCCGAGCCGACGCGCTGCGGGTGCCGGTGCGCGACGATGACGCCTTGACCGCCCAGGGATAGCCGGGAGAAGACATGGCGCAGAAATCTCCTGATATCGCGCGATTTGGCGCGGCGCTCCCGCCACTGGCGGAGGAGGTCTCGGCCGACGACAGCTGCGCCCGCTACGGCGTAGAGGCGCGTCTCGACGACCTCCACGCCTTCTACCAGGGCATCTACGGCAAGGCGCGCGGCATGCTGGTCGAGCGCATGGAGACGCCGGCGCCGCCGACTGTGGCGGTAGTCGCCGGCCCGCAGTGTCAGGACGTAGCGTTCGGGATGGTGCTGGTGCGATCGGCGGGCAAGCCCGACCAGCCCCGCGCCCAGGAGATCCTCGTCCTGGCGCGCGGCGAGGCGGCTCCGCCGGGCTACCCAGACAGCAGCCCGTGGCTGACGCGAAAGCAGAAATAGCCCGGCGACGCTAACCCTTGGCGCCGAGGTGCACCGCGCTCGCCGGCGATGGCGTGGCACCGTCGCTGCCCTCCTCATGCCAGGGCGGTGGCGACAGCTGCGACGTCAGATGGTCGAGGAAGGCGCGCAGCGAGGCAGACAGGTGCCGCGAGGACGGATAGACGGCTGAGATCACGCCTTCACCGAGGCACCACTCTGGCAGCACAAGCCGCAGGCGCCCGGACTTGACCTCGACGCCGCCGGCCACGTCGGGCAGGACGCCGATGCCAGTGCCAGCGATCAGCAGCCCGCGCAGTAGCGTAAAATCATGAACCGAGATGCGCGACGTCGCCTCCAGCGTCCGCACCTCGGCGCCGCGGCTGAGCGTCAAGGTCGCTTGGAAGCGCGGCGCCCGAAACAACACGAGCTGGTGATCCGCTAGCTCCTCGGGCTGCAAGGGCTCCGATCGGTCCGCGAAGTAGCTCGGCGCGGCGTACAGTCGGAGGCGGTTCTTGCCGAGCCGCCGCGCGATGAGCGAGGAGTCTTCGAGCTGCCCTGCGCGGATGGCGAGGTCGAATCCCTCGGCCAACAGGTCGACGTAGCGGTTGCTCAGCTCGACGTCGACGCGGACCTCTGGGTACTGCCGAACGAAGTCCGCCAACATCGCGGGCAGCCAAGCGCTGCCGAAGTCGACCGGGGCCGTCAGCCGCAGCGTGCCTTTGGGGCGATCGTGCAGCTCTGCGACCGCCGCCTCTGCCTCGTCGAGCGCCAGCGCGATGCGTCGGGCGCGCTCGTACAGCAGCGTGCCGGCCTCGGTCGGGCGAAATTTCCGTGTGGTCCGCTCAATCAAGCGAGCGCCGAGCCGCTCTTCGAGCGCGGCGACCCTCCGGCTGATGGTCGACTTGGGGGCGCCGAGGGCTCGAGCCGCGTCGGTGAAGCTGCCGGCCTCATAGACGCGCGCGAACACCAAGACATCATTCAGGTCAATCGACATGGGCCGCTCCAGGCGTCCTGCCACCGCGGCGACGGCGACAGCTCGCGGCGATCATGGTCACCCGCTGCCCTGGCGGCAAGCGTGGCCTCAGGCTACCGTGCGCTCGAGCGGTGGAGCGGCGCCTCGACGCGCTTTGCCCGCTGCAGTGCCAAGCGCGCACGACCGAGGCGTCCCATGGAGAATCCAGCTCCAAGCAGTGTGCCCCTACACCCCTTGCTCGCCGGTCGCTGGAGCGCGCGCGCCTTCGACGGCCAGCGGACCATCGATGGTCGGACGATGCGCGGCTTGCTCGAGGCCGCCATCTGGGCGCCTTCGTCGGGCAACGTGCAGCCGTGGCGGTTCATCGCAGGCCGACGCGGCGCCGATGCCGCGAACCAAGCGCGCTGGCAGGCGATCTTCGACGGTCTGGAGCCCGGAAATCAGCGCTGGTGCGAGAGGGCGGCGGCCCTCGTCGTCACCCTCGCCCAGTCGACTTTTGAGAGCGGTCGCGCGGCGGGCCAACGCAACGACTGGGCGCGCCACGACGTAGGCGCCGCCGGCCTCAGCATGGCGCTGCAGGCGCACGCTGTCGGCCTCCACAGCCACCCGATGGCGGGCTTCGTCGCCGACAGGCTACGGACCTCGCTGGCGATCCCGGAGTCGCTGGACATCGTGACGGTCTGGTCAGTGGGCTACCCAGGCGACCCAGACGCGCTGCCCGAGGATCTCCAGCGACGTGAGCTGGCGCCCAGAACGCGCCGACCGCTCGAAGAGGTGGTGATCGGCGGCCTGTAGCTGCGCCGACGCCGAAGGGCGCCGCGTGAGCCGTGGGCGGCGGACGCCGGCGGGGCCGAGGTGCGCGGGGCGACGCCTGGACGGTTGGGGTCAAGGACAGTCAAGATCGGGAGCAAGATCGGGAGGTGAGTGATGAGCGATTGGGATGTCGCGCCCGAGCGCGCGCAAGAGCTGGTCAATCAGGGCGCGAAGCTGATCGACGTCCGCACGGTGGAGGAGTTCGCCGAGGGCGCTGTGCCGGGCGCGGTCAACGTGCCGCTGCATACGTTGCCGATCGTGGCGTTCGAGCATGTTGCAAAAGGCGATACGGTCGTCGTTTACTGCCGTTCGGGCGGTCGCAGCGGTCGCGCTACGGAGTGGCTGCGCTCGCAGGGTGTGGCCAACACGTTCAACGGCGGCGGGGTGTACGATCTGCTTGAGATCTGGGACGACGCCTGATGTTGCAGCGCGGTCGCGACGGGCGGCGATGAGCCGGGCCCTGGTTGGCGCCGCGCTGGCGCTGTATTGCGCCGTCTACCCAGCCTTGGCGTCGGCGACGTGGGTGCTGCCGCCGGGCCAGGAATCGCAGGTCGAGCAGGTGGTACGGGCGGCGCTGCCCGAGGTCGCCGATCCGGAGATTCGTATCGAGGCGGCGACCATTACGGTCAAGCTGCCGGCGTCGAAGCCGGAACCCGGAAAGGGCGGCGCGGCGACCGCCGAAGCGCCGACTGGTGACTCCGCGGCGCCGTCGCTGCGCTTGGAACGCGGCGACGATGGCCGACTGCGGGCGACCTGGGAAGGCGTTCCTGGCGCTGGGCTGCCTGACGCGGCGACGATCGACGCCCGCCTGCACGCCGCGCAGGTGCCGATGCGCTGGGAAGAGGTCGCCACGCCGCCGGTGGGCGCAGCGGCCAAGCCAGTCCCTGGCGCGACCGAGCCGAGGAAGACCCAGCGCGAGTCGCTCGCAGACGCCGTCGGCCTCGCGCTGCAGTTGGAGCGCCGGGCCGCGCACGGCCGCGAGACCACGCGCCGCGAGGTGCTGCAGCGGCTCGCGACCGAGTGCGCGAGCGACTGCCCCGTGTGGCTGCAGTTGCGGCACGCGCTGCTGCTGCGGGCAGAGGGACAGGCGGCGGCGGCGGCGACGCTGTTGACCGCGAAGCTGGTGCAGCTCGACAGCGAACAGAAGCTGACATCGCCGCCGACGGCGGGAGCGGCTGGCGGTCTCGGCACGGGACAGGCGGGCGCGCGCGACGCCGGGATCCACGCCCTGCGGGTGCTGGCCCTGGCTTTGCAGGACCGCGACGACGACGCCCTGGCCCTGGCGACCCATGGTGGCGCCGATGGCTGCGCGGCGGCTGCGTTGCTCGAGCGGGACGCTGTGCTGCGCCGCGACGACCTGCTGCTGAAGCGCGGCGACCAGCTCACCCGCGACCACCCAGCGTGCGCGGCGATCTATCCACCGCTGGCCGCGGCTATGCGTCGCACAGGCCGGCTGGAGGCCTTCGAGGCGCTGCTGGAGCGCGGGGCCAAGGCGCGCCCTAACGACGGCGAGGTGGTGCGCGAGCTGGCGTGGCTGCGGGCGCGCCAAGAGCGGGTGGACGAGGTCTTCGCCCTGCTCGATCGTGCCCTGCAGGCCGGTCCGCACGAGGCGCCGGCGCTGGTCGATATTAGCCACATCGCCACGGTGGTGCGGGCTCCGGAGGCGTGGCTGGAGACCCTGCGCCGCCGGGTCGAGGCCGCAAAGTCGGCGACCGCGGCCAAGGACGAGCGCGCCGCGGCTCGCCAGGCCGACGACGCCTTCTTGCTCGGCGTCCTGCTGCACTACCGCGACGACTGGCGCGACAGCGACAGCGCGCTGGCGCAGGCAGAGGCGCGCCATGGCCGCATCGCCAGGCTCCTTATCTACCGGGCGATGAACCACCACCGCCTCGGCGACGACGCCACCGCCTCGGCGTTCATCGCCCGCGCCGTCGCGCTCGGCGCCGAAGATCCCGACGTGCTCTATTGTCGCGCCGTCATCGACCTCGATCGCGATCCGGCGCAGTCGACGCGCGACCTGAAGGCCTACCTCGACCGCACGACGGGCACCGCCGAGGTCAACCCAGGCAAGCAGGCCCGCGTCCGGCATATGCTGCAAGACCTAGAGGGATGCGCTGCGGCCAGCAGCCCGCGGGCCTGCCTGGAGCGCAAGGCGCTGCTGAAGACCAGCCTGCCATGGCTCGGCGGCGGCTTGGTGCTGCTGGCGGGGCTGCTGCTGGCGCGGCGTTGGCGGCGTGCCCGTCGCGGCGTCGCGGCCACGCCGTGAGCTCCCGCCGGGCGGCGGCGGTGTGTGCCATGGCCTCAGGCGCAGGCGGCGGGACGGCGCGCTGGCGCACCATGGGCGTCGCGCTGGCGTCGGTCGCGGCCCCGACCATCGCGCTTGGCCAAACTGACAACCGGCTGCACCGTGGCTCGGCCGGCGTCTCCCACTGGCTCGCCTCCGCTGGTCCGCCGCCGCGCGACCTCCTGGCGCAGGTGTCGTGGCTCGATGGCCTCGATCTGCTCCAAGTTGGCGGGGTGGCGCTCCTCTGGCTGCTCGCGCTGCTCCAGCTGCCGCGGACGCTGCGCTTGTCGTGGGCGGCGCTGCGCGAGGCTGGATCTGGCGTCTGGCCGCTGGTGCTTGTGGCCGTGGGGCTCGGCGCTGGATTGCGCTTGGCGCTGCCGCCGCAGCTGGTCATGGTCTACAAGGGCTACGAATTGACGCAGGCGGCGGCCGATTTCGTCTCGGTACCGCGCTATGGAGCGGGCAGCCTAGTGGCGCACCGCGCGCTGATGGTGTGGGTGGCGCCAGACCACAACGCCATCATCGGGCTCACCACAGCCGCTGCGGTGCTGACATCGCTGCTGCTGCCGGCCTGCCTTGCGCTTGGGCTGCGCGGATTCTCCGGGGCGCGCTTGGCGGTGCCCATCGCCGCGGCGGCGATCGCGCTGATGCCGCTGGCCATCGTCGACGCCCGCAGCGAGAGCATCCTCGTCCTTGGCGGGTTGGCGATGGCGATCGGCTGGTTGCGAGTCGGCGCCGCGACCGCGAACCAAGACAAGGCCGGGGCGGCCGGCGATGTCGCGGCGGCGGTCGTCGCACTGGGGCTCGCGGCGACGATTCGCCCCGAGCTCTTGCTGCTCGGTCCGCTGCTGGCGCTGACGCCGCTCATCGGGCGTCCGGGAGACGGCGGCCAGGCGGCGCTGCCACGGTCCTGGCTCTACCTGGCTGCGGCGTGCCTCTGCGCGCTGGCGCTGCCGAGCCTGCTCCACATGCAGCGCATGACCGCGGAGCAAGTGGCGACCGGCGCGCTGCCGCCCGTGACGCCAGCGCTGCTCCTGCGAGCCGTCGGCGTGATGGCCGGGGGGTCGGCGCTCTTCCGCCCTGAGCTGTATCCGGTGGGCTGGCTGGCGGGGTGCTTGGGCCTGATGACGCTGCCGGCGCCAGCGAGGCGGCTCGGCCTCTGGCTCCTTTGTGTCTCCGCGATCGCGACCGGCGTCTACGCCATCGACCTGCCTGACGTCTCGCTGCCGCGCCTGCACGCCCAAGCGGCACTGTGGGTCACCCTCGTGGCATCGCTCGGCGCCGTCGGCCTGTGGCAGGCGGCCGGACGCGGCGGCACGGGGCCGCTTGGGGCTGCGTTGGCTTCGCCAGCGGGGAGGCGCGCCACGTGGGTGCTCGCCATCGCGTGGGCCGTGACCTCTGCCCTGCCCTCGGCGCGGGCGCGGCTGCAGGCGACCGACGAGGCGACGGAGGAGTCGCTGGTGCGAGAGCTGCTGGCCTCGCTGCCCGACAAGTCGGTCTGCGTCGCGCGGCTCGATCTCAGCGATGCACCGGCGCAGGCCCGGGTCCACCGCGACTTTCCGGACTACTTGTTTCAGCCGCCGCTTCGCCGTGACCGCCTGATCTCCCTTTCGGAGGTGGACGACAGGAGCGCTTGCGAGGAGACCTGGATCGTGCTGGGCGTCCGCTGCTACCTCGACGACGGCCACGCCGGCGACAAGTGGCCGATCGCGGCCTGCCGTGACGCCCGGACCAAAGCGCTGGCTGCAGGCGCGCGGGTGGTTATCCACCGCGAGGTCACCCTGCTTGGCAGCGACGGCTTCGGCTGGCTCGGCGCGGCGCCGCGACTTGCGCGGCTCGAGGCGCTGACCGTCCGCCACCGATGACAAAGGAGCAGTCACCTGCCATGAGCCCGACGATGAGCGATCCGCAGTCCGCCGCCGCCTCTAGGACCATTTCGCCGCCGCTGGCGCCGGCAGCCACCCGCACGCTGCTGGTGCTGACGGCGATGAACCTGCTGAACTACGTCGATCGCTACGTGCCGAGCGCCGTCAAGGACCTCTTCAAGACCGATCTCGGCCTGACCGACGCCGAGACCGCCTGGCCGCTCACCGCGTTCGTCGTGGTCTACATGCTGGCGAGCCCGCTCTTTGGCGCCTTGGCCGACCGCGTGCCGCGTCGCGTCGTCATCGCGGCAGGCGTGGCCCTGTGGTCGCTGGCGACGGCCGCCGCCGCATACGCTACGGGGTTTTGGACCTTCCTCCTCGCCAGGGCCTTGGTCGGGGTCGGCGAGGCGGCCTACGCCACGCTGAGCCCGGCTTGGATCGCCGACGTCTACCCGGAGGCGCGGCGCAACCGCGCCCTGACGCTGTTCTACGTGGCGATCCCGCTCGGCGCGGCGCTGGGCTTCGTGCTCGGCGGGCAGCTCGGCCAGGCCTATGGGTGGCGCGTCGCGTTCCTCGCCGTCGGGCTGCCAGGGCTGCTGGCGGCGCTGCTGGTGCTGCGGGTGCCCGAGGCGCGGCCGGGCGGCCTCGACGCGGCCGAGGAGGGCAGTGGCGCTGGAGCGCCGCAGCCGGAAGCGCCGACGTGGGGCGAGGCGTTGGAGGTGCTGCGGCGGACGCCGGTCTGGTGCTACGCCGTCGGCGGGTACGTGCTCGTCACCTTCGCCTCGGGTGCGCTCGCCGACTGGACGCCGACTTTTCTGGTGCGCCACCGCGGCCTCGATCTCGCCGCCGCTGGCTCGCTGGTTGGCACCGCAACGGTCATCGGAGGCCTCGGCGGCACCTTGCTCGGCGGCTGGCTCGGCGACCTGCTGCGGCGGCGCGGTGTGGCCTCTCCCTACCTCTTGCTCTCTGCCGTCACCATGGCAGGCGCCGCCGCCCTGGCAGTGGTCGCGCTGTGGGTGCCGGGCAAGGTCGCCAGTGGCGCCGCGATGGCCGGGGCACAGCTCTTGCTCTGGTGCTACAACGGCCCGATCAACGCCGTGCTGGTCAGCAGCGTGCCGGCGCGGCTGCGGACCCGTGCGTTCTCGCTGTCGATCCTCGCGATCCACCTCTTCGGCGACGCCATCAGCCCGCCGATCGTAGGCGCCATCGCCGACGCCACGGGCTCACTCGGCATGGGCATGGCGCTGGTGCCTCTGACGCTGGCGGCCGGCGCGCTGGTCTGGGGCATCGGCGCCCGTCGCGCCGCGCCCGTCGTCGCCGCAGACTGAGGCTCGGCTCAGGCGATGCCCTGCTCCATCGCCCAGCGCACCAGGGCCGCTGTGGTGCGAAGGCCTAGCTTTTCGAGCACACGGCTGCGGTGATTCTGCACCGTCTTGGCGGCGACGCCGAGGCGGCGACCGATGTCGTCGCTCGTCAGCCCGGCGGCGACCAAGGCGACAATCTCGCGCTCGCGCGACGTGAGGCAGTCGACCGGCGAGGCGCCCTGGCCGAGGTAGCCGCGCAGCACCAGCGGGGCCACAGCCTCGTCGAGCCAGACCTCGCCACGGGCGACGGCGCGCACGGCGGCCAAGAGCCGTTCGCTGCTGCGACCCTTCTGCACCCAGCCGCGTACGCCGGCCCGCAGGGCGCGATCGACCGTAGCAGGGGCGTCGACCATGGTCAGCACGACGATCGCTGGCGGCGGGGCGTGCAGGCCGGTCAGCAAGTCGAGGCCATCGCCGTCTCCGAGGGCAAGGTCGAGCGTGATGACGTCGGCGCCCCAGCTGGCCAAGCGCGCCCGCGCCTCGGCGAGGCTGCCCGCTTCGCCGACCACCTGCAGGTCCTGCGCGGCGGCGAAGAGGGCGCGCAACCCGTCGCGCAGCACGGCGTGGTCGTCGACCAGCGCCACCCGCACCACCCTGCCAGGCTCACACGCAGCCCCAGCGCTCATGACGACGCCTCCGCGCGCGGCAGACGAGCGCGCAGCGTGGCACCCGCGCCCTCGCTGCTGCGAATGTCCAGGCTGCCACCGAGCAAAGCCAGCCGCTCCTGGAGCCCCAAGAGCCCACCCAACGTCACCTGCGACGGCGCGAACCCTCCGCCGTCGTCCGCGATCTCCAGCGTCCAGCCTTCGACGCCAGCGCGCAAGCGCACCGAGACCTCGCTGGCGGCGCCGTGCCGAACGGCGTTGTGCAAGGCCTCGCGCAGCACCCGCAGCAGGGCGGCGGCGACCACAGGATCGGCGCCAGCGTCGCCCTCGCCGCGAAAGCCGACGATGATTCCGAGGTCAACCTCTGCCCGGCTGCAAGCCGCCTGCAACGTGGCGGCGATGTCATCGTCGTCGACGCCCGCCGGGCGCAGGTCGGCGACGACGCGCCGCAGCCCGTCGGTGGCCTCCTCAACGCGGGCCCGCGCGGCCGCCAACGACGAGGCGTCGCCACGGGCGATGGCGGCGTCGATCTGCAGCCGCAGCGCCGTCAGCAGCTGGCCGAGGTCGTCATGCAGGTCGCGCGCGATGCGGGCCCGCTCGGCCTCGACCGCCGCAAGGCTGCTGCGCCCCAGCGCCCGTAG
>SXNM01000287.1 GCA_005777155.1 Pseudomonadota bacterium | reverse complement strand
GCCGCCGCTGCGACCGCCGCCGCCGCTGCCTCGCCCCGCGTCCCCGCCCTGGCTTGCTTCTGCCACGTCCCACATCCCCTTTCGACCGCGCTGCCGCCGCGGCGTTGGCGTGCCGCTCGCCCGATGCCGGCAAATCTGCGACGCTGAGCGAGCGGGTGGCCTAGACGGCCGCAGGCCGCCACAGGAGGAGCGCGCGATGGGCAGCCTGCCCCTGCAGCGGTGGATGCGCAAGCGCGGGCCCGCCGCGGCGCCCGTGACGTCGTCGTCGTTGTTGCTCTTTCGTCTCGGAGAGTTGTGCAACAACCGCTGCCCCATGTGCAGCAACACCGGCGACCCGGCACTGTGGCGCGTGGAGACCGAGGCGCTGCTCGAGCGCGTCGAGCGCGTCGTCGCATGGGGCTTCCGGCGCGTCATCGTCACCGGCGGCGAGCCGACCATCCACCCTGGGTTCTGGGACGTGGTGGAGCGCTTCTCGCGCAGCGGCCTGACCTGGGACATCAACACGCAGGGCCGCGCCTTCGCCGACCGCGCCTTCGCCGACCGCGCCATGGCCACGGGCCTAGACCGCGCGATCGTCAGCCTGCACAGCCACCTGCCCGCCGCCAGCGCGATCATCTCGGGCAACACAGAGGCCGGACATGCCCAGACCGTGGCCGGCATCGACCACCTCGCCGCCCTCGGCGCCCGGCTCCTGCTCAACCTCGTCTTGACCCGCCACAACGTCGATCATGTCGCCGACTGGGTGCGCGACTGCCACCGGCGCTGGGGCGACGACGTGGCCCTCAAGGTCTGCTTCCCGTCGCTGGGCGGCAAGGGCGGGTCCTGGGACGGGATCGACCTGCGCTTTGACGCCGTCCAGTCCGAGTTGCGCCGCGCCGCCGAGGCCGCCAAGGAGTGCGGGCTCCGCCTCTGCTACGAAGCCCTGCCGCACTGCGTCCACGGCGACGCCGAGGCCCTCGACGTGTCGCGCTCCGGGTTCGGCGAGAGCCACTACCTCGACGACGCCCGCGGCGATCGCTTCTACGCCATCGCCGCCATTGAGGCTGAGCTGCGGATTTTTCCCTCGACCTGTCAGTCTTGTGCAGCGCTGTCGAGATGTTGCGGCGTCGAGCCGGCATACCTGCGCCGTCACGGTGCCAGCGAGCTGCGGCCCATGGTCGCGACAGCTGCGGGCGACGAGGCCGCGGCCAGAGTCGGCCTATCGTCTGTCACCGGCGCAGCGGACGAAGGCGCCTGAGAGCGACGGCGCCTCGGCGGCCGCGGACGACTGCGGGCGATCGCCGCCTGGCTGGGCGTCTGGCAGCCGACCGCCGCCACTCACACCAAGCCGTCCTAGCCGTGGCGCAAGCGATGCCGGACTATCGTAGACCGTGGCGGGACCAATCGCTTGGGTGGGGGCTGCTCGTCCCCGAAAGCGGGGGGTTGGGGGTGGCCCTCGCTCGCACGCCGATTGCCATGGACGTCGGAGCGGAGCGCATGGGTCAGAACGGCGCTCCTGCTCGTCGCATCCGCGGTGGCGTTGCGTTGCGGCGAACCCGCGACTGAGCCGACGCAGGTGGCGAGCGTCTCTGGCGCGTGCGCGGCTGACCTAGACTGCGCGCCCTTCAACGACCTCGACGCCTGCAACGGTCGGTTCGTCTGCGATGGTAAGGCCAAGCGCTGCACGCTCGACTCGACGAGCGTCGTCAGCTGTAGCGACGACGCCGACGAGGCCTGCCGGGCGGCCGCCTGCGTCCCTGCGGACGGCAGCTGCGCGCTAGTGCCACGCGCCAACGGGCTCGGCTGCGACGACGGCGACGCCTGCACCTTCGGCGATCGCTGCGTCGCGGGGAGCTGCGTGCCTGGCCCTGGGCTGTGCGGCTGTCGAGTCGACGCCGACTGCCCAGACGACGGCGATCTCTGCAACGGCGTGCGCTTCTGCGACACGTCGAGCCCGCTCCAGGTCTGCGCGACCAAGCCAGGCAGCGCCGTCGTCTGCCCGACCACCGGCGACGGCCCGTGCCTGACCAGCCAGTGCAAGCCCAAGGACGGCACCTGCGCGCCCTTGGCCCGCCCCGATGGCACGCCGTGCGACGACGGCGCGCTCTGCACCGTCGGCGACGCTTGCGTCAGCGGAAGCTGCCAACCGGGTCAGACCATCTGCGCCTGCGAGAGCGACCTCGACTGCCCGGACGACAAAAACGTCTGCAACGGCAAGCCCTTCTGCGATCCCAATGGCCACACCTGCGAGACCAACCCGGCGACCGTCGTCACCTGCGACACCTCCAAGGACAGCGCCTGCGTCGTCACCACGTGTACGCCGGCGACGGGCATCTGCACCCCGCAAGCTGCGCCGACGGGCGTACCTTGCGACGACGGCGAGCCCTGCACGTCCGGCGACTTCTGCCTCGCCAAGACCTGCAAGCCAGGGACCAGCGTCTGCTTTTGTATTTCGGACGCCAGCTGCGCCAGCAAAGAGGACAGCGACCTCTGCAACGGTCTCCTCTACTGCGACAAGACCGACGGCGCCTGCAAGCTCAACCCGGCGTCGGTCGTGGCCTGCCCGACCGTGGACGACAACGCCTGCAGCAAAAACGTCTGCGTGCCCAAGACCGGCAAGTGCGTCAGCCACCCGCGCGCTGCCCTAGCGCTGACCTGCGCCAGCTTCGCCGGCGTCCAGATCTGCGGATTTGCGCTGCCGAGCAAGGGCGCGAGCGCCGATCCCGGCCCCTTTGCCTGTGAGGATGGCGAATCGTGCACCAAAGGTGACGCCTGCGACGACGCCAGCTGCAAGCCCGGCGCCAAGGTCTGCGACTGCAGCAAGGACGTCGAGTGCGTCAAACTCGACGACGGCGATCTCTGCAACGGCGTCATGTTCTGCAACAGCAGCAACGGCAAGTGCGAGGTCAACCCGGCGACCTTGGTGACGTGCCCTTCGGTCGACGACACCCCCCTGCCTCAAGAACGCCTGCCAGAAGAAGACTGGCCTCTGCGCGGCGACCGCCGTCGCCTCCGGCGCGCCCTGCGACGACGGCGACAGCTGCACCAAAGGCGACTCCTGCAAGCTCGGTGCGTGCGCCGCCGGGACCTTCGCCTGCGCCTGCAAGGTGGACGGCGACTGCACCTCGGAGGGCTGCGACGCCAAGACCGGCCAGTGCACCGCCCCGACCCTCGCCGGCTCCGGCCAGCTCTGCAACGCCGACGCCAATGGCTGCACGGTCGGCGACGTCTGCAACAAAGCGGGCGCGTGCGTGGCTGGCGGCACCGTCATCTGTAGCCAACCGCAGGACTCCTGCCTCTCGACAGTCTGCCAGGGCCAGCCCGGCGGTGTGGGCTATGTCTGCGCCCCGATCGCGGTGGCGGACGGCAAGCCATGCGATGACGGCGCGACCTGTACGCTCGGCGCTGTGTGCAAAGGCGGTGCCTGTACCATGGGCCTGGTGTCGATCTTGTTCGCGCGGTACCTCGGTCCGGCCACTGGCCAGCAGGCGCTGCAGGCGGTGTTCGCGCACAGCGACGGCACCATCACCGCCGGCGGCTGGAAGGCCGGGGCCAACGCGACGAGGCGCCCCTGGATGGTGCACACCGACGAGCTCGGCAACGTCGACGCCGAATCGACGTCGCCCAGCGACCAAGCCTCCAACGCCGTCGGCGTGGCGGGCGTCTTCGAGATAGAGGACGATGGCGTGCTCGCTGTGGGCACAGAGGTGGACGCGACGGGCCTGATTGCGACCGTGGCGCGGACCTTCGGCCCCGGGCTGAAGCTCACCAAGACCACGGTCATTCGGCATCAGAGCGGCCATGAAGAGCGGGTGATCGGGACCCGGCGCTACGCCAAGGACAAGATCACCGTCGCGATTCAGCCACATGACCCCAAGACACCCTCGACGGCCTTGCTCCCCTACAAGGTGCGAATCACCAACGCCGCCGCGTTGACGAGCACCTGGCATCAGCTCGCGCCCACCACTGCCTTCGCTGCGGTGGCTGTCGACGTCAAGTCACCCTTCGATTGGTTCTTCGGCGCCGGTCCAAGCTGGGTCCTGATCGGCCAGATCGGCGAATTGGTCGCTGAGGGCGGCTTCGGCGGCGTCGACAAGCTCCTCGGCATTGGCCGGATGACGCCGACGGTTGGCACGACGACGTCGATCCTGATGTCCAGCGGTCAGGCGCCGAACATCTCGCTTCAGCTCGCTTTTATCGATGCGCAGAAGTTCAACCCCTACAAGCTGCGTGACGTCGACAAGGGATTCATCGTCCGGGACTCGGTCGTCGTCGAGGAGCGGATCTTCGCCGTGGGTGAGCGCGCTGGCGTCGCTGAAATCCTCGTCGTCGACCTCGCCGGCAACGTCGTGCGGTCGGCGCCGCTGCAGGTTCCGACCGCCGGCGGTAGCCACGCGCTCGTCGCGACCACGGGCGCCACGCTCGGCGGCATCTGGGCCGTAGGCTCGCAGCTGATGCCGGACGGCGTGCGCCGGGCGCTGCTCGTGCGATCCAACGCCTTTGGCCACACGTCGTGCAAGGCGGCGGGCGCCTGCGCTGAGCTCAAGGGTCGAGACTGTAACGACAAGTCAAGCTGCAGCGTCGACGTCTGCGACGCCAAATTCGGCTGCCTGTCGAACGCCGGTGCCCCGTACTGCACCGTCGATGGCGGCTGCACGCCCATCGGCAGCTGCACCACCGATGGCTGCATCGAAGCCGGCCCAAGCCGGTTCTGGGCCAACGTCCACACGCTGCCGGCGGCGGGCAATGGCTTCGCCGCCTTCCTTGGCCTCGGCTCGGGCGGAATGCTCTTCTCGGCCAGCGACGCCAGGGTCTACAACTTGGACATCGCAGGCACGGGCAGCGCGCAAGGCCCGCCGACCAACGAGGACAAGCTCTGCACGGCCATCGCGAAAACAACCGACCTGCTCCCCGACCCCCTGGATCCCAAACCAGCGATGCAGTGGCTTGGTCGCGACAGCAAAGGCAGCGCGGTGTTCTGCATCCGGCGGGTCACGACGCTCGCCGCCGCGCCGTTGCTTCAAGTCTCGTTGACGACTCCTTGTGTCGGATGTGTGGTGACGCCGCGCTTGGTGGTGCGCCAGATCGATGGCGGCCACGTCTTGCTCACGGACGTCCAGGGCTCCGGCAGCGGGACCTTGCTCACCCGGCTGAACGCCCTGGTGAAGCCGATTTGGACGCTGCACCACGTTCAGCCCGGCCTCTCCTTGGCGACGCGGGACTTCGCCCAGCTGGCGACGCTCGACGGCTTCGTCGTCGGCAGCGCCGGACCAAGCGCCAACGCGCTCGACCGCGGCTTCGCGCTGCGGGTCAGCGAAGGGGGCAAGGCCTTGTCGTTCAAAACCTACACCTCGCACGCCGGCCGCGCGCTGGTGGGCGCCAAGGCGGTCTCGCCGACCATCGTGGTGGCCGGCGGTACGGTCCAGATCAACAACACCATCCGCTCGCCCTGGCTGCTCGGCCTCGACGACAAGGGCGAGACGGCCTTTGAGTGGATCGCGCCTGCGAAAGACCCACCGGCGACGCTGGAGTCGATCGCGAGCGTAGACGGCGTCATCTATTGGGCTGGCGCGTCGCTGGTGTCGGCGTCGCAGGGGTTCTCCGTGGGCGGCCACAACGCCAATGGACAGCCGCTCTGGCGCCGCAATTCGCCCATGGCGCTGACCCGCGTGCTGCCGCATAGCCTGCACAGTGTCTCGGGGGACCTCATCGCTGCTGCGACGGCGTCCCCCCTTGGCGCTTCTGTCGGCTCGGTGGTGGCGATGCGCATGTCGGCCTGGGGCCACCTGAGCTGCAGTGACGCTGTCGGCTGCGGCGCGCCGGGCCAGGTCTGCGACGACGCCAACCCATGCACCGCGGACATCTGCGTCGCCGGCTCAGGTTGCTCGGCGGTCAAGCTCACCGGCGTGGCGTGCGCGGAAGGCAAGGTCTGCGCTGAGGGCGTCTGCAAGTAGGGTCGGGGCGGCGCAAGGTGGCTGCTTTGCGCCTGGATTCGGCACCGCGAGGCCATTGGAGGCCGACCCGGTGCGTCGTCCCGTGCCCTGAAGGCAAGAGATGCGGCGGCGGGCTGCGACCATCCCTTGCAGCGGCGCGCGCGCGGCGCCAAGGGTGGCGGGCGGCGCCTTGGTGACGCCTCCGCCGGCGTTCAGGGCGGACAATTCGCTCCCCGCATTCGGGGCCGGCGCAACCCCCCGGGTGCCGCCCACCTTGGCAACTCCCCAGCGTCGAAGTAGACTCGCGCTCCCTGCGCGTGCCGCAATCCCCGGCAATAGGAGCAGCGATGGCGACCAGCACGACCCCACCGGCCGCACCCCCACGCGGCGCCCTCGCCGGCGATCGCGCCGAGGCGGTTTTCCGGGACTTCAAGACGGCCTACGACGAGGCCGCGGCCGTCAACGAGGCCAGCCGCTGTCTCTACTGCGACGACCCGCCGTGCCAGAGCGCGTGCCCGACCCGCATCGACATCCCGCAATTCATCCGCAAGATCGCGTCGGGCAACGTCGAGGGCGCCGGCCGCACCATCTTCGACAGCAACATCCTCGGCATGAGCTGTGCCCGGGTCTGCCCGGTCGAGGTGCTCTGCGTCGGCGACTGCGTCTACAACAAGCTCGGCCAGCCGCCGATTCAGATCGGCAAGCTGCAGCGCTACGCTACGGACATCGCGCTGCAAGAGAACTGGCAGTACTACGCCGCGGGCGCCGACACCGGCAAGTCCGTCGGCTTGGTCGGCGCCGGCCCCGCCAGCATCGCGGCCGCCCACGAGCTGCGGCGCCGCGGTCACCGTGCGACGATCTACGACAAGCGCGACGTCGCCGGCGGCCTCAACACCTGGGGCGTCGCGCCCTACAAGATGAAAGGCGACGCCGCGTTGGAGGAGCTGGACTGGGTCCTGCGCATCGGCGGAATCGACATTCAGCTCGGCGTCGGCGTCGGCGACGCCGAGGGTGACCTCCCCTTCGCCGAGCTGGAGGCCCGCCACGACGCGGTGTTCCTCGGCTTCGGCCTCGGCGAGGACTCCATGCTCGGCGTGCCGGGCCAGGACCTCGACGGCGTCCACGGCGCGGTCGACTTCATCGAGTGCATGAAGACCGGCAAGCTCGACCTCGCCTGGGTGCGCCGGGCGGCGGTGGTCGGCGGCGGCAACACGGCCATCGACGCCGTGCGCGAGCTGAAGGGCCTCGGCATCCCAGATGTGACGCTGGTGTACCGCGGCAGCGAGGCCGGCATGAGCGGCTACGCCCACGAGTGGAAGGCGGCCAAGGCTGAGGGCATCACCGCGTCGTGGGCCAGCCAGCCGCTGGCCTTCCTCGGCGCCGGCCGGGTGCAATCGATCCACTGCGCGCGTCTGGGCGCCGACAAGCGGCCGACGGGCGAGACCTTCGCGCTGTCTACCGACCTGGTGCTGCTGGCGATCGGCCAAGGCAAGCTGGCGTCGATGCTCCAGGGCGTCAGCGGCGTGGCGGTCGAGCGCGGCGTCGTCGTCGTCGACGCCGAGACCGGCGCCACCGGCCGCAAGGGCTGGTACGCCGGCGGCGACTGCGCCAACGGCGGCAAGGAAGTCGTCAACGCCGTCGCCGAGGGCAAGCGCGCGGCGATCGCCATCGACCACTACCTGCGCGGCGACGCGGCCTGAGCCGGCTCGACACGCACCGCCTTCGAGCTTTGGCCCGGCACCGAGAGAGGGAAACGCCATGAACGGCAGCAGCAGCGATAGCAGCGGAAGCAATGGCAAGCCGCAGGGCGTGAGTGGGGCCGCCGGCAGCCGCGCCGACCACAATCACAGCAACGCCGGCCACTGGCTGGTCGGCGCCCGCGACGCCAAGGTCAAGCCCGACCTGACGACCAATTGCGGCGGCATCATCTCGCCGAATCCATTTTGGCTGGCGTCGGCGCCACCGACCAACTCCGGGCCGCAGATCGAGCGCGCGTTCGAGGCCGGCTGGGGCGGCGCGGTCTGGAAGACGCTCGGCCAGCCGATCCAAAACGTCAGCAGCCGCTTTGGCGGCCTGAACTACGGCGGCAAGCGCAACATCGGCTTCAACAACATCGAGCTCATCACCGATCGCCCGCTGGAGAGCAACTTCCGCGAGATCCGCGAGGTCAAGCGCAAATTCCCAAAACATGCCGTGATCGTCAGCCTGATGGTCGAGACCGAACAGGAGTGGGAGGACATCATCGCCCGCTCGGTCGACGCCGGCGCCGACGGCCTTGAGCTGAACTTCGGCTGCCCACACGGCATGTGCGAGCGCGGCATGGGCTCAGCGGTGGGCCAGGAGCCAAAGGTCAACGAGCGCATCACCGGCTGGGCCCGCAAGTACGCTGACAAGTACCGCCCAGGGCTGCCGGTGCTGATCAAGCTGACGCCCAATGTCGGCGACATCCTGCCGCACGGCAGGGCGGCGCAGCGAGGTGGTGCCGACGGGGTCTCGCTGATCAACACCATCAAGTCGATCATCGGCGTCGACATCGACCACTTCGTGCCCTACCCGCGGGTCAAGGACAAGTCGAGCAACGGCGGCTACTGCGGCGCCGCGGTCAAGCCGATCGCCCTGCACATGGTGGCGCAGTTGGCGCGCGATCCCGATTTCCGCATCCCGATCTCGGGCATCGGCGGCGTGGCGACCTGGCGCGACGCCGTGGAGTTCATCCTGCTCGGCAGCACCAGCGTGCAGGTCTGCACCGAGGTCATGCTCAAGGGCTACCGCATCGTCGAGGACATGATCGAGGGCCTTGAGACCTACATGTCGAGCCACGGCTTCCACACCATCGACGAGATGGTCGGCAAGGCGATCCCCGGCTACAGCGAGTGGGGCTCGCTCGACCTCAACTACGAGACGGTCGCCAAGATCGACGCCAGCAAGTGCATCGGCTGCTACGACTGCGTCGCCGCCTGTCGCGACGGCGCCCACCAGTGCATCTTCCCCGCCACCGATGGCACCCGCGTGCCGGTGATCGACGAGAGCGAGTGCGTCGGCTGCAACCTCTGCCAGATCGTGTGCCCGGTCTCGGACTGCATCACGATGGTCCAGGTCGACAACGGTTTTGCGCCGGCGACGTGGAATGAGGCGGTGGCAGGCGAGAAGGCGCTGCGGCCGAAGAAGGGCTCGCACTGAGCGGCCTGACGTCCGGCTGAGTCGGTCACGACGAAGAGGCAGCCAAGCCCGGCCGAGAGCGCCCTCAGCGGCAGGCGTCCCCCCGGCGATGCTCAGTGTAGGCGGCAATCGCCGGGGCAGCCGTCTTGGCCCTTGTTGTTGCCGTCGTCGCAGTCCTCACCGGGATCGCGTTTGCCGTCACCGCAGGGGGCCGCGCTGAGCGCGCAGCGCACGCCGAGCGAGTCGATGGAGTCCGACGACACGGACTTGTGATGGCCGACGCGGGCGGCGGCGCGGGCGTGGACGCCGGCGGCTGCCGACGTGTAGGAGCCGCCGCGGGCGACGTGGTTGCCGTTGCTCGCCTTGGCGGGCCCCTTCGGATCGCTGGCCTCGCTGACCTGGTAGTAGTCAGGGTCGTACCAGTCGCTCACCCACTCGTCGACGTTGCCAATCGTATCGTAGAGCTGAAAGGGCGAGGCGCCAACTGCGGCCGACCCCACCGGCAATGGCCCAGCGCAACCGCTGACGACCGCGCCGGCGCAGCCATTCCAGGAGTTGCCAAAGGGATAGGTGGGCATCGCCTTGGCGCAATCGACGCCGGGATGGTGGGCGCAGCTGCCCCGCGCCGCCAGCTCCCACTCGGCCTCGGTCGGAAGACGGCCCTTGGGGACCACGAAGGCGCAGGCGTTGACGGCGTCGGCGAAGTTCAGGTGCGTGGCTGGCCGGGTGGTCTGGTTCAGCGAGACCGTACCTGCGGGCTTGTTGGCGCAGGCCCCGGCGAGCGCGCAGCTCTTGTAGCGGCCGACGGTGAGCTCGTAGCGGTCGATCCAATAGGGGCTCAGCGCGACCTGATGCTGCGGCAGCTCGTCGGCCTGGCATTGCTGGTCGAGCACGGCGTTGCAGCCGATCAACAAGGTCGAACGCGGGATATACACGCGCTCGGCGTTGGGCTCCCAGGCACAGACGGCGTCGCAGCCATCGCCTAGCGCCGTGCCGCCGTCGTCGCAGTCCTCGCCATCGTCGATGGCACCATTGCCGCAAGAAGCCTTGCAGGCGCCGGCGACGCAGACCTTGCCGACGGCGCAAGGCGTGGCGTCGGCGTAGGGGATGGAGCTGCACTTGCCGCTTTCGCCGTCGCAGCGATCGGTGGTGCAGGGGTCGCCATCGTCGCAGGCGACGATTCCCTGGTCGGCGCAGCCACCGGTGGAGCACGCCTGCCGACCCCACGCGTCGAGGCGCAGATGGTAGCCAAGGCTGGCTCCGCCCGGGACGAATTGGTAGCCGACGGCCCAAATCTCCTTGCCAGTCCAAGCGATGTCGAGCAGCGCGCCGTCGGTCGGGAACGGCTCGGCGCGCTGCCAGACGATGGCGCCGCTGGCGTCGACGCGGGCGACAAGGGCCTTTTTGACGCCGAGGATCCTGCCGGCGAGCAGCAAGCCCACCGGAGTCCAGGTGGCCTTCTTGACGGCGACACCTGCAGGCAACGCTCGCTCGAAGCGCAGCGTGCCGTCTGCATCGTGGCGGCGCAGGAGCTGGGTGCCAGGGTCGCCGACGACGATGAACGTTCCACCGTCTGGGGCCGCGGCGGCGGCGTGGGCGTACCAACCGTCATCGGCCCAGTGGAGCCGCTTGGGCTTGGCGTTGGGTGCGCCACCTGGGTTGGAGGCGATGGTGAGGACGCCGCGCGGACCGCTGCCAACCTGGGCATAGCCGGCCGCATGCCAGCCCGTCGGCGTCAGCGCCATGCCGCGGACTTCGGCGAAGCTGGCGCCGCTCGGGTACGCCGTGTGCGAGACCACGGGGGCGCCGCCGGCGTCGACCACAACGAAGAGCGCACGCTGGCCGCTCTCGTAGGCATGGCTGCCGCCCAGTGCCAACAGGCCGTCGACGCTGGCCGTGCCATACACGGCGTAGATCGCTTGGCCCAGGGGCTTGGCGCTGAGCAAGGCGCTGCCCTTGCTGTCCCACTTCCAGAAGCCGAGCGCGAACTTGCCGGGGTCACCGATGAGCCCGAGGGCGGTCACGCCGCCGTCTGCTTGCATCGCCGGCACAGCGCAGGTCTGGCCGAGGCCCTTGTTGCCGAGGTCCTTTTGCCAGATCACCTTGGTCTGGGCGTCGATGCGTCGCAGCCAATTGGTCGTCGTCGAGGTCTGGTCGGTGTAGCCGTTGACGCAGAGCGCCGCGCCTCCGGCGTCGTCAGGGGACAACGCCTGAATGGTCGTCGATTCGGCCAACTCGAGCGTCGTCGCGGCCGGCAAGGCCTTGCCTGTGGGTGCGCAGCTGCCCTTGTCGCATTGGCCGGGGCAGCCGCTGGCGAGCGTGCACGCAGCGCCGGACGCCGGCTGGTGGTCGCAGGCGCCGCTGCTGAGGCAGCTGGGGACGGTGCAGGGATCTCCGTCGTCGGCACAGTCGGCGTCGATCTTGCAGCTCGGCAGGTCGGTGACGCAGCGCGACAAGTTGGGGCTCGGCTTCGGTTGTCCATTGAAGACCTTGCCTTCCGTGAAATCGACGCGCCACGCGAAGTCGGACACTGCAGCGTGGGTCGAACCGCTCCAGTACCAAGCGTCGATTGGTGTCGCGCCGAACGCCGAGGCGTCGATGAGCGGCGGAACCGCGCGGAGCTCCATCAGCCCGTACAGCTCACGCACCGACGGCAGGCGATAGGGTCCGGATCCGTCGAGGCTGACCCCGCTGCAAAAGGCGCCTACGGTGTCCCAGGAGCCCTTCAGGGTAGCTACTCGCCAGCGCTGGTTGGTCCAGCGGTCCAAAACGGATTGCCCGCTGCCGTGAACGAGGTAGCGGTCGGTCGCCGCGGCCTTGGCGCTGCCGCGCACGCAGAGCACCCGGTTCGCTGTGGACTCCTGAGACCAGAGGATGTCGCCGCCACTGAATCCGACGACATAGACCTCGCCTTTCACCCCGTTGGTGCGGGTCGAGGTCCAGTAATCGAGCGGCTGCACGAGCGAGAAGAGAGCCTGATCGATGACCGACGGTCCGCCCTGCGGTGGCTTCGAGTAGTCGACGAGGCTCGCCAGCTCAGCCACCGAGGGCAGCCGCCAGTCACGCTTGGTGGCAAAGTAGATGCCGTCGCAGTGCTTCTTGGCGTCAGGCCAGTTCATTGCTGTGCTGGGTCCCGGGTTCCACTCCAGCCCGGTCTGGGCGTCCAGCACCGCCGTTTGGTCTTTGACGAAGTTCTGGCTCCCAGGCCCATACACGCCCTGCGGGCTGATGGCGCGCCGGCCCCACACCGGTCCCAAGGCTTCGCAGGCAAAGACCTTGTTGCCGTCATCGTCGACGACCACTGGCCGCAGGCCAATGCCGCAGACGGTCGCCTTGCAAGCGCCGGCGAGGCATGCGCCATGGGCTTGCTCGGCGCAGGCGCTGGCATCGGCGGCCGCGGTGTGGACACAGCCCTTGACGGCGTCGCAGGCATCGACGGTGCAGCCCTTGCCGTCATTGCAGTCGTTGGGCTTGCTGACCTTGGCGTCGCAGACCCCAGCCGCGCACGTCGCGCCGACGGTGCAGGCGTCGCCGTCGCTGCACGGATCGCTATTCATGCTGTGGGTACAGCCCTTGACCTTGTCGCAGCTATCGGAGGTGCAGGAATTGCCATCCTCGCAATTCTGGCTCGCGCCGCCCGGCTTGCACGCGCCGCCCTGGCAGGCGTCGCCAAGCGTACAGACGTCGCCGTCGGTGCAGGTCGCACTGTTGGGCAAGTGTACGCAGCCTTTGGCCTTGTCGCAGCCGCTGTCGGTGCAGGGGCTGGCGTCATCGCAGGCGGCGACCTTGCCCGGCTGGCAGCTACCGCCACCGCAGGCGTCGCCCTCGGTGCAGGCGTCGCCGTCGGTGCAGGTGGCGCTGATCGGCAAGTACACGCAGCCCTTGGCTTTGTCGCAGGAGTCGGCGGTACACACCGCGCCGTCTTGGCAGACGAGCGCCTTGCCGACGGCTTTGCAGGCGCCGCCGACGCAGAGATAGCCGCCATTGCAGACGTCGCCATCGTCGAAGGCCTTGCAGTCGCCGTCTGACTTGCAGCCGCAGACGCCGGCGCCAGCGTTGCAAGTCCCAGCGCCATCGCAGGCGTCGCCGACCGTGCAGGGCTCGCCGTCGTCGCAGGCGAAGGTTTTGGCCACCGCGGTCTGCGCGCACTTGCCGGTCTTGGCCGAACAGAGGTTCTTGCGGCAGGGCGCGTCGTCCACCGAGGGGCAACTGACGAGCGTCGCCGGGTTGACGACGCTGGCAGGCGCCGAGCTGCAGGTTGCAAAACAGCGTGCCGTTGCAGAGGTCGCCGTCCTCCTCCTTGGCGCAGTCGGCGTCGCCCTTGCAGCAGGTCCAGGTGCCGGAATTGCATTTGCCTTTGCCGTCGCAGATGTCACCGACCGTGCAGGCGACGTCGTCGCTGCAAGTCGCGCCGACGGCGAGGTCGACCACCTGGCAGGCGCCGGTCTTCTTCTGGCAGATGGTCTTGCTGCAAGCGGTGTCGCCGGTGGCGTCGCAGGAGACGACCGTGGCGGGGTTCAAGGCGCAGCTCCAGGCCTTGCCCGCTTTGTCGCAATACAAGGTGCCGTTGCAGAGATCGCCGTCGTCGATGCAGTCGCTGTTGGCGGTGCAGGCACAGGCGCTCTTATCCGCCGGCTTGCAGGCGCCGCTTGCGCAGGTGTCGCCGGAGGAGCAGGCGAGGCCGTCGTCGCAGACCGCCGGCGACGCCAGGGGGATACCCGGCGGCAGCGCCTCACGCCGGCAAGCTAGCGACCCCGCAGGCCCAGCCGGCAGGTCGCAGAGCTCGACGGTGGCCTCGGTCGCCGTCATGGCGCAGGCCCCAGTCTGCGGCTGGCAAGCGTTCTTCAGGCAGGCGCTGTCGAGGCTGGCGTCGCAGACCTTGGTCGTCGCGGGGTTCGGCAGGCAAGCGTAGGGCACCGCGGCGCCAGGCGTCGGAGCGCAGAACGCGGCGCCGCGGCACAAGTTGCTGGCGCCAACGCTCGCTTGCGGGCAGCTCGCCACCCCAGGCTCGCACGGGCAGACCGACGTGCCTGGCTGGCACAGCCCGGCGGCGCAGGCGTCGCCGACCGTGCAGGCGCGGCCATCGTCGCAGGGGGTGCCGGCCGCGCTCGGCGCCTTGGTGATCGGGTCGAGACAGGCGACGTCCAGGCAAGACGCCGCCGCACCTTGCAACGGCTGGCAGGGGCCCAGCGTGCCGCCTGCATTGCAGACGCGGGTGCCAGCGCAGAGGCGCTTGCCGGCGGGGCCGGCGACCTCGACCTCGCAGCTCGTGACCGACTGGCGCTCCACCGCCAGCGCCGAACAGCCGCAAAGCGCCTCAGCGCCGCCTGAGTCCACCGCGACGCACTGCTTGGTCGACGCCCCGCCCTCTACGGCGATGGCGTCGCGGCAGGCGCTCTGTGGCGGACAGCTGGCGTCATCGACGCAGGCAAGGCCACAGAATCCTCCGTCCGTCCCATGGCGCACGCAGCGCGCGCCGGCGTGACCGGCGGCCCGGCAGGCGGCGTCCGCCTGGCAGGGCAGGCAGACTAGGCCGGCGTCGGGGACGCAGATGGACAGACCGTCGGCGCCGATGCCCATAATACCTCGGCAGCTCCAGCCCTTTAGGCACTGGCCGTCGCCGCAGGAGGTCGTGCAGCGCCCGCCATTCAGCGTCGGCAGGCAGAGGCCCGAATCGCAGCTGGTGGCGTCGGCGCAGGGGCAATCGACCGGGCCTGGGCAGCTGACGGTCGGTTCCGCGTCGGCGCTCGTGGAGTCGCCAGCGCTGTCAGCTTCGGCGTCGGCAGCGGCGGCGGCGTCGACACTCGGACCTCCCGGTCCGCTGCAGGCAGCGATGACGAGCGACCAGCCGAGCACGGCGGCTCGAGACCAGCCGTCGATGCCGCGCGCGCCTAGTCCGGGGCCGAGGGGCGCTGCCGCGACGAGCGCCGCAGCGTGGGGCGTGGCCGCCAACGACGACACGACTGGTGGCGACGCTGAACGCTGGTGCGGCGCTGAACGCAGGGGCGACTGCGCGCCGTTGGCCGCGGTTGCGAGGGAGGCGCTGGCGCAGGGAAGCGACATGAGGCCCCATAAGCGTGGCCCGTGAGGGTCGCTGCCCCGATGAGAGATAGAGCTCGCCAGCCGCTCCGCATCTCGTCAACGACAGCGGGAGCCGATGCCAAGCACCTCAAGTCACAGTCCATTCGTATGGACTTGGCTGCCCGGGGGCGCAGCTCAATCGCTCGAGCCGCCGGCGCATGGCTGCCTGGTCCGCCGCGATGGCGGACACCGGCTCGTGCCGGAAGGCAAGCGTGGTCGCAGCTGGACTTGCGATGAGGCGCCACTCGGCCTCGAGCAGCGGGCGCCTCAGGGAGAATCGCGCCTGCTGCTCGGTGCCAGCGTCTTGTGCACCTTCTTACTCCGCCCGCTCGAGGATGCTGAACTCGACGCGCCGATTGGCGAGGTGCTCGTTCTCGTCCTTCGCCTTGCGATGAATCGGCTTTGTCGAGCCGTAGCCCTGGTGCTGCAGGCGCGTTGCCTCGACGCCATGTGCGACGAGGTAGTCGAAGACCGCCTTGGCGCGTCCCTTGGAGAGCTTGAGGTTGTAGGCGGCGCCGGCGCGCAGGTCGGTGTGGCCCTCGATGCGAATCTTTTTGATCTCTTTGTGCTCCCGCAGCGCCGTCACGACCTCGTCGAGCAGCGGCATGCTCTCCTCTTTGATGCGCGTCTCGTCGAGGTAGAAGTTGACGACCTGCAGCACGACGATCTTGTTGCTCTGCACTTGGATGGCTATGTCTGGGCAGCCGTCGTCATCTTGGTGGGTGTTGTAGGTCTCCGGCTCGCGCGGGCATTGGTCCTTGCCGCGGCAGCGCTCCTTGTATTGCTCGGACTTGCCCTGATCGGGCACTGAGGGATCGCAGAGCTTGTCGGTGTCGTCGTCTGGGTCGGGGCAGCCGTCCTCGTCCGCAAACTGGTCTTTGTCCTCAGGATCTTGTGGGCACTTGTCGTCTGGATCGACGATGCCGTCGCCGTCGGTATCGACTGGCGGTGGCGGCGGTGGCGGCGGTGG
>SXNM01000286.1 GCA_005777155.1 Pseudomonadota bacterium | reverse complement strand
GATCGGCGCGCCCGCGCTCGGCGACGCCAAGGTCGAGGTCAGCGGCCCCAACGCGGTCCCGGCGGCGCTCGACGCCGCCAGCGCAGCCGCGCCGCTGACCCAACAAGGGCCCGAGGGCGCCCTGCCCGGCCTGGCCGTCGACGCCGGCGACAAGCTCGCAGGCCGCTTGGCCGCCACCGAGTCGAGCTCGCCGCTCTTCGGCCTGACCGCCGAGTTGGCAGGCATTGAGGCGGCGATCCCGCCCCAGGGCCGCAGCACCAGCAGCGTCGACGCCATCGAGAACGCCGGCCAGGTCGCCAAGTTCGACCCGGTCAAGGAGCTCGGCGACGCCGGCCTCGGCGAGGCGATGGACCGCGCCAGTCAGATCGCCGAGCAGGCTGGCGTGGACGCCCGCGGCATCGGGCAGGTGGCGAGCGACCTCGAAGAGCACGTCGGCGACCTGAAGAAGCGCGGCCAGCAGCTGGCCGATCTGCGCGCCAACCCTGGCGAGCGCATCGACGCGCTGCTCGGCGAGGGCGAGACCGTCGACGGCGGCCTGCGGCAGAAGGCCGAGAAGGCGCTGAACACGCAGCTCGGTGGCGTCAAGGTCCACCGCGATCCTGGCGCCCGCGAGATCGCCGGCGCGGTCGACGCCGCGGCCTTCACGCGGGGCGAAGACATCGTGCTTGGCGAGGCCGACGCCTGGACCGATGGCGCGCGCGACCAGGTCATCTACGAGGAGCTGGTCCACGTCGTGCAGCAGCGCCAGGGCGGCCCAGGCGGGCGCTCCGGCATCTCTGCGCCGACCGACCGCGCCGAGAAAGTCGCCAAGACCGCGGCCCAGCGCATCGCCGACGGCGGCCTCGTCGACGGGCTTGAGGCCGACCGCGAGCGCCGTGCTATCCACCGCAACGAGGGTGGCAGCGGCAGTCAGGAGGCCGGGCCCACGTTCCCGGAGAAGGTCGTGGTCAGCCTCGGCGGCCGCACCGTCACCGTGAGCATGCCCAAGGCGCCGGTCGAGCGAAACAAGCTCGTCAACCTGCCCTCGCTCAGCGTGCCGGGGCTGACGATCAACCCCAACGCGACCTTCTTCTTCGACACCGAGTCGGGCGCCTTCAAGGGCGGCAAGACCACCGGCAGCCTCAAGCTAGGCACCGTTTTGTCGAGCGATAGCCGCGACATCCAGATCTCGCAGGCCGGCCAGATGACGGCGACGTTCAACGACGCCAACCTCAAGATCGGCGACCTTATCGACGCCCGCATCGACGCCAGCGTCGGGCCCTCGGGAGTCACCGCCCATGGCACGCTGGGCGTCGCCGACCTGCGCGGCGAGCGGCTGGCGGAGTGGCTCAAGGGTGGCCAGTTGACGGTCGACGTCGACAGCCAGGGCAACGCCAAGGCCTCGGGCAGCCTCGACATCGAGGTGGCGCCGTTCTCGCCCGGCAAGCTGGCGGCGCGGCTCGACGGGCAGCAGCTCGCCGGCAGCGTCGCCATCCAACAGAGCGCCGACATCGCGCTCGGCGACACGGCGCGGCTGCAGAAGGGCGCGCTCACCGGCACGCTGGAGGCCAGCACCCAGCTGAAGATCCAGGGCGACCTCGCGCTCTCGGTCTCGGCGCTGGCCAACGGAGAAGGCCTAGCGTCGATCACCTGGGACGGCGAGGGCAAGCAGATCTCCGGCGAGGCGGTGTTCGAGAGCAACGGCCAGAACCGGCTAGAGCCCGTGGTGTTCGAGAAGGCTGGTCTGAGCGGCAACATCGCCGACACCAAGCTGCTGCGGCTCGAGGGCAACGGTCAGGCGGTCTACGACGACGTCTTCGCTGGCAGCTTCACCGGCGGCGTCGAGCTGCAGTCGCGCAAGGTCGACATGACCTTGTCGGGCGGGCTGAATCAGCCGATCGACCGCTCGCCGGTCAAGGTCTGGGACGGCCAGCTGACGGTCAGCGTCCAGGGCAGCACGCTGGCGTCGACCGCCGGCAAGGTCGAGTTCCAGCTCGCCGACTTCATGCGCGGTACCGCGGTGTTGGAGCAGGGGACCACCAAAGAGAACATCAACGCCACGGCGACCTCGGCGCTGATGGCAGCGCACAGCTTCGATGAGATCACGCTGAGCAAGGGCGCGGCGACCGTCCAAGTGCGCGGCACCGACGTCAAGATCACCGGCGGCCACGTCGACATGGACTTCCGCGCCGGCACCGCCGTCGGCAAGCTCGACTTGGCGCCGACCTCGCCGTGGGAGCAGCTGACCGGCTCAGGCAAGGCCGCGCTCAAGGCCGGCTTGGCCTTTGGCGAGATCAAGGTCGAGCAGGGCGAGATCCACGCCGACGTCCAGCAGAAGCGCCTCGTCTCGGCCCAGGGCCAGATGAAGTTCAGCATGCGCGACCAGTTCGCCGGCAACCTCTCGTTCGACGCCCGCGAGAATTTCGCCACCATCGACGGCACCGCCGCCGCTTGGCTGACCGCGGGCGAGGGCATCGGCCAGGGCGTCAGTTTGGTCGCCGACGAGGCCACCAAGTTCACGCTCGAGGTCAAGGACGCCGCCTTCGACACCTTCCAGGGCCCGCTCAAGTGGGAGCACGAGCGCTTTGCGGGCACCGTCAACGTGGCGGAGCCGACGACCGCGCTCAACCTCATCACCGGCACTGGTCCGGCCGACGTCAAGGCACCGTTCCCCATCGGGCAGGCGCCGGGCGGCGAGCTGACGGGGCAGCCGGGCAGCGCCCTGACCGGCCACTTCGACGCTGGGCTCTTCCGCGGCGTCAGCGGCAGCATCAACTGGAAGTACCAAGAGTGGTTGGGTGGCAAGGCGAACATCGCCGAGCCGGTGTCGTCGGTCGGCGTGGACCAGCTCAGCGGTGAGCTCTCGGCGCAGATCCTGAGCGAGAAGCCGCTCGGCAATGGCTCGGAGATCACGCTGTTGCCTGGCGCCGAGGGCTCGCTGACGGTGATCCTGCAAGATGGACAGCCGCACCAGTACCGCGGCGCGGTCGACTTCCGCTTCGCCGGCTTCGCCGAAGGCCAGGCCACCGTGTCGGGCGAGATGCTCGACTTCAATCAGCTAGAGGGAGCCAGCACGCTGAAGGTCGTCGCCGAGAAGGCGCTGACCGGCCAAGCAGGCATGACGCTGCGCGAGGGCGGCGGGCTGGCGGTGACGGTCGAGAATTCGAATATCGTCGACTTCACAGGTCCGACCAACTTCCGCTACGGCACCTGGCTCGAAGGCAGCGTCACCGCCGAAGCCGGCTCGCGCTTCTTCGACGGCATCAGCGGCACGGCGACGGGCACCCTCAAGGGCACGCCAGACATCGCCACCGGCGACCTCAAGCTGCAAGAGGGCGGCACCGCCAAAGTCGACCTCGTCGTCGGCACGCAGCCGCTGGCCTACGAGGCCGGCAGCGAGCTCAACTGGAAGCTGCAAGACTGGCTCGGCGGCACCTTCGACATCAGCCAGCGCACGGCGTTCGCCAGCATCAGCGGCACCGCCGATGGCGGCGTCCTGGTCGAGAAGCCGCTCGACGGCAACCCCGGCATCACCTTGCTGCCCTCGCAGGGCCTCCAGGTCACGTTCGCCAACAACACACCGACCACCTTCGCCGGCTCCACCGCGGCGCGCGTGCAGGAGTTCGTCGAGGGCACGCTGACCATCGAGGGTGCCTCGTCGGCCTCGAGCTTCAACGGCAAGCTGCAAGGCGGGCTCAAGGGCCCCTTCGACGCCACCGATCAGCTGCGTTTGGTCGAGGGCGGCGCCGTGACCGTCAGCGTCCTCGCCAACCAAGCGCAGGACATCAAGGGCACCATCCCCTTCCACTACGGCCAAGGCGACAAGTGGCTCAGCGGCATGGTGGAAGCCGGCGGCTCCCAGCAATTCCGCGCCATCCAGGGTCCAGTCACGAGCGGCTCGGTCATCGATGGCAAGGAATTGGGCGGCCACTTCTCGCTCAAGGAAGGCGGCAGCATCACCGCCAGCATGACCAACAGCAACATCGGCGCCATCGGCGGCAGCATCAATTGGGAGGTCGCCTCGGATGGCGCCGCTTGGCTCGGCGGCAAGCTCGACCTCGAGGGCAACCAGTCTCCAGAGATGTTCACCGGCCAGATGACCGCCAAGATGCTCGACGAGAAGCCGATCGGCGCCAACCTCGTGCTCGAGAAGGGCGGCGTCATCACCGGCCAGATGACGCGAAACGAGCCGGTGACCTTCGCCGGGATCTTCCAATGGCGCTATGGCGACTGGCTCGCTGGCTCGCTGGTGGTGCCGGGCCCGGTGCCGCTGACGACCGTGGCGGGCGTGGCCACGGCGACCCTGAAGAAGGAGCACCACGTCCAGGGCAACGTGTACCTGCGACAGGGTGGCAGCTTCGACGCCCAGATCGAGAACGGCGACGTGACCAAGCTCACGGGGCGCATTCCGTGGCGGCTCAGCGACTGGATTCAGGGCGAGGCCGTGGTCGCAGATGGCACGCCCGACCGCATCGTCGGCAGCGGCCTTGGCACCATCACCGGCGCCGGCAAGACCTACAGCGAGGGCTCGCCGAGCCAGGTGAAGCTGTTGGCCGGCGGCGCGCTCGATGTCGCGCTCGACGCCGCCGGCGAGGTCACCTACAGCGGCCCCGTCAACGCCGAGCTCGGCATGCCGGACGCGACGGCCAGCCTGCATGTCGGCCGTGGCGGCGAGGCTCAAGGGGTGAAGGGCACCGCCTTCAAGGGCACGGTGCAGGGCGGCATGCTCTCGGCCACCAAGGTGCCTTCGAAGCTGGCGTTGCGCCAAGGCGGCAACATCACTGCCGATATGGACGGCGACATCCGGGGCCTGCGCGGCACGTTCGAGTACGGCTACGGCGGCGATGCCGAGTTCCTGGTCGGCAAGCTGACGGTCGACGGCGCGACCAACCTCAACGAGGTCAGCGGCGCCATCACCGGCACCATCAGCCTGGAGCAGACCCGCGGCGAGTTGACCATCGTCAAGGGAGGCTCCGTCCACGGCCAGCTGACCTCGCCCAACGCGATCCAGCTCGAGGGCGGCAAGTTCGGCTACAATTACAGCGACTACCTCAAGGGAAACATCGAGATCGAGGGCAGCCTCGACTTCTCGTCGGACGCCGGCCCGGACTTCACCGGCGGCGCCACCGGCAACCTATCGCGCAAGCTCGATGTCGGCGCGGGCTTCGCCTTGTCGGCGGGCAGCGAGGCGCAGCTCCACTTCCAAAATAACGTTGCAGACAAGGCGTGGGGCAACCTCGGCTTTACCTGGCAGGACAAGATCCAGGGCAACATCGAGGTCGCGCAGGGCGATAGCAACTTCCAGAACATCAGCGGCGAGGCCCAGGCGACGCTGCAGAAGCAGGTCGACCTCGGCAAGCTGCAGCTGCTGGCGCCGTCGGCGATTCACGCCACCTTCGCCCAGAACGCACCGACGCAGATGGACGGCAACGTCGCCTTCAAGTTCGACGACGAGCTGACGGGCGCGATCTCGCTGCAGCCCGGCAGCACGCTCGACCAAGTGTCGGGCGAGGTGGAGGGCGCGCTGACCGCCCGCCACGCGGTGCCAGGCACCTCCTTCGCCCTGGAGCCCGGCGGCAAGATCGGCGGCGTGGTGCAGAACAACGAGGTCGGCGACCTGCACGGCTCCGTGAACTGGTCGTACGGCGACCTGGGCTGGCTCAAGGGCAGCGTCGAGCTCTCTTCGGGCGACCTCGACAGCGTGCGCGGCCGCGTCACCGGCAAGGTGGCGATCGAGCGATTCCTCGACGAGAACCTACGCATCAAGGAGGGCGGCAGCTTCGAGGCCGACTTCGACGGCGCGCAGCTCGCGGCCTTCCAAGGCCAGGTGGGCATCGTCTACGGCGGCTGGATCGACGGCGCGGCGCAGCTGCAGGGCGGCTCCATCGAGTCGATCGACGGCGAGGTGCAGGCGACGACCCAGACCCGCAAGGAGATGGGCAGCAAGGCGTTCCTGAAGCCCGGCGGCTCAGTGACCGCGACGTTCGCCGGCTCGGCGTTCCAGTCCTTCACCGGCGACCTCGGCTGGCAGTACGAGCAGTGGCTGGAAGGCGCCATCCACGTCGAGTCCGGCAGCACGCTGGAGAGCGTCAGCGGCGAAGGCAGCGCCACCCTGCGCGAGCGCAAGCCGCTCGGCGAGAAGATGGCGCTTGAGCGCGGCGGCAGCCTGCGGACGCGCTTCGAGGGCAGCGACTTCAAGGGCGTGGCCGGCAACGTCACCGTGCTCTACGAAGACTGGCTCGGCGGATCGCTGGAGGTGCCCGACTTCTCGCACCTGGAGAGCGTCAACGGCAGCATCTCGGCCAACTTGCGGCAAGAGAAGCAGGTTGGGACACACCTGACCCTGAAGCAAGGCGGCAATGTCCAGGCCGAGATTCAGAATTCGAGCCTCGACACCGTCGCCGGCGACCTCGGATGGCGGTGGGACGAGTGGCTGGCAGGCACCGTCCATTTGCAGCCGAGCAAGCTGGACTCGCTCAAGGGCTCAGCCGAAGCGGGCATCGTTCAGCACAAGAAGGTGGGCAACGACCTCGAGCTGCAGCCAGGCACGGGTCTGCTGATCGAACTCGACGCCGGCGCCGACATCTCCGGCCAGGGCGTGATGGGCGACGTCGCCTGGAAGTGGCAGGACTGGCTCGGCGGCCGGGTGACCCTCGGTGCCGGCAGCAGCTTCCAAGGCATTCAGGGCGTGGCAGAGGCGCGGCTGTTGCAGGACAAGCCAGCCGGCGACGCCCTGGTGCTGAAGAGCGGCGGCAACCTCCGGACACAGCTGGCCTCCTCGGCGCCGACCACCTTTGGCGGAGAGCTCGACTGGCAGTACCAGGACTGGATCGCCGGCCGGGTCACGGTGCACGACGGCAGCACGCTGACCGCGATCAGCGGCGAGGCGACGGCTCATCTGCGCGCCGAGAAGCCCATTGGCGACGGTGGCTTTAAGCTCAAGAGCGGCGGCAGCCCGACGGTCGTCTTCGAGAACAGCGCGCCGTCGTCCTTCCACGGCCACTTGAACTACGGCTACCAAGACTGGCTCGAGGGCACGGTCGCGGTAGAGCCAGGCAGCACGCTGCAGGCGGTGACGGCGCACGGCGACGCCAACGTCCTCATCGACAAGCCGTTGGGCGACGGCGGCTTCCGTATCCGGGCCGGCAGCCGGGCCGCTGTCGAGGTGCAGGCCAACACCTTTGGCGGCCTCACAGGCGAGGTCAAGTGGGGCTACCAAGAGTGGCTCGAGGGCGCGATCGCAGTCCAGGCCAGCGATCTGACGTCGATCTCCGGCGAGGCTTCGGCGCAGGTCGTGGCCGAGAAGCCCCTGGGCGGCGACTTCACGCTGGAGCCGGGCGGCAGCGCCCAGGTGACGGTGCAGAACGGCGGCATCGAGCGCTTCGGCGGCACGGTCAAGGTCCGCTACCAGGACCTGTTGCGCGGCTCGCTGACGCTGGAGGGCGCCAGCAGCCTAGACTCGGTGCAGGGCGAGGTAGAAGGTCGCCTCCTGCGCGACTGGGACATCGGCCAGGACGTCAAGCTGCTCGGCGGCGGCGGCGTCAAGGCGCAGTTCTCGTCGGCAGGCGTCGACTCGATCTCTGGCCGCGCGCGCTTCCGCTACGCGGAGTGGCTCGACGGCGTCATCGACATCGACCCAGGCAGCAAGATCGGCAGCATCGGCGGCCACGTCACCGCCATGTTGGCGCAAGACAAGCAGGTCGGCAGCTCTGGCCTGACGCTCAAGCAGGGCGGCAGCCTGACCGCGACCTTCGCCGGATCGCAGTTCCAGGACCTCGCTGGCCAGGCCAACTGGGCGTACGAGGGCGGCAAGGCCAAGCTCGATGGCAGCATTCGCCTGCGCCCGTCGACGCTGGACTCGATCTCGGGCGACGCCACCGCCCACCTCAGCGCGCCGATGGAGGTCGGCAGTGGCCTGCAGTTGCTGCCGGGCGGCGATCTGCGCCTGCAGGTGGAGAACAGCCAGCCGGGCACCTTCGGCGGTCGGGTCAACTGGCAGCTGGAGAGTTGGCTGCAGGGTTCGGTCGAGCTGGCGTCGGGGAGCGGCTTTGACGGCCCCTACCGCGGCGCCGCCGAGGCCAGGCTGCTGGAGCCCAAGCAGGTCGGCAGCAAGGTCGAGCTTCGCGCCGGCGGTGGCCTGCAGTTCGAGTTCGACTCGGCCAAGAACATGGCCGACAGCCGCTTCAACGGCAGGGTCGCCCTCGACTACGATCAGTGGCTTCGCGGCACGTTGGCGCTGGAGAACACCACCTTCACCAGCCTCACCGGCTCGGCGAAGATGCAGCTGCTGCAGGACAAGGCCCTTGGCAGCTCGGGCATCTCGCTCCTGAACGGCAGCAACGCCGAGATCGCGCTCGCCAACAACGAGCTGACCGGCGTGCAGGGGTTGGTGCGCTGGCGCTTTGAGGACTGGCTTGAGGGCGTCATCGACGTCAGCCCTGGGAGCACGCCCGACAGCATCAGCGGCAAGGCGCATGGCGCCATCACCCAGCCCAAGCAGTGGGGCCAGCTGCGCATCGACCCGGGCAGCGGCGTCAGCGTCGACGTCAACGCCAACGAGGTCGGAGCCTTCCGCGGCACCGTGCTGTGGAATTACGACAACTGGCTGGCCGGTTCGCTCGATCTCGACGAGCGCACGACCAAGGACAGCTTCTACGGCCAGGGCAGCGCATCGGTGCAGGCCGACAAGCAGTTCGGCAGCAAGGTCACGCTCAAGCAGGGCGGCGGCGGCCTCGTTCAGATCCAGGCCTCCGAGGTCAAGACCATCGGCGGCACGCTGCAGATCGCCTACGAGGACTGGATCACCGGTCAGGTGGCGATTCAGGGCCAGTCGTCGCTCGACTCGCTGAACGGCAGCGGCCAGATCGTGCTGTCGCAGGACAAGCAGATCGGCCGCGCCACCCTCAAGCAGGGCAGCGGCATGGCGGCCAACTTCGTCGCCTCGGACCTGCAGGATTTCCATGGCGTCGCCAAGGTCGAGATTCAGGAGACCTACGGCGGCAGCATCGAGGTCGAGGCCGGCAGCGGCGTCGACAGCGTTCGCGGCCACGTTCAGGTGGGGCTGCTCAAGGACAAGCCGGTCGCCAACAAGGTCGTGCTGAAGCAGGGCGGCAACTTGCACGCCAGCTTCGACGGCACCGACATCACGCAGGTCGGCGGCCAGCTCGCCATCGAGTACGACGGCTGGCTGCGCGGCAGCGGCGACGTCGAGACGGGCGCCTCGCTCGACCAGTTCGTCGGCGTCGCCAAGCTCGAGGTGGTGCAGAGCAAGACCTTCCAGGGCGGCATCGAGCTCGGCCAAGGCAGCTTCCTGCGCGTCGACTTCGACCAGTCAGGCCCGACGCGCTTCGCCGGCAACGTCGACGTGCTCTACGACGAGTGGCTGGAGGGCAACCTCAACTTCGAGGCGACCAGCCTGGACTCGATCTCGGGCGCTGGCTCGCTGACGGTGCTGCGCGACAAGCAGCTGGTCGATCCGCTCACCATTCAGCAGGGCAGCTGGCTGAAGGTGCGCGTCGAGCAGAGCCAGCTCGACAGCTTCGGCGGCGTCGCCAACCTGCAGATTGCGGGCTGGGGCCAGGGCCGCATCGCCATCACCGAGGGCAGCAAGACCGACGACATCAGCGGCGAGGCGCAGTTCGACCTCACGGTCCGCAAGGAGATCGGCGCAAAGTTCGCGCTCACCGGTGGCAGCCTCGGCGCCCAAGTGCAGCACAACGAGCTGAAGAAGGTCTGGGGCGAGGCCCGCGGCGAGGTCAAGGATCTCGGCGAGGGCTGGGTCCGCATCGAGCGCAGCAGCACGCTCGAAGAGTTCACCGGCCAGGCCGGCGTTCGCCTCACCAAGGCCCAAAAGATCGGCAGCTTCGCCCAGCTCACGGGTGGCGAGGTGCTGGCCAACTTCGTGCAGAACAACCTGACGACCTTCGGCGGCTGGGCCGAGATCGAGGTCTTTGGCTGGGGCACGGGCCGCGTCGAGATCGATCCGAGCAGCACGCCCGAAAACCTGAGCGGGCAGGCCAATATCGCGCTGAACCAGCGCAAGGAGCTGGCTGGCGGCAAGCTCATCGTCACCCACGGCGAGGCGTCGGCCACGGTCCGCGACAACAAGCTGACACAGCTCGGCGGCAAGATCGGCATTGAGCTCAAGGATATCGCCCGCGGTCAGATTCAAGGCACGCTCGACGTCGAGCGCGAGGAGTTCACTGGCGGCGGCTCGGTGCAGCAGATCAAGGAGTGGGGCGTCGGCCCGGCCAAGATCCGCGACGGTCGCCTTGAGGCCAGCGTCGTCAAGAACAAGCTCGCCTCGGCCTCCGGCAGCGCGCGCATCGACGCTGGGAAGTTCGGCCAGGGCACGATTCAGGTGAATTTCATCGACCGCGGCGACGCCGAGCCGACCATCTACGGCAGCGCTACGCTCGAGTTCCAGCCGCACGAGCGCATGCGTGGCCGCCTGGACGCCCAGATCACCGAGGACAAGAAGTTCATCGGCGAGGGCTCGGTCCGGGTCAAGATCAGCCCACAGATCGAAGGTGAGGCCGGTGTCGCGTTGCGCGAGGATGGTCACGTCGTGCTCAAGGGTGCGGTGCGCATCCCCGGGCCCTTCGAGCTGTTCAAGGCCGATCCCTACAAGAAGGACATGAAGTTGCTCGACAGCAGCTTCCTCGTCTACACGCCGCCGATAGTGAAGGTGAACGTCGGCGCTGGCTTCGGCCTGGAGGCCGGCATCAAGCCGCTGACCATCAGCAACATCGTCCTCTCGGGCGAGTGCGACCTGATGGAGCCCTCGTTCGCCAGCCTGGCCGTCACCGGCCACCTGAGCACCTCGGCGTATGCCGACCTCAACGCCTGGATCGAGGGCTCGGTCTCGGTGTCGGCGGCTGTGGTCGCTGTCGAGGCCGGCCTGCGCGCGGCGCTCAACCTGCACCTGGAGGCGGCGCTGTCGGCGGATCCGACCATCACCGTCAACCGCAACGGCCTCAGCTTCGACATGCCGGTGCGGGCGGACCTGACCGCGGCGTTGAACCTGATCTTGACGTTCTTCGCCAAGGTGCGGGTCGGCATCGACGTCGGGCTCTTCTCGATCATGAAGACGGTCTGGCGCTACGACGTCAGCCCGGATCCGCTGTGCTTGGCGTCCATGGGCATCGGCGCCAATGGTCACGTCCACGCTGGCGCCGATGGCTTCCGGGCGACGATGAACCCGCAGTACCAGCCGCCGGATATGAGCATCGACGGCCTCAAGCGGGCGTTGAAGATCTAGCCGCCAACAGCCAGAGGATTGCGCACGCTCGCTCCAAGGCAGGGCCGCCTTGGGCCGGGCACGCCATCCGACACGGCTTCTGCACGCACCGGGTCGAGGCCCGACGACTTTCTCACAGCGCCGCAAGGTGAGGCGGGTTCTGATTGACGTTGCGCGGACTCGTCAATAGGCTCCGGCGCCACGGCAGCGGGTGCGCGGCGGCTGCCGAACCGCAGCCGCGTCTCGGGTTTGGGCCGATACACGGCGGCACAACCACGCCGGGGTCTTTTGTCGCCGGGGTCGATCGCTGTCTGCGGCCATCGCGGGCCTGCTGGCGTCGGCGACCCGCAGATGGTTCATCGCCGCGGCGCGCGACGCGGTGGCAGGACAGCGAGAGGAGCCATCATGTCTGATAACGAGCAGCGGGATTATCGGCTCGACGTCGCGGGCGCCATCATGCTCGGCGTCACGACGGCGCTGACCGCCTTCGCGGCGTATGAGTCGTCGCTCTGGGGCGGCAACCAAGCGACTGCCTACACGCAGGCGATCACCACCCTGGGCGACGCCAACCGCGAGATGCTGCGCGGCGTGCAGGAGCGGGCCTTTGACACCACAGTCTGGCTCGAGGGCGTCAAGGCGGACGCCGCACGAAACGCCGCCGAAGCGTCCACCATCGCGGCCGCTCCTGTCGCCAAGGCGCAGGCCGCCGCCGCCGGTGACGCTGCTCCGCCCGCCAGCGCAGATGCCGCCGCCGAGCCGGCAGCCGCTGCGCCGGGCGATGACGCTGAGCCAGGGGAGCCGGCTGCCGCCGCGCCCACTGCGCCCGCCGCCCCGGTCGCAGCGGCGCCAGCGGCTGCCGAGGCGGCGGAAGGCAGCGAGGAGCCAGCAACAGAGGCGCCGCAGACGCCGGAGGACCTCGCCAAAGAGCTGGCAGAGGAGCTCGCCGTCGGCGAGAGCGCGCCGCTGGAGAAGCAGATCGCCAAGCTGCAGGCGTCGCGTCGGCACCTCGTCGCGGCGTTGAAGTGGGCCGACGAGCAGCACACCAAGCGTACGGCCGGCGCACCGCCGAGCCAGCGGCTCGCCATCGCCCGGACGCTGGTCGACCTCGACGCCAAGGCGGAGGTCCTCAACGAAGAGCGCTACACAGCCCTGGCGGCGCTCGGCGTCGACATCGAAGACGATGCGGCGGTTGCCTCGGCCCTCGCCACCAACAGCGCGACGACCCAGCAGCTGGCAGCGCTCGACAAGAAGGAGGCCGATCTGCAAGCGCAGACGGAGAAGGAGCTCGACAAGCTGGCGAAGCCAATGTTCTTTGAGTCCAAGGCCTATGAGCACGCGAATTCCGACAAGTACCAGCAGCTCGTCATCAAAGGCAACAAGCTGTTTGAGGACGGCCAGCGCTTCAACACCTTTGGCGACAACTACACCTTGGCGACGGTCTTCTTCACGCTGGCCCTGTTCTTTGGCGGTCTGTCGTCGGTCCTGCGCCAGTACTCGATCAAGCTGGCGTTCCTCAGCATCGGCACCGTGGTGACGATCGGCGCGACGATCTACATGACCATGACGCCCATGGCGTAGGGACGAGCCGCGCGCACCCACCGTCTGGCGGCGACGCCGGGGGCGCACCGGCTGGCGCCATCCGCGATCTTGGCTGCCGGTCCCGGAGGCGGCGGGCCTGAGGTCGCTGGGCGATTCGCGATCTGCCGGAGAGCTCGGCGGTGGCGGCGACCTGGGAGGGCGCGCCGGCAAACGCGATGCCCATCGGCGGCGGCGGCGGACAGCCTGGCCGAATTCAGGCCATGCATTGGCGCCAAATCGACCTGCCAAGGGTCTCGCAGCGCCGTCAGCGGGGGCGAATTGCAGAGGCCGGGGCGCTCCATCGCTACGCCGCCGCTGGCGTCCAGTGGCTGAGCGGGTGGAAATCGCGCCCGACGCGAGGTTGTCGGTGCCCCAACGCCAATGGCAGGATGGAGGGCGATGACGACCGACAGGAACCACGGCGACCTGCTGACGTCGATTGAAACCTTTCGTGATACTGACAACTTGCCAACGCCTTCTGGTAGAGATCCGCGCCTGAAACGAAACCTGATGAAGATCAGGAGACAATTCGCGCGAAGTGCGATCTGT
>SXNM01000285.1 GCA_005777155.1 Pseudomonadota bacterium | reverse complement strand
TGGCTTGACCTCAAGCTCCGCCACCCGCAGCGCGGCGCCGCGCAGACCCAACGCCAGGGCCGCCGCCTTGGCGCCGTCGAGCAGCAGGCCGTCGTCGCCCTTGCGGACGCCGGTCGTGGCGTCGAAGTCGCGCCCAGACACCACGCGCTGGTCGCCAACCCGCCAGAGCGTCGCCTGGAATGATTCGCCGCCTACCGCTAGCTGGGCCTGGAGGTCCCAATAGTTGCTCGAGCGAAAGGCAATCCGCTCACGCTCCCGCCCGACCAGGAGCCGCAAGGCCACCGACTGCACGCGGCCGGCGGAGAGGCCCGGCTTGATCTTGCGCCACAGCACCTCGCTGACATCCCAGCCGTAGAGGCGGTCGATGATGCGGCGGGTGCGCTGCGCGTTCACGAGGTCCATATCGAGCGGGCGCGGATGCTCCAATGCGGCCTGAATGGCGCGCTTGGTGATCTCGTGAAAAACCAATCGCCGGACCTCGACCTTCGGCTTGAGCTCCTCGAGCAAGTGCCAGCTGATCGACTCCCCTTCGCGGTCGTCGTCCGTCGCGAGGTAGAGCGCGTCGACTCCGCGCAGGGCGCGCTTGAGCTCGTCGATCTGGCGCTTCTTCTGCGGTGGGACGCGGTAGACCTCTTCCAAAGGCGAAAAACCGTTATCGACGTTCACGCCATACTTGACCCAGCCGGCGTCGCGGCGGACGTCACCCTCGTCTAGCTCGCCGCGGCGGGTCACGAGGTCGCGGACATGGCCGACGCTCGCCTCGACCTCAAATCCGTCGCCGAGGTACTTGCGAATCGTCGCCGCCTGGGTCGGCGACTCGACGATCACCAGCGCCCGCTCTTTGGGTGCCCGGGCCTGCTGGGTTGCGGTTGCCGCCTTCATGCCATGTCCTTCTCTGCCGCCCGCAGTCCGGCCGGTGTCGCTAGATGTCGGCCATAGCGGTCCATCGCCACGAGGCCCTCAAGCGCCAACTCCAAGAGCAGTGACACCACCGCCCCGCGAGCTTCGACCGGCGCCACGGCGTCGGGCATGAGCCCGTGCGGGTGGCTGCCGACGACGGCCTGCAGCAGCGTCCGTTGCTGCGCCGTCAGCGGCACCGAGTCCAACAGCGCGACAGGCGCGGCCGGAGCGGCGGCGTATCGTTGCCAGCCGCCAGCGCTCGCGTCAATGGCGCCAGCTGTCACCGCGAGGTCTTGAGCTGGCTTCGGCGCCCTGCGGCTTCGAGCTGCGGACCGCGCTGGCGACCCGTCAAGCAGCAGCGTTCGCTGCATGGACCCATCTTTGCCGGCTGCCGGCGCCGCCGCTGCGCCGCCCGTCGCCGACTGCAACACAGCCAGCCAGCGAATCAGCGCGTCGGGCGAGGCGACGCAGCGGGCACCGGTCTCCAGCAGGAGGTGCCCTCCGGCGGCGTTTGGGCTACGCGGCGACCAAGGCACGGCAGCGAGAGGCAGCCCGATCGCGTTCGCCCGCCCAGCGGCGTGCAGCGAGCCGCTTCGCTCGCTGGCACAGACGACGAGCAGCGCGTCGACGGCGGCGGTCAGGGTTACGTTGCGGGCGCGGAACGCGGCCGGCTGGACCGTGGCGCCATCAGCGGCGGCGGCCAGCAACCCTCCGCACGCCGCGATATGCGCAAACAGCGCTTCGTTCTTCGCCGGCGTCGCCGGGGCCATCCCCGCCGGCAGGACCGCCACCGTATGGCCGCGGGCGTGCAGCGTCGCGCGGTGCGCGATGGTATCGACACCATCGGCGCCGCCGCTCCACACCGCCCAGCCGACCCGCACCGCCGCCTCGGCGAGCGCGCCAGCCAGCATCGCCTGCTCCACCGTCGGGGCGCGCGAGCCCACGATCGCCAGCCGCGGTGCAGAGACGACGCCGCTGCTGCCCCGCACAAAAAAGCCGCGACGCCTGCCGTCCCCGCGTTCGCGACGCAGCCAGCCGAGGGCGATCGCGTCCTCGGCGGAGATCTCGACCGGCGGCATCGGCGCCCCCTCGCCGTCACTACCAACCCCGCCTCGCCCCATCGCGCCCCTCCCGCGCCCTGCGGCCGACGTCGGCCAGCGTTGGGGCGCTCAGGGCCAGGGTCGCTCGCCGCGACGTGTCGGCGCGCAAGTCTCTGCGTGAAGCCTGGCGTCAGGGCCCGGCGTCGCCGACTAGGCGCGTCGCCACAGCCGGGCAGCGTAGAAGCAGTCGACGCCGTCGCGCAGTGGGTGACTCCGCAGGTCGCCCACGTCGTCGCGCATCCCCGTCAGCCATGCTGGCGCTGCGTCGGGCAGGTCGGGGCGCTGATCGCGCTCGAACTCCGGATGGGCGCGCAGAAAATCCTCGACGACGTCGGCGCCTTCCTCTTCGGTGATGGTGCAGACCGCGTACACCAGCCGACCGCCCGGGCGAACCCGCGCCGCCGCGCTCCGCAAGATCGCCCGCTGCAGCAGCGCGAGCCGCACGACGTCCGCCATGGTCCGGCGAGCCGCGATCTCTGGCCGCCGCCGCAAGGTGCCGAGGCCGCTGCACGGGGCGTCGATCAGCACGGCGTCATAGGGGCCAGGCGCCAGCGCTGGTCGCGTCGCGTCGCCTACCAACACCGCCGCGGCCTTCAGACCCGCCAGCCGCAACAGGTCCTCCGCCTCGGCCAGCTTGCCATCGTCGACGTCGACGAGATCGACGCTGGCGCCGCTGGCACAGAGAAAGAGCGCCTTGGCGCCGCGGCCAGCGCAAAGGTCCAGCACCCGCTCCCCGGGCTGCGCCGCCAGCCACTCGACCACCGCCGCGCTGGCGCCGTCCTGGGCGATCGCGGCCCGCCGGGCGTGGAGCCGGCTCTGCCAAAATGGCCCGGAATGCAGCACCAACGCGCCCGGGATGTCGCCGACCCGCGCGACCTGCACGCCCTCCGCCGCCAGCTCTGCGAGGACCCCAGCCCGCGCCGTCGGGATGACGTGCACGTGCGTCGCCGACGCCTGAGAGAGCGAGACCAACAGGGCCTCGCCGTCAACGCCAGCGCGGCTCGCGAAGGCGCGGACGTGCAGCGCTTGCCACGGCGGCAGCGCTGGAGGCAATGACTCCCGCCACGGCGCCTCGCGCGCCAATCGCCGCAGCACGGCGTTGAGGTAGCCGATGCGCCCACGCGGCACCCGCCCTTTGGCCGCCTCGATGGTGGCGTCGATGGCGGCAAAGTCGGGGACTCGGTCCAGGCCGCTGAGTTGATGCAGGCCGACCCGAAGGGCGCACAGCGTCGCGACGTCCAGACCGTGCAGGCCGTCACGGCTGACGGCGCCCGCCCAAGCGTCCAGGCGATGCTGCAGGCGCAGCGCGCCGTAGATCAGCTCGGTGCACAGGCCGCGATCGGGCCCCGGCAACGGCGGGCTGCCGTCGAGCGCGTCGGCGACCGCTGCTTGGCTGCGCGCCCCACGCTCCGTAGCGATGAGGGCGTCGATGGCCCGGCCCCGGACCTCGACCCCGCCGTCGCGGACCGGGGCGTGCCGCAAGTCCCGAGACAGAGGGGCATCTCCGCTCGCCGACGCGGGCGCAGGCGGAGCGAGTGGCGGTGGGCGAGACCTCGGCCTCCCATGGCGCTAGCGTGGAGCCGCGCGGCGGCAGGCTCCGGGCTGGTCGCTGGCGCTGTCAAGCGTCGCGGCCGGCTTCGGCGCAGGCGGCGCTGCCAGATGGTCAAGATCGAGCGAGGACAGCGCGATGGCGGACACGAGGGCACAACCTGGACAGGCGCTGGCAGGCCGGCGAGCCCTGCTCCAGCGCCTGCTGCCGCCACTCGGGACCGCGCTGCTGGTCGGCTACATGCTCCACAGCACCGATCTCCCGGCCGTCGCCGCCGCGCTCCAACGCGCCGACCTCGGCCGCGTCTTGTTCGTGATCGCGCTCGGGACCGTCGGCGCTTGGCTCGCCGACAGCGCCTGCCTGGTCTGGATCTTGCGCCGGACGCTGCCGACGGCGGCCCAGGCGTCGGGGCTCGGCCTCCGGCCGCTGGCCGAGCTCAAGGCGGCGAGCTACGTCCTGAACATCGTCAACTACAACGCCGCGACCCTCGGCATGGCCTTCGTCGTGGCCCGCCGCGCCGGCGTCGGCTTCTTGGAGGCCACCGTCGCGCTGGCGGTGATGTCTTGGCTCGACCTCGTCGCGCTCGCCTCGCTGCTCACCCTCGGCCTACAGGTCGCGCCTGACCTCATCGCGGCGGTGCCAGGCCTGCAATCGCGCCTGCAGTGGATCGCGCTGGCGGTGATGGCGCTCGCGCTCGGCAGCGTGCTCGTCTTGCAGTCGCAGGCGCCGATCCCAGGGCCACTCCAGCGGCTGCGGAGCTGGACTGTGCTGCGCCCACTGGCGTCGCTTCGCCCCCAGGCGATGATCGTCGGCGTGCTGCTGCGCGGTGCGTTCGTCTGCATCTACGTGATCATCCACCACCAGCTCCTGCAGGCTTTCGGCCTCGCGCCATCGCTGGCGGCGCTGCTGGTGCTGGTGCCTGTGCTGACGGTGGTCGGCGTGGTGCCGCTCTCGATCTCCGGCATCGGCACGACGCAACTGCTGGCCCGCGAGCTCTACCGTGGCTTTGCGCCGGCCGGCGTCGAGGCGGTACCGACGATCGACGCCATGACCACGGTCATGATCGTCGGCTTCATCGCCGGGCGCCTGCTCGTGGCGCTGCCGTTCTTGCCAGCGATCGGCCGCGAGCTGCGCCTCGGCCCGCCCGACGCCCAGCGGTCCGGGGCGGTCGACGAGAACCCATCGACCTAGGCGCCGCGCATCGCTGAAGCTAGAGGAAGGTCGGCGGCGCCACGAGGCTGCTGAGGGCGTCGTTATCGAGCTCGCTGATCACCGAGATCAACGCGCCGTCGCGCAGCGCGTGCAAGACCTGGAAGCCGACGACGTGGTCCACGAGCGTCCCGACGCTGTCGCCGCTGGGCTCGCCCGGACGCTCAGTCTCGACCTCGGGATCTTCAAAGGGCGCGTGGCCGGCGCCGCGCAGGTGCTGCACCACGGTCATCGCCTTGCCATATGCGACGTAGCTGTAGAGGACGATTGGACGCCCCGCCAGCTGCGACAACCGGGCGCCCTGCAGCTCGACCCCCGCGCCCTCTGGCACTGGCGGCCCCTGCACGCCCGGCAGGCGCGACCGCAGCCAGTCGCGCACCGCGCCGACGTGGCCCTCGACCTCCAGCGGCAGCGGCGCGGCGTGGGCCCGCACCAGCGCCCGCAGATTGGCCGGCGCCCGCACGGCGCCAAAAGGGCTGCTGCGCGTCAAGAAGGTCGCGTCCACGGCGCCGCCCAACACCTCGGGCTCACCAAGCTCATCAGCCTCCCGCGCCTGCGCCCCATGGGCGGCGAGACGCACCGTGGCGTCGTGGGCGTCGCGGACGGCCGCCGCCTGCCGGCGACGATCGACTGCAGCGCGGGCCTCAGCGTCCAGCGAGGGTGCGCCCGCGCCGGCCAGCACCACCCCATCGTCCGCGGTCTGCGCCACCGCAGGTCCAGCCGCCCGCTGCCACCCGCCGACCGCCGTCGCCAGGCCAGGAGCGAGCGCCATGCTCGGCAGCTCGGCGTCCTGTCCGCCGCCGGCCCAGATCCAAGCGCCGACGCCAGCGGCGAGCAAGAGGCCCGCGGCGAGCGCCAGCGGCGCCTGCTGCCCCATAGCGGCGATGCGACCGCCGCTCGACTGACACGCCTGCAGCCGCGCGGTCAACCGCAGCCGAGTGGCAGAGTCAGCCGGGAGGTGGCAGAGGTTGCGGCGCAACGCCCGGCGAAAACTCGCCCCCTCCTCGATGCGACCTCGGCACCCAGCGCAGACTGCGAGATGACAGTCAAATTCGGCGCGCTCCCGGTCGCCGAACTCACCGTCGAGGTAAGTGAAGGCGTACTTTTGCACATCCTCGCAATTCACGGCCATCCTCCTGCTCAGCCACCCCAACCCGCGAGCCACCCTGAACGACCCATCGGCGGGTCGACGAATCAGCCGGCCTGGCGCTTGGCGCGCAGTCGAAACGCGTCGAGCGCCACGACGCCCTCGGAGTCGACGGGCGGACGCTCAATGACGCCCTCGGTGATCGCGTGCTCCATCAGCTTTCGCTGCATCGCCCGTCGCGCCCGGTAGAGCCGGCTCATGACCGTACCGACAGGGCACTCACAGACCTCAGCGATCTCCTTGTAAGAGAAGTCATGCAGATCGGCGAGCAACAGCACCGTACGAAAGTCGTCAGGCAGAGAGTCGAGCGCTTGCTGCATGTGCTTGGACATCAGGCCGTCGAGCACGATCTCTTCGAGCGGACGGTACATGCCGGTCTCGCTGTACGACTCCGCGATCTGCCACTCCACCTCGGGCAAGGCGTCGGTCTCGACCTGCGGTCGTCGCTTGCGAGCGCGCGCCACGTTGTAGAACGTGTTGGTCATGATGCGAAAAAGCCACGCACGGCAGTTGGTGCCCTCTTCGTAACGGTGCCAGTTGTGGAGCGCTTTGACGTAGGTCTCCTGCAGCAGGTCCTCGGCATCCTCGCGGTTGCGCGAAAGGTGCATGGCGAACGCGTAGAGCGCGTCGAGGTGTGGCATGGCCTCTTTGTCGAAGCTGGCGCGTTCACGGCGCTTGCGGAACATCTCGAGCATGGGTTTCAGCTCCTTCCATACGCCGGACGATGAATCGACCGGCTCCCTCCACGATAGAACGCCCCAGCCGACCCCGCCATTCCCGGTGTTCGAGCAGCGCGCCGCAGCGCCAAGCCGACGCTGCCGACCGTCCACGCGGGCGCCGCGCGACGAGAGGGTCGCAAAGGTCCGGCTGGGTGACAGCCTGGGCTCAGCGTGGCAGCGTCGCCTGTGGCGCGCCAACGCGCGCGGGAGGCGATGATGCAGCGACTGACGGCAGACGAGCGCACGCGGGCCCTGCCGCCATTGCTCGCCCGTGGCTGGCGCCTGAGCGAGGGGCGCGACGCCATCGAGAAGCGCTTTGTCTTTGTCGACTTTGTGGCGGCTTTCGGCTTCATGGCGCGCGTCGCGCTGCGGGCCGAGGCGGCGGCGCACCACCCCGATTGGTCCAACGTCTATCGGACCGTCGACATCGCGCTCTCGACCCACGACGCAGGCTGCGTCACGGCGCTCGACGTCTCCCTGGCGCAGCAGATCGACGCCGAGGCCAACAGGTCCGCCCTGTCCGAAGCGGGCTGAGCGATCAGAACCCTGACGTCTCAGGCCGGCGGTAGCGCAGCAGGCGCGCGGCGGCCTTGAGCTCGTAAGGATAGCGGTACATCCCGGAGTCCCAGCGCCAGCGGCCGAGGGTCTGCAGGGCGCGGCGGCGCAGGCCCCGGTTGCGCGCGTCGGTCGAGGTCGGAAACGCGGCGTTCATCGTCAGCTCAAAGCCACGGATCTTCTCGCGGAGCGACGCCGAGATCCAAGGCATCGACTCCGAGCGGCGCTGCGCGAAGCCTTGCCACTCGGAGGCCAACCAACCGTCGAGCGTCGTCGGGAAGGCGAACCCGGTCTGCCGCGCGCTCTCAAGCAACGTGCCCTCAAGCGGCACCGGCGTGTAGAGATAAAACACGACCTCAGTCGATGGGTTCACCTCCTTGACCCGGCGGACAAAGGCCAGGGTGCGGGCGACATCCGCCTCTGGATCGGGCGGGCTGCCGAGTACAAAGGAGTATTCAGGCACGACACCAAAGCGCGCCATCCGTTCGGCGAGCTGCAGCGTCGCCTGGGCGGTCTGCTTGCCGCCCTTGTTCATGCGGGCAAGCGTCGCGTCGTCGCCAGCCTCGGCGCCCATGAAGACCATCGCGAGGCCAGAGTCCGCCATGGCCCGCCACGTGTCGTCGTGCCACGCCAACATGGTGTCGATGCGGCCCTCGCCCCACCAACGCACGCCGAGATCGGTGATGGCGGTGGCGAAGGCGCGGCAACGCTTCTCAGCGACGAAGAAATTGTTGTCGTAGAACTCCACGGCGTTGGCGCCGAATTCGCGCACGAGGGTCCGCACATCGGCGGCGGTCCGCTCGGCCGAGGACGCCAGCCAAGCGCCGTCGACCATGTTCACGACCGCGCAAAAATTGCAGAAAAAGGGACAACCGTAGCTGCTGTGGTGGCCAATGGTCCGGCTGCCGAGGAAGGTCGGCCGCAGGTAGCGCTCCATCGGCAGACGGCGCCAGGGATAGGGAGGCTGCTCGCCAGGATGGGGAATTTGCGGCATTCCCTCGTCGACGCCGCGCCCGGTGCTGGGGTCGCGCCAAGCCACCCCCTGTAGGCCGCGGCCATCTCCGCCGGCGGCGAGGGCGTCGCAGAGGCCGAGGAAGGCTCGTTCGCCGTGACCGCGGACCACGAAGTCGACGGCGTCATCAGCCAGCGCCACCTCTGCGTGCTGGCTAGGGAAATAGCCGCCCCAGACGATGCGGAGCTTGGGGTGCGCCGCCCGCAACCGACGCGAAGTCGGCACCGCGTCGGCGAGCTGCGGGCCCGGCATGACCGTAACGCCGACCAGATCGGCTTGGCGCAAGCGCACCTCGGCGTCGAGGGCGACGAAGGGATCGCCGTCGACGAGGTTGCCGTCGACCAGCGACCAGCCGTGGCGGCCCTCCAGCAACGCCCCGAGCGCCAACAGCGAGCACGGCACGATCGGTTTGCGACCGGCTGAACTCGGTGGGTTGTAGAGGACGACGTGCATGGTGGGGCCCGGTAGTCAACTAGCGCCTGGACGGCGGGCTCTTGGGCTTGGGCACGGCGCCCCTTTCAGGCGTGTATTGAGCGATCGCAAGGGTCTGGTCTTTGGGGGTGATAGTGGTCTTGCTCGACGGCGGAGGGCTGGTCGGCGATGGGGCGGCCGATTGGACATGTGAGGCCGGAGGCGGCGGCGGCGACGATGGCGGCGGCGGGACGTGTCCGGGTGGGGGTGGCGGCAGGGGCGCGAAGCCCGGCGGCATCGGCGCCTGTCCGAGCGGCGGCATCGACGTCGCCCGCACCCGCACATTGCCTGTCGGGGTGCTGACCTGTCCGAGACCGGCGTCGCGGTGAGCCTCAAAGAAGACGATGCCGCGCACGCCAGCCAGCCGCCGCGCCGCGTCCCGCAGCACCGTCTCGACGCGGTCGCGCATCGACTCATGGTAGGTCACCGACAGCGACGACATGGCGAAGCGGTCAAGCATCGGCATCTCAGCGGCGGCCTTGAGGTATGCCGCCGCCTCATGGCACGTCGCGAAGCGGTCCCCTGGCTGCTTCTCGGTCGCTCGCAAGATGAACTCGACCAGATCTTCCGGGATATCGGGCCGCTCGGAGCGCGGATCGGGTGTCGGCATCGACATGCTCAGGTCGAACAGCTCTTCGATGGTGTCGGCGTCGAACGGCAGCGTCCCGGTCACCATCTCGTAGGCCAAAATGCCCAAGCTATAGAGGTCGCTGCGCCCGTCGAGGTCCTCGCCACGGATCTGCTCCGGCGACATGTAGTAGGGCGTACCAAAGACGCGCCCCTCGCCGTCGCTGCCGCCCGATCGGGTGGCGATGCCGAAGTCCATGAGCTTGACGCGGCCGTCGGTGCGCAGAAAGACGTTCTCTGGCTTGACGTCGCGGTGCACAAAGCCGTAGTCGTGCGAGTATGCGAGCGCGTCACAGATCTCGCGCAGGATGCGGCGCGTGTTCTCCCAGCTCACCGGTTCATCGCCCTGGACCAGCTCATCGAGCAGCTCGCCGGTCAGCTTTTCCATGACGATGAAGTGCGTGCCGTAGGCCTGCTCCGTGTCGAGCACGCGCACGATGTTTTCATGGTCGAGCATGGCGACCAGCCGCGCCTCTTCGGCGAAGTGATCGGCGAACCCGGCGTCGAACACCAAGGCATGGCTCAGCATTTTCAGCGCGACCGGGATACCGAGCGTCGGGTGCCGCGCCTCAAATACCGTGGCCACGCCGCCCGAACCCAGCCGGCCAATGACTGCGTACTTGCCGACCTTGCGGATGCCCTGGACCTGCATCAGCCGTTCGCCGACCAATCGCGTCAAGAACACGGCGGTGGAGGGGTGACGACCGAAGAGCTCCTTGACCGCGACCTTGTCGATGCGGAGGCACAGACTCCGCGTCTCGGCGGCCACCGTCGCGCTGCGCGGTTCGCGCGTAATCAGTGACATCTCACCGAAAATTGCCGGTGCCGCGCTGGTTCGCTCGAAGACCGTCTTGCCCTCAGCGCTGCGCACCGTGATACGGATCGTGCCCTCGGCCAGCACGAACATCTCTTCGCCGTCGTCGCCCTGCTTGATGATCTCGTCGCCGCTCTGGAATAAGGCCTCCTTCATGGCGGCGCGGAATTGCGACCGGGCCGTGTCGTCCATCCCGGCGAAGAGCGGGAGCATCTGCCAGCCCGCAGCCTGCGCGGCCGTCGGCGCGCTGACCTCGGCGACCTCGGCAGAGAGGTCCGGTTGGCTCAGGCCCTCGAACTGAGTGGTGACCGTCAAGTCCTTGTGGGGGTTCGACATCATCGCTCCAGGCGCCGAAGTGCAGCGAGCGCGCGGGGGGACGTTCCGGCGCGAGCAATAGACCGCAGCCCGCCGGCTTCTGCAAGCCCGAAGCCGTGGTTGCGGCGTCGGGGTGGCGACGTCCGAGGCCCTTTCTGCTAGGCTCGGCAGCTACGCGTCGCCGAGTCTGCTCGGCGCCAACGCCCGCTGGGCCAGGGAAGCATGGCGAACATCGGCTACATTCAGGTCGTCCGCCACTGCAACCACTTCTGCGGCTTCTGTAGTAACCCGACGACGCCCTACGTCCACACCTTCGACACCATGAAGGTGCTGGTCGACGACTTCGTCGAGCGCGGCTACTTCGGCATCATCTTGACCGGCGGCGAACCGACGCTGCACCCCGAACTGCCGGTCATCTGCCGCTACGCCCGCGACCAGGGCCTGCACGTCCGCATGATCACAAACGGTTGGCGCTTGGCAGACCCGGCCTTCGCCCGCGAAATGGCCGCCGCCGGCCTGCAGCACGTGCACATCTCGGTCTACTCGCACCGACCCGAGGTCGAGGAGCGGCTGCGGGGCGTCGCCAAGACGCTCGACAAGGCATTCGCCGCGGTCGACAACGCCAGCGCCGTCGGCATCGCGGTCAACATCAACTGCGTGATCAACAAGCTGAACTGCGACCACCTCCACGAGACCATCGACTACTGGATCGCCCACCACCCCGCGGTCCGCCACTTCGTCTGGAACAACCTCGACCCGTCGATGGGGCGCGCCGAGGTGAACCAGGGGCAATTCCTCCACCGTCTTGCCGACTTCGAGTGGTCGCTCGCGATGGCCTGCCAGCGCCTCGCCGCCACCGGCCGCACCTTCCGCGTCGAGAAGGTGCCGCTCTGCTACATGACGGACTTCGCGTGGGCCAGCACTGAGACGCGCAAGATCGTCAAAGGCGAGGAGCGCATCGTCCACTTCCTCGACGACAAGCAGACGGTGCGCCAGACGACCTGGGGACACCTCTACGCCGAGGCTTGCCGCGTCTGTCGCCTGCAGCCGATCTGCGGCGGCCTCTTCGATCGGGGCAACGGCTACGATCCAACGGAATTGACGCCCGTATTCGTCGACCTCGAGCCCATCGTCCGCCAGATCATCGAAGACCCGGCAGATCCGTCGTACAGCTTGCGCGACTTTGCGACGTGGCACGCCAACTTTGAGGGCCGCAAGGCAGAGGCACGCGTCGACGCCGAGCGCGAGAAGGCCAGCCAATACCGCGAGGCAGAGAAGAAGCTCACCATCGGCCATGTGACCAGCGAGAGCCTGCGCTTATTCGAGAAGAAACGCCGGGTTGAGGGCATGGCCGCCGCCCGCACCGGCGTCGCCCTGGAGCGTGACGAGATCGTCCGTCAAGCGCTGCAAGCCGGGGAAGCCGGCGACGCCGCCTCAGAGACCTAGCGGTACGAGACACCTAGCGTGCCCGGTGGCAACGTCAGCCCGCCCGCTACCACGCCTAGGCGCCGCCGTTCGCATCGACCGTGAGGCCGGCGGGGACCTGGAGCGGCGCAGCGGGATCGATGTTGCCAGCGGCGCGGTGCCAGGCGAGCGCGTCGTAGACGCTGTGCTCAAAGGGCGGCGGGTTGTGGCCGAGGTCGGCGCGCGCCTTGTCGCCGCGCATGTCCCTGTTGCTGTCGAGCGCCAACAGCGACTCTGCGGTGTAGAGTGGCTCCTTGCCGGTGAGCTGGCTCCACAGCGTCATGAACGGCGCACCGACGTGAGCGAGCCAGGTCGGCGTACTCAGGCCCGGCGGCGCCTTGCCGGTGATCGCGGCGGCGGCGTGGGCGATGTCGGCGATGGAGCGCCAGTGCCCGGTCTGCTGGTAGCTCTCGCCGCGGCGTCCGCGGGCCTGATCGGCGGCGGCCAGCAGCGCGCTCGTGACGTCGCGGACGTCGACGAAATCAAAGCCGCCCTCCACCAACGCCGGCAATCGGCGGTGCCAGAGATCGATGAAAACCGTACCCATCCGCGAAGGCCCGTAGTCGTGACGACCGATGACGCCAGTCGGGTGCAGGATCACCGCGTCCAAGCCCTCGTCCAGCAGACGGCGCACCACCCGCTCGCCCTCAGCCTTGCTCTGGTCGTAGGCGGGCCAGCGGCGATCGCCCAACGGCACCCGCGCCCGCGTCTCGTCGAGGGGCTGGTCCTTGGGCATCTGCTGCATGGCGTGGATCGAGCTGACGTGGACCATCCGCACGCCCTCGGCCAGCGACGCTTGCGCCACGCTGCGGGTGCCCTCGACGTTGACGCGGTGGACGAGGCCGCCCATCGACCCGACGATCGAGATCTTGGCCGCGAGGTGATAGACCAGCTTGGCCCCGCCGACGGCGCGGCGGACGGCAGCGGCGTCACAGATGTCGAGCTGGACGCGCTCGACTTCGAGGCCAGCGAGCGCCCTGTCGTCCTTGTGGATCACTGCGCGCACCGCCTCGCCGCGCGCCAGCAGCGCACGCACGAGGTTGTTGCCGAGATGCCCGGACGCACCCGTCACCACAATTGTCATCGCGCCTCCAGCCCCGCCGCTGCGTCGCGCAGCCCCTCACCACCGATCGGCGCGAACGCCTCGACGCCAAACCGCTCGGCGATCGCGCCATAGATTCCCGTGCACAGCGCCTGATGGCCGCAGCGTCCGCACCGCTCTGACGGCTTTCGCCAATACTCGTGATGCGAAAACCGCCGCCGCACGCCGCTGACCAGCTCGACCGAGAAGTCGTCGAGGTAATAGTCGACGAGGTGGTGGACCAATTCCGGCGCCAAGCAGGCCTGCAAGTTGCGGACGCCGACCGAGAGACCCAGGCTGCGCCCAAGCGCTACCGTCTGCGCCACCAGCGGCACCGACTCCTGCGGCGAGATCAGCAGCTCGTCGGCGTGCCGCAACCCATCGCCGAGCGGCTTGCACAACGCCAACACCCACACCGGCGGCGGGCGGCCAGCGGCGGCGGCGCGCTCGGCAAGGTGGTGGGCGAGCGCGGGCAAGTGGGGAGCGTTCAGCTTCGTGACGGCCGTGTAGACGTAGGTCCAGAGACGCGGCTCGCCGAGCGCCGCCGTGAAGCCGTCGAGCTGCGCGCGCTGGCCGCTGCTGCTGCGCGCCAGCCGGGCATAGGTCGCCTCATCGACGGTGTCGAGCGAGAAGTGGACGGTGCGCACGCCGCGATCAGCCAACCAGGCGGCGAAACCGGGCCGGGCGAGCCGGAGGCCGTTGGTCATCACCAGCTGCCCGCCGTCGAGCCCGGCGTCCGCGCAGGCGCGGAGCACGGCGTCAAGCTCGGGGTGTATCGTCGGCTCACCGCCGACCAAGATGGCGCGGTCACAGCCCGCTGCCCGCCCTGCGGCGGCGATGGCCTGTACTTGGTCGGAGGGCAAGAAGCCCTGCGCGTCCTCATGCGGCGGCACCGCACAGTATAGACAAGCGGAATTGCAGGGCCGCCCGAGGTCGATGTAGACCGCCGGCGTAATGTGCTCGCACAACGCCAGCAGGCCAGGCTCGGGGGCCAAGAGCGGCACGTCGTCGCGACGGCCATGGACGTCCGCGACCGTTCGACCGAGAAAGCGCTTGTCGCGCGCTGGCACCACCGGACGGGGCCGTGACGCCGCAGGGCGCTGCTCACCCTCACTCGGCCCGTCGCTCCTGGCGCCCGCCATCACGCCCCCGTCAGCGCCGACGCTGTCGCAACGGCTGGCCCCCACCTTGGCCGTCAGGCACGGCGACGTCAATCGCAGCCACGGGCGAGACAACCTACAGCGACACCACCCCACTCGCAGCTGTCCTCAGCGCCGCGATGGCGCCGGCGAAGTGGCCTGTCACGTCACCCGACGACGGCGCCGCGGCCCCTGCGCGGACGGCTCCGACAGGCACCGCCCCTTGCCGCGCCCCCGAGGCTGAATGACGATGGCGGCGGCGGCGGCGAGCGCGGCGGTCTAGCGAGGCGACGTGGGCGAATCAGCGGCGGAGGTCATCGTCGTCGGTGCCGGCTTGGCCGGCCTCGCCAGCGCCTACTTCCTCAGCCGCGCTGGCGCCCATGTCCGCGTATTCGAAGGCGCGTCGGCGCCCGCGACGGAGGCCAGCGCCCAAAACGCCGGCATGGTGCGCCGCCTCTGCGAAGAGCCCGTCGAGCGGTCGCTGGCGCTGCGTAGTCACCGCATGTTGGCGCCGCTCTGTGCGGCCGGTCCCGGAGTGTCGGCGGCGATGACGTCGGGCTCTGCCGCCAGTGGCGACGCGACCTTCACTGAGGACCCCGATCTCTCCGACACGACGCTCGGTCGCCGCACCGGCGGGCTGCTGCTGCTCGGCAGCGAGCCGACCCGCCTTCACGACGCCGCCGCCCATCTGGCCCTCGCTGGGGCTCCGCCACTATTTCTCGGCGATCTGTCACAGAACACCCGCGCCGAGTTCCTCGACGCTATGTCAGCCCACGAGCAGCCGCCGGCCCTCGCCGCAGCGCTCCGCCTGCTGCCGTGGCTGCGCGGCAGCTCGGCGCGGGCCGGTTTCTTGGACCCCGACGCGCTGGTCGTCGACGCCGCCGCCCTCTGCCAGGGCTTGCTGCGCGCGCTGCGTCGCCGTGGCGTCGAGGTGCGCTGCGGCGCCGCTGTCTCTGAGCTCGTGGTGCGCGGCGGGCGCTGCCAGGGCGTCGCCTTGGC
>SXNM01000284.1 GCA_005777155.1 Pseudomonadota bacterium | reverse complement strand
CACAGCCTCATCTTGGCAAGCACCAACCCGGCGGTGATCAGCTACGAGACGGCCTACGCCTTCGAGCAGGCGATCATCACCCGCGATGCCCTGCGTCGGATGCTCGAGGACCACCAGAACGTCATCTACTACCTGACGCTCCAGAACGAGGCGTGGCAGATGCCGGCCATGCCGCCCGGCGTGGAGGAGGGCGTGCTGCGCGGCTGCTACCTGCTGCGCCCGGCAAGCGCGGTGGCGGACGTCGCCCTCCCGGCCGACGCGCCGGCGCTGCAGCTCTGCGGCTCCGGCTCCATCCTCCCGGCCGTGCTCGCCGCGCAGGAGCGCTTGGTGCGCGACCACGGCGTCGCCGCCGCTGTCCACGCCGTGACCAGCTACCAGGCCCTGCGACGCGAACAGATCGAGGCCGACATCGCACGGATGCGGGGTCAAGCCGCCGAGCCGACCTGGCTGGAGCAGACGCTGCAGGCGACGCCCGGGCCCATCGTCGCCGCGTCGGACTGGATGCGCCTCGTCCCGGATCAGGTCGCGCCCTGGCTCTCTGGGCGCCTGCTCGCGCTCGGCACCGACGGCTTTGGCATGAGCGACACCCGCGAGGCGCTGCGCAAACACTTCGGCGTCGACCCTGACAGCGTCGTGCGCGCCGCGCTCTGGCGCCTCGGACGTTGACCGCGCCGGCGACCCCGCGGCGACCCGCCCGCCAGGGGGCAAGTGGTCCCACCGCCCGCGCCGCCGCGCCGCCATCGACAGCGCCCTGGGCCCATGTCAACGTCACCAGTATGAGCAGCCCCCGCGCCGCCAGCAGCAACGACGCCGCCGATGAAGAGGTGACCGCGCACCGGCTGCAGGCCGTCGATGGACTCGGCCCAGAAGAGGCGCCGGCGCACGCGGTCGCCGCCCTCGACGACAGCGCCGGACGACCAGCAGGGCCAGGGGCAGCGCTCGAAGAGGTCGATCCGCTGACGCTCGAGGTCCTGCCCGCCGCTCCGGGTGACGATCCGCCCCGAGGCGCGGCCAGCGCCGTCGGCAGCGGTACCATCACCGAGATCCGCCCCGCCGCGCCAGCCGGGGGCGACGGCGAGGATCCCTCTGACGACGGCGATCCGGCCGCCGACAGTCAGCGCCGTCGTCGCGCCACTGTGACCGAGGGCCCGGCGGAGCGCGATCTCTTGGCGCGGACCGGTGAGCAGCCGCTGCCCTCCCTCGTCCCCGCGGACCTGCCCGCCGCGTCGCCGGCGCCCGCAGCTACGGCTGATTCGCGCTCGCTGCGGCTGCGCCCAGATCTCGCCGCGGCCGCCCAGCGCCGGCGCCCGCTCATGGACGCTCGGCGCGAGGTGCCGACCGTGCTGTCACTCGACGCCGTCGCGCCGCCCGCGCCGCCGCGCTTGCCGGACACCGAGGTGACCCGCGGCACCGTCCAGGGCGAGGCGTCATCCTGGCGAGCAGGCGGCCTGTGGATGGCGCTCGCGGCGGCCTTCGCGTTGGCGCTGCTGGTCGGCATCGGCGCCTGGCTCGCCATTCGTGTCGACGCCGGCCTCGCCGCGCAGGAGCGGCAGCAGGCCGCGGCCCAGGCCCTCGAGTCGGTGCGTCGCCAGCAAGCGGCCGTCGCAGGCCAGGTCAAGCGCGCCGCGACCGACGACGCGGGTGCAGATGAACCTCCAGAGGCGCCGACGGCGAATTCGGCCGACCTTGCGCCGAAGACCGCATCGCCGCCGGGCGACGAAGGGTCGGCAGGCGCCGCGGAACCGACGAGCGCCGGGGAAGCGCCGGGCGACGAGGGGTCGGCAGGCGCCGAGCAACCGCCGAGCGCCAACGCATTGCCGAGCGCCGACGCACTGCCGAGCGCTGCCGCACCGCCGAGCGCTGCCGCACCGCCGAGCGCAGCGGCAACAGGCGGCCACGAGCTGCCGCCCAGCCGGGTGGAGCCAGCAGTTGGCACACCGGCGGCCAGCGGGCCCAACGGAGGTGCCGCCGTGGCGACCAGTCCGCCATCCACGCGCGCCACCAGCGCCCCGGCTGCGATGGACGCCGCTGAGTCGCCCGGCCCGGGTGAGGCGACAGGTGCCATCGAGGGCGCACGCGCCACGCGCGCCAAACCCGCTACCCATGAGGTCACGGGCACCGCCGCTGACGCCTCCGCGCCCTGGCTGGCGCTGCGCGCTCGGCCTGCTAGCGCTGCGCCGCTGCGCGCTGAGCTGCCGGACGGCACGCCGCTGCTCGCGCTGCGGCGCCACGGCAGCTGGCTGGCGGTCGAGGTCCAAGGCGGTCCGGCGCGCGGCAAGCGTGGCTGGGTGCACGGCGGCTTCGTCTCGGCGCGCACACACGCCACCTCGACGCCCTAGCCGCGGCGTCCGGCCTCATGGCAGGGCACTGCGCTGCCGGGCGCCGCGCTGCCGAGGGACGCGACCCGTGATGTCTAGCCCTGACTCGAGTCGTCCGCGATTGGGAGCTCGGCGACGCTCGGCAGAAAACGTGACCCACTCCGACTTGCCCTAGGCAGATCCGCGCCCGAGCCGAAGCGCCACGGCGCCCCTTCATGCTCGCCGCTAGGGCTTGACGCCTGAGGCGCTGGGCGGCGTGGGCACGACCGCTGGCGCGACGTCAGCCGATGGCTCCGGGGGCGGCTCCGGGGGCGGCTCGCGGCCCGGCTCGACGCGCTTCAGGCCGCCGTCGAGCCATCGCTGCAGATCGCTGGTGTACCAGCGCGACAGGCGGCGATCGCTCGGTCCGCCGGGCAGGGCGGTGTGGGCGCCTGGTTCGGCCAGGTCGACGATGAAGCGGATGCTCGGCGCGAAGCTGGTCGTTCGGCCGCCGCTGCGAAACACCTGCCCTTGGCGAATCGACGCCCGCCCACCGGCCAGCGGGAAGGGGCCCTTGTCGAAGCCGAGCCAGCTCGGCAGCTTGTCGCCGAACAGCAAGTGTCGCATTTTGATCTGGTTGACGTCGCCCCACGCCGGCGCCGGAGCGGCGAGTCCGCGCGCCGCCGCCGCGCGCAGCACCTCTGCCTGTTTGCGATCGCCATACCACGGGCTCTCTGGGTCGCGCAGGATGCGGTCGAAGTTGTCGTAGAAGTCGGCGATGATCGCTGTCTCGCCGAGCAAATGGTCGAGCACGGCGACCGGCAGCCAGCTGCCTAGGACCTCGCGCAGCACCTCGCGCCAGACCCGCTCAAAGGCAGTAGGCTCTGAGCGACCCACGTCGTAGCGTCCGTCCCAGTCCGCGAGGGCGCGGCCCGCCGGCGTCGCAGGCAGGTGCGGCCGCAGCAGCTTGAGCCACGCCACCGCATGCGTCGACACCTCGTCTAGCTGCAGCGTCCGCATCGCCTCGACGGTCCAGTCATCGCGCGCCCGCAGCGCCTCCAGGATGCGATCGGCCCGCCACGACCCCATCGTCAGGTTGCTGGGCCGCGACTTGCCGTAAGCGTTGAGGTCGTGATTGGCGGTGGCGAAACAACCGTCCGCCGGATCGAGGATCCAGGGCAGGCGTTCGGCGGGCTGAAATCCCTGCCAGTCGTTATGCGGATCCCAGCCCGGCAACGGGACGAGGCCGACGCGACCCTCCGGCCGCCTTGGCAGCCGACCGCTCATCTGAAAGCCGATGTGGCCGTCTTCGCCCGCAACGACCCAACTCCAGGACGTCTCGACGTGGGCGAGCAAGCGCAGCGTCGCCGCAGTCTCGCGGGTGCGCAGCAGCGACAAGGCGACGGTGAGGCTGGCGGCGCCCGTGGCCTCGGCGCTGGCCCATCGGGTGGCGAGGTACATGCCGGGCACACGCGGGTCGCCGTCCAGTACGCCGTGATCGTTCTCGAAGACCGTGATCTCGGTGGGCCCTCTCCGCTTGCGCTGGATGGTCTCACGCCGCTCGCGAAAGGAGAGCCAGCGCTCCCTGCCATTGGCCACGCGCCGGTACGCGCCGTCCTTGCAGTCCTCGATCCAGCTGTCGACGCCGTCGAGGAAGGCGTAGGTGACGCCCCACGCCACATGGCGGTTGCGGCCGACCAAGATCGCCGGCAGGCCGGGCATCGACGCGCCCAGGGCGTAGACCTCAGGCCCCTCCAGGCAGATCTCGGCCCACACCGCCGGCAGTCGGTTGACCTCCAGGTGCGGGTCGTTGGCCAACATCGGCTTGCCAGACGCGGTCTTGTGGCCTGCGACCACCCAGTTGTTCGAGGCGATGGCTGACGCCAGCGGGCTCTGCCAGCGAAGGGTGCTCGGGACCACGCGCGCGCCGAGCTGCACCCGCCGCAGCAGCCAGGGGTCGAGGTCCTCGATCTGGCCCTGGTAGAGCGCGTCGAGCAGCGCGCGCGGCACGCCGGCCTGCACCATCTCCACCAGCAGCCGCTCCATCTCGGCCTGGCTCTGCGCGAGGCCGATCCAGGCGATGATGCGCGAGAAGACGATGCAGTCCGCTGCGGTCCAAGGGCTGTCGACGAAGCCGAGCAGCCGCAGCTCATAGGGCAGGCCGCTCGCCGTGAAGCCGCGGTTGACGCCATCGACGTAGGCAAACAGCAAGACGCGCTGGGCCTCCGGGATGCGCTCGACCTCCGCCTCGGCGTCGCGGAAGAGCCCGAGCCGCCGCATCGCCACGTCGACCTCAAAGAGCTCGTCGTCGTCGCGCAGCCACTCGGTCGCCCGTCCCCAGGCGATGGCCTTGACGAGGCGCATGGCGATGCCGCGATCGACCGCGTGGCAATACCCCATGCCGCGCAGCAGGTCGGTGTCGTAGCTGGCGCGTACGTGTGGCACGCCATTGGCGTCACGCGCGATGACGATGCGAGCGTCGCCTTGCAGCTCCAGGTCGAGTTCCTTGCTCATCGTCCTCCGCCGAGGCCCGAGTGTCCCTCGGTGCTTTAGACTCCGCCGCCGTGTCGCCGCCGGCCTCGTGGATTTACCCGCGGTGGGCCGGACAGCCAGGCGGTGGCGTTGATTGTGCCGCCGTGGAGCCTGCCGCCGCCGCCACGCCGCCGCTGCTGCTGCTGCGACGCGCCGAGAGCCCGCCCGAGTCGGGAGAGCGCACGAGCTGGGTGCGGGCGGCCCAAAGCTCCGGGAAGGCCATCTTGCTCGTCGTCGACTTGAGGTAGTCAACGCCCGACGATCCGCCCGTGCCGGCGCGCCAACCGATGACTCGCGCCACGACGCGGACGTGGTGCTCGCGCCAGAGGGCGAGCTGCTCGTCCAGTGAAATCAAGGACTCGAGCAGCAGCGACGCCGCGAGGTGGCGATCGGGCTGCTCTAGGATCGGCACGATGCCAGCGATCGTCTTGGCCAACACCTCTGGCTCGTCGCGCTGTGCCGGATCGCAGCCTTCCGCCGGGATCTGGTAGCCCGACCGGCCCAACATGCGCCACGCCACGGTGCGGAGGTCGTCGCCGACGAGCCGCGCCTCGAGCTGCTCGCGCATCTCCGGACGGCTGTCGAAGAAGGAGCAATAGCGCCCGTCCTTGATTCCGCAGAAGAACTCCACCTCGCGGAATTGCAGCGACTGGAAGCCGCTCGCCGGCATCAGATGATCGCGGAACCAAAGGAAATCGATCGGCTGCATCGTCTCGACGATGTGGATCTGGTCGACGAGCAGGCGCACGATGGCCACCACACGCTCGAGGAAGTGTCGCGCCCGCAACGGCTCGTCCTCATTGAGGTACGCGCGGGCCTGCTCCAGCTCATGCAGCACCAGCTTGAACCACAGCTCATAGGCTTGGTGGATGACGATGAAGAGCATCTCGTCGTGGTGGGGTGGGTTGGACTGCGGCCGCTGCAGCTGCAACAGCTCGGGAACACGAAGATAGTCGTTGTAGGTGAGGTGGTGGGCCTCGATGGGGCGCGGCGCCGCTGCCATCATCGCCTGGGGCGTCGTCTCTGGCGTCGTCATCGTGCACCCCTCGTCCCGGCGCCGAGGCCCCGCAGCAGCGCGGCGCTGCGCTCCAGGGCGCGGCGCGGGATCTCGTGGCCGCCATCGAAGCCTATGAAATCACAGCGGCAACCCGCTTCCTGCAGCATGGCTTGCAGCCGCTCGGCGGCTTCGTAGGCGAGCAACGGATCGGCGCGGCCATGGGACTGTAGGACTGGGACGCCGGCGAGCTTCGGCAGCTGCGCCCGCCAGATGTCGGCCTGCAGCAGCGTGCCGCTCCAGAGCAAGAGCGCCGCAGGGGCGATGGGCAAGTGCAGCGCGACCTCCAGCGCCGTCATCGCCCCTTGGCTGAACCCTGCGAGGACGTAGCGCGCCGGTGAGCCCCCCGCCTCGGCCATGACGGCGAGCAAGGCCTCACGCGCGCTCTGCAATTCCGGGGGCGCGGCGGTAGAGAGGTCGCGGTGGCTGCCCGTCGCCATGATCGGTGGTTGGGGAGTCGAGATGACCGTGATCAGGTGGTTCGAGAATCTGGGTGCCGCGGACGTGGCTGCCGTGGGCGGCAAGGGAGCGAATCTCGGCGAACTCGTCGCGGCGGGACTCCCCGTGCCGTCGGGCTTCGTCGTCCCCGCCGACGCGTACCTCGCAGCGATGGATCGCGGTGGCGTCCGCGAGGAATTGCGAGCGGTCGCT
>SXNM01000283.1 GCA_005777155.1 Pseudomonadota bacterium | reverse complement strand
GGCGCTGACGGACGCCGAGCGGGCTCTGGGCAGCGGCGCGAGCGCCTGCGCGCGGGCCGGCTTGCGCTGTGGGCAGGGCGCGCTCCTCGCCGCTGACGGCGCCCTCGACGCCGCCGCGAGGGCCTATCGCGAGGCCGCGGCGGTCAGCTGCGCCGAAGATGCCGTGGTCGCCCAGTGCGCGTACAACGAGGGTCGCTTGGCGAGCCGTCGCGGCCAGCACGCATCGGCGCTGGACAGCCAACGCAAGGCCATCGCGGCGGCGTCGCGGTGTGGTGACAGCGCCGCGCTCGGCGACGCGTTGCTGGCCGCCTCTGGCGCCGCAGAGGCCCTCGGCCAGGGAATGGAGGCCGCGGGTCTCGCCCGACGGGCTGGACACGCCGCTTGGGGAGCAGGTCGCGTGGCGACCGCCGCCGTCGCCTTCGCCGCAGCCGCCCGATTGTTCGAGGCCGGCGGCGATCCAGAGAGCGCCGAGCGCTGCCGCGACGACGGCCGCGTCGCGCTGCAGCGGGCAGAAGGCGCCAACGCAGCGGAGTAGTCGCCGCCCGGAAGGCGCTGATCTCGCCGGCAGCGCCATCCGGCAGGATCGCGACGACATCGACTTGAATCCGCAGGCTCACGCCCACGACCGGGACTGCGCCGCGCGGCATGCGCCGGTCGGCCAAGCCGCCGGTCGGCCAAGCCGCCGGTCGGCCAAGCCGCCGGTCGGCCAAGCCGCCGGAGGCAGGGCGCACACCTGACGCGGTCGCCGGGTTTGCGGCGCGGGCAGACGACGAGGTCCGGGCAGGCGGCCCGGCATCGGCTGAGGGCGCTCCGCGGCTGGCGGCAGACGCGCCATCGCCCAGCGACGCGACCATGCCAGAGATCTCCACAGGCGAGCCGAGGGTCAAGGCCGGCGTCAGCGACGGCGACGCGGGTGGCGCGTCGGGCGCTGGGCGCTCGGCCGCCGGGTGGCGCAGCGAGGCGGCCTCCATGACGGCGCGCATGCCTGGCGTCGGGATCGCCTGGGCGCCTGCCTCCACCAGCGAATCGAGCGACGAGGGCGCCGGTCCCTCGCTCGCAGGCGAGACGTCGTGCGTTGATTGCCAAGGCTGTCGCTGGCGACCGGCGTCCCCTCGCTGCTGGTCGCGCGGTGCTACCTCGTCGGCAAGCGCTGGCATCTCCACGGCCGTGGATTCGTGCTCGGCGGTCCGGGCGCGTAGCCCTTCCAGCGCGGCTGTGATCAGCGCCATCGCGGCCTCTGCCGACGCCGGACGCGCCGCAGGCTGCTTCGCCATCAGCGTATCGATGAGGGCCTGAATGGGCCCGGGCTCGGCCAGATCGGGCCGTGCTTGGGCGATGCTCGGGCGACATGTAGGCGGGCGTGCCGATGATCGCGCCCTCCCGCGTCAGGCGCTGCAGGTTGGCGTCGTCCTCGACCTTGGCGAGCCCGAAGTCGATGACCTTGACGATGGGCACCAGCTGGTCGGGATTCAGCAGGTAGATGTTCGACGGCTTGAGGTCGCGGTGCAGGATGCCCTTGCCGTGGGCGTCGGCGAGCGTGGCGAGGATCTGCAGCGTCAGCTCCAGCGACGTGTGCACCGAGAAGCGGTTGCGTCACCGCAGCGTGCGGAACATGTCGTCGCCTTCGAGGTACTCCATCACCAGCACCGCGACACCTTTGTCGGTGTGCCCGTGGCTGATGAAGCGGACGCTGTTCGGGTGGTCAAGTCACGACAAGACCTTGGCTTCACGCCGAAATCTCTTGATCCACTCGATGCGGTCGGCGATCGACGGCGCCATCGTCTTGACGGCGACCACATCCCCCGAGGTGACGTCCTGGCCGCGAAAGACCTCGCCTGCGGCGCCGCGGCCGAGCAGGTCGGTCAACAGGTAGCGCTCAAGCACGACGCTGCCGACGGTCGGTCCCATGGCACTATTGGGGAGGCTATGGTCGGTCACGACGCCCCAGCGGTGTGGAGACGTCCACGCCCGGGCACTCCGCCTGTCCCTCGGCAGGCACGTCCGGGCACTTCGCCTCTGCTCTGGCGCGAACGTTCGCGCGACCGAAGGATCCGCCGCCGCTGGGCAGACGAGCAACCGAATGCACAACTTCCAGACACGACGGCGCCTCGCCTCGAAGGATGCCCCGCATTCCACCGCCCTCGCGAAGAATTGTCGAGTGGCCTAGCGATCCCAGCCAACAGTCCACTCTGCATTAGGTCGCCAACGTTGGGCCGCAGCCGAGGGCTGGTGCAGCTTCGCGGTAGCCGAAGAGCTCTTCAAGAAAGACGTCTAGCTCACGATCGTCCATCGGAGTGGGCACGTGTGGCCTCGCCTCGCGCTCAATCGACTCAGCCAGAGCGCGAAAGGCGGCGGTCGCTGGGGCCTCGGGCCGATAGCGGACGACGGTCTGGCGCCGGCGCTCGGCCTCATAGACCGCCTTATCCCACTCCAAGTAGCCGACCACGTGGCTGCCGATCCGCTCCGCGAAACGCTCGATCAGGTCGCGGTCGAAGGCGAGGTCCTTGACGTTAGCGATGAGGCCGCCCATGCGCACGTCGCCGTCGATGGCATAGTTGCGGATGCCGCGAGCGATGTTGTTTGCGGCGTAGAGGCTCATGAACTCGCCCGAGGTGACGACGAACACCTCCTCGGCGTAGCCCGAGCGCATCGGCACTGCGAAGCCGCCGCAGACG
>SXNM01000282.1 GCA_005777155.1 Pseudomonadota bacterium | reverse complement strand
GCCGCCGTTCGAGCCGGCGTCATCGCCGCTACCACCGCGGCTGCCGTCGCTGCCGCCAGCGGCGCCATTGCCCTCGCCGCCGCCGCGCGCTGTCGTGTCGTCGTCGCCACCTTGGCCGTCGCCGCCGGGCTCGCCAGGAAGGGTCACGCCGCCGCTGCGACCTTCGTCCCGGGGGATCTGGCTGCCACCGGCGCCGGCGCGGCTGTCGTGGCCGACGCCGCCTAGCCCACTCGCGGTGTCCTCGCCGCCAGCGACGCCTAGTGTGTCCTCGCCGATTGCCACCGCGCCGTCAGCGATGGGGGCCGGGCCCCCTGGCTCGGTGCCACAGGCCGCGACCACTAGGGCCAGCGTCAGCGTCAGCGTCAGAGGCAAGCGTGGGGTCCAGGTGGTCTTGGTGGTGGCCATCGTTGTCCTCCCATTCTGATCGGCAGAGGCATGACTCCCAGTCTCCCTTACCAAGCTAGGGGATTGGTCCTCGCAACGCAAGTACATGAAATCATTATACTCAAGTATTCATAGGGGTGTCTAAGCCTCACCGCAGAAATCTGAATCGGAATGCATTGAAAGCAAAGATGTAACGCGTACTTTGCGCAGCGTCAGCCTCCCGTTGCAGCGGCAGGTCGGGGCAGGGCGAGCAAGGCGGACAGTCTGAGAAGGCTCAGGGATCTTGGTGAGGTAGCCTGGACGTGGCGGTCGCAGTCCTGACGACTTGGCGCGACGCGGTCAAACTATCGATATATCAACTGCACGAATCGATACAGTATTATTGGTGGTAAAATAATCGCATTTGTATACACTGAATACAAGGCACAATCGCCAAAATCCGCATGAGCCGCGACATCTGGGGGTGACGATGGCCAGAACTCCTGAAGATTACGCCATCGATGTGATGATCACGGCAGATCGCATCCGAGGCGAGCGGCGACACAGTTCTTCACAAACACGGCATGAGCTCGGGCAGCGGTCGACAGAGCCTGTGTCGATTCATAGGATTGCGAGCCGCACGGAGAGCGCGGTCGACCAGCGCTCGCCACCTCTGTCCGTCGCGGGCGGCCCGTCGCGCCTGGGTCTGGACGGTGGCGGCGGTGCCGGCGGCGACCTGGCTGGTCGCGTTGCGGCGCGAGACACGCCAACGCGGAGGCGGTCTCGTCGGCGTGGGTCCCAGCGGCGGCCTGTGTCCCAGCGGCGGCGTGGGTTGGCTGTGGCGTGGGTTGGTGATTGGCACCGCTGACCGGCGCACACGCAGGCTAGGACTCGGCAGGCAAGAGCAGCGCAGACCGCTCGAATTCCAGGCGCACAGCCTCAGGACCGCAGCGGCGCTCCAGCCAGCGCAGCCCAAAGTGGTAGCGCGCGACCCGGTGGTGGTGGTCCAGAAAGGCGACGTTGATGGCCGCAGCTGAGGCGGCGCCGAGGATCGGCAGCACCTGCAGCGCGCTCTTTTGCGACACCACGGTGCCGTATCGACCGGCGATCTTGCCGAGCAGCTCGGCCAAGGCGGGCGACTTAGAGCGCAACAGCAGCCGCGCGAGGTCGTCTGCGGACAGCTGCGCCGCCATTCGGCCGAGGTCGATCGTCGCGCGCTGGAGGCCCACGCGTGTGGCGTAGTATGCGGTCTTGGCGTGGAGGGCGTCGTCGTCGACGGGGGCTGCCTGTACGCCCTGGTGTAGGCCGCCGCCGAGCCGTGCCGGGGGCGGTCCGGCACCGAGACCGAAGACGGCGACGCACTCCAGACGCTCGTTCGGGTCGTCGAGGTCTGCGCCGAGGTGCGCCGCGATGTCGGCGATACTGCGCAGCATCAGGATCGTCGTCGCGCTCAGCTCGGCTGCCAGCGTGAGCCCGCCAAGCATGCCGCCGACGAACCCGGTGGCGCCGGCCGCCGCGATGCGTTGGTTGCCGGCGAGGTAGGTGTTGGCGATGAGGTCTTGCAGCTCGCTCTGGTCATCGGCCGCGGCGCTCCGCTGGCGGGGCAGGCCGGTCAGCGCGACGTCGAGGGCACGGCGGAGGGCGGCCTCGCTGGCGCGATCGAGGGTGCGGCAGGCGACGGCGGGAAGCCGGCTGAGCAGCAGCTCGACGGGCCGGCCGAGCAGGCGTTGGGCGCGCAGGGCGAAGCTCGGGCGCTCCAGGTAGGCGGCGGCCTCCGCGATGAAGGCGCGCTCCACGTCGCGCAACGGTCGGGTCACGGCGCCACGACGCGCAGGGCTGCCGGCGGCGGCTCTGGCCGGGCGCAGGCAGCGAACGCGGCCACGATGTCGGGCACCGTCGCACCGGGGCCGAAGAGCGCGACCACGCCGAGGGCGCGTAGGGCGTCGTGGTCCGCCTGCGGAAAGATCCCGCCGAGCAGGATGGGCAGCGTCTCCGCGCCGTGGCGGGTCAGCTCCGCGCGCACCTCGCTCGTCACCCAGAGGTGGGCCCCAGAGAGGCTGGAGAGGCCGACGGCGTCGACGCCCTCGCTGATGGCGGCGAGCGCGATGGCGCGTGGCGTGGTGCCCGGCCCGAGCCAGATCACCTCCATACCGGCGTCGCGGAGCGCCATCGCCAGCAGTCGCAGCGCGTTGGTGTGGCCGTCGAGCCCGGCCTTGGCGAGCAGCACGCGCGGCGGCGTGCGGACGGCGAACGAGGCGGGCAAGGGGGCCGGGCTTGCATGTGGCGACGCCGCCCTGGTCGCTGCCGCTGGCGCTGCCCCGCCGCTGAGGTCGACGCCGAGTGGGGCCGACCACCGGGGGCCGCGGACCTCTAAGATGGCGCTGGTCCACTCGCCGGTCGTGCCGCCAGCCTTGGCGAAGCCGATGGACGCCTCGACGATGCCCAGATCGCCGCGCGCCGCGTCGATGAGCGCCGACCGAGTCCGCTGCCAGGCGCCATCGTCGCGGTCGGCGCGCCAGGCCCGCAGCTCTTGCGCTCGCAGGGCGGCCACGTCGTCACCGCTGCGGCTGTTTTCCACGTCGGCGGGACCGACGATGCCGATGGGCTCCTGTAAGGCGTTGACGCCGACCAACACCTGCTCGCCGCGCTCGATGCGCTGGCTCCACTCCCGCACGCGCCGCCCGAGCAGGCCCGCCAACTCGAGGATCGTCGCCTCGTAGCCGAGCTTCAGCGCGCGCTCGACGATCACCTCCGCCGCCGCGGCGACCCGCGCCGTCTCCGCCTCGATGACGTGCGAGCCGGCGAAGATATCGGGCCAATCGGCGATGCCGGTCTCGTGCATCCAGACCTGCTGGGTCCGCAACGCGAGCAGCTGCTCCGCGGCGTCGGGCAGGCCGATCGCCTCGCGAAAGCCCGGGAGCTGGAGCGCCCCTACCCGCGCGTCGGCCGAAGCCAGGACCGGCAGGCAGCTCAGCGCGATGCGGACGATATTGAGCTCAGGCTGCTGCGCCGTCAGCGTCAGCGAGCGCACCTGACAGCCGGCGCGGAACCGCGTCTCAACGCCATAGCGCTGACGGCACAGCCGCGGCCAGAGCGCGTTGTAGGCGCGCACTTTGGCGATCTCCGGCACCAGCTCGATGCCCGAATTGATAAAGAACGACGTCGCGTCGACGGCCTGAGCCAGCTCCTCGGCCGGCAGCCGCGCCCGCACCGCGTCCAGCAGTAGGACCGCGCCGGCGATGGCGTAGCCGACCTCCTCCTCCGGTCGCGCCGCGGACTCCATCAGGTGATAGCCGCAGCAGTTGGTCGGGTTCCAGCGCGGGGTGTGGCTGCGCGCCGCTGCGACGAGATCAACGCTGAAGGCGAAGCTGGTGGCGGGGTCGAAGATCGAGGTGCCGCGGGCGACGAACTCCTTCAGCAGGTCGTTCTGCGTCGTGCCACGCAGGGCGGCGCGGTCGACGCCACGCTCGTCGGCCAGCGCCAGGTACAGCGCGTAGAGCCAGGGC
>SXNM01000281.1 GCA_005777155.1 Pseudomonadota bacterium | reverse complement strand
GCGCCCGACATCGCCGGCAAGGGGATCGCCAACCCGATGGCGGCGATCTTGTCGGCGGCGATGCTGCTCAACGATGAAGGCAGCGCAGCCACCCAGCAGGCCGCGGCGGCCATTGAGCGTGCCGTGGAAGACGCGGTCCGCGCCGGCGCGACGACGTCTGATCTCGGGGGCAGCCTCGGTACGGCAGACGTGACGGCGCGCATCTGTGCAGCGCTGACCGCAGCGCCAGCGACGCCCTGGGTCCCTGCCCACGCCTAGTCGTGAGCGCCCGACCGGCGACGCCGGTGGTTGGAGGAGACGATGGTGCCAGCAGAACTCCAGGCGACAGGCGCAGACCACGGCGCGACGCGAGCGGCCGAGACCAACGACGCGATCACCTTCGGCGGGCGCATCTTGTACCTATACCGCGACCCCGTCTTGCTGCGCCGCCAGCTCGATGGCGAGGACATCGGCTGGCTGCCGGAAGAGCCCTTGGTCGACAATATCTCGACCGACGAGCTGACCCCCGGCTGGGTCTGCTTCTACTTCGACGAGACCCTCGGCGAGTACTGCTTGGTCGGCCTGCGCGGCGGCGTCGTCCGGGCGCGTGAGATCCAGCGCGGCGGCTTTCAAGTCATCGTCTCGGGCCTCTCCAAGGGCTGCGGCAGCAGCCGCGAGACGGCGCCCTTCTCGGAGCAGGCGGCCGGAATTCGGTTGGTCATCGCCCGCAGCGTCGAGAAAATTTACGGTCAGAATTGCCAGAACATCGGCCTGCTGACCTCGACAGACTTCGGGCTCATCCCCCGCATCCAGGCGGGCGAGGCCATCCCGCTCGCCGAGTTCACCCTAGGCCTTGATCCGGTCGCTCGCGACATCGTCGAGTACGGTGGCCTCTTCGTCTACAATCGCGCGCGGCTCAGCGGCGAGGTCCGGCCGCCCGAGCTGTCGACGCCGTCGCGCGCGATGACGCTGACCGAGAAGCTGATCGCGCACCACGCCATCATCGACGCCACCACCGGCCAGACCGGCGCCGCGGCGGTGCAGCCAGGCGACGCGGTGTTCGTCCGCACGGGCGTGCGCTTCAGTCACGACTACACGACGGCGATGGCGCAGGCGTCGTTCAAGGCGGCGCTGGGCCGCGACGCCAAGGTGCGCGAGCCGGGGTCGGTCTTTGCGTTCCGCGATCACCTGACCTTCCTCGACCGCGTGATGCCCGAGGCCCACCGCAAGCTCGGCCTCGATCAGAAGGCGGCAGACCTCGCGGTCATCCAGCGCGCCTTCTGCGCCGAACAGGGGATCCGCCTCTACGACGAGACGCCAGACGGGCGCGGCAGCGAGGCCATCTGCCACAACGCCGTGCTCGAAGACCTGGGCGCCCCCGGCGACATCATCGTCGGCACCGATAGCCACACCTGCACCGCTGGCGCGCTCGGCGCGTTCGCCTTCGGCGTCGGCAGCACCGACATGGCCAACACCTGGTACACCGGCGACATCCGCGTCGGCGTGCCCCAGAGCGTCCGCATCGATCTCCAAGGCCGCCTGCCGCAGGGGGTGACCGCCAAGGACGTGATGCTGCATGTGATGTCGTTCCCTTACATCAAAGAAGGCCACGCCATCGGCAAAGTCCTGGAGTTCGGCGGCCCCGGCGTCGCTTTCCTGTCGATGGACGAGCGAGCCACCTTGACCAACATGGCGGTCGAGGCCGGCGCGACCACAGGAATCATCGCGGCGGACGAGGTGACGTTGCGGTGGTTGACCCAGATTCGCCCTGGTTTCGACCCAGCGTCCGCCGCCGCCTTCCTGCTGGAGCCCGACGCTGGCGCCGAGTACGCCGCGACTTTTCAGGTGGCCCTCGACGACCTCGCGCTGATGGTGGCGCGGCCCGGCGATCCTCGCAACGGCGTGCCGCTCGCTGACCTCGGCGACCGCATCCGCATCGACATCGCCTACGGTGGCAGCTGCACGGGCGGCAAGATGGCCGACATGGACATGTACGCCGCCGTGCTCTCGGACGCGCTGCACAAGGGTCGCAAGGTCGCAGACGGCGTCCAGCTCTACATCCAGTTTGGCAGCCAGAAGATCAAGCATTACGCGGTCAGCAAGGGCTACCTAGCGATCTTCGAGGCCGCGGGCGCCAACGTGATTGACCCAAGCTGCGGCGCCTGTATCAAGGCGGGGCCCGGCGTCAGCACGCGACCCGACGAGATCACGGTCTCGGCGATCAACCGCAATTTCCCCGGACGCAGCGGCCCGGGCGACGTCTATCTGGCGAGCCCGCGGGTCGTCGCCGCCTCGGCCGTGCTCGGCTACATCGGCGCGCCGGACGACATCGAGCAGAGCGGCAGACCGCGCCGCAACACCCCGAGCCACGCCAGCGCCTAGCTGGCCATAGCGTCGCCGACAAGCGCGAGGCACCCAGAGCGGCGCGGCGAACGAGAGAGAGGCGGCATGGGCGACTTTCAGCCAGGGAGCTGGATGCCACGGAGCGATCGGCTGCGCTGGCGTGCGCTTGGCGTCGGCGCCCTAGCCTGCGCCGCGTCGCTCTCGTCTGCCTCGCCTGCCGCTGCCGAGGCGCCGCCCGCCGCCGCACCCGCCGCTGCCGCAGCCGCTGCCGCCGCGCCCGCGATGAGCGGCCGAGAGCCAAACCCCGCCGAGGCCAATGCGCTCGCCACGGCCATCGCTGAGCGCAAGGCAGGGCGCTTTGAGGCGGCGCTGACGGCCATCCAGGCGTTGGTGGCGCTGTCGCCCGAGCTACCGCGGGCGTGGCACGAGCTCGGGCTGCTCTACGCCATCCACGCCCAGTTCGACGAAGCGCAGGTCGCATTCGAGAGGGCGCTCGAGCTCAAGCCCGACGACCGCCACAGCCGGCTGGCCCTGGCCGAGATCTTGCGCGCGGACGCCAAGTTCCTCGCGGCAACGGGCCACTACCGCCGGCTGCTGCCGGGGGCGACGGCCGCCGAAGGCCTGGCGCTCGGCAAGGCCCTCACGCTGTGCGCGCTTGGCGCCGGCGACGCCACGACTGCGCGCGCCGAGCTGCAGGCGCTCGTGGCAGCCGATGGCGGGGGCGAGACCGGGCGGTGGGCGCGCGAGCGGCTGGCCTCCTTGGACACTGGGGCGAAGGCACCAGGCGACAGCGCCGAGGTCGATCGCGAGGTCGAGGAGCTCATCGCCGCCGGCCGCGCCGGGGAGGCCGCCGACCTGGCCGGGCTCGCCTGCCGTGAAGCGCCGAGCGGCGATCGCTGCTATCGCGAGGCGGTGGCGGCGGCGGGCGGCGCCGCTGCTGCGGCAGGCGCGGCAGACGCGAGCGACGCGGCGCAGGCTAGGGCGCCGACGCCAAGCGCACGCCAGCGCAGCCGATCGCTCCGTGGCATCCAGCTCCCTGGCTGAAAGTCGCCCAT
>SXNM01000280.1 GCA_005777155.1 Pseudomonadota bacterium | reverse complement strand
GGTCAGCGGCAGCGCGTCGCCATCGCCCGCGCGTTGGTGACCGGGCCGCAGCTTGTCCTCGCCGACGAGCCGACCGCCAACCTCGACTCCAAGACCAGCGACCAGATCATCGACCTCATGCTGGCCCTCAACCGCGACAAAGGCGTGACGTTCTTGTTCTCCAGCCACGACCCGCGCGTGATGTCTCACGCCCGGCGGGTGGTCGCCATCCAAGACGGCGTCATCGTCGACGGCGCAGCGGCGGCAGAGCGCGAGGTGCAGCGCATGCACGATGGCGGCGCCCGGGCGCACGGCTAACCGCGCACAAACCAGCCCAGCGACGCGCCGGTGCTCCGGGCGTCTGTCGCCGCGCGCTGGCCGTCATTCGCGCTTGTCGCCTGCCTGACAGCTGCGGTATTCTCCCCCGTCACTGCGAGGCCGAAGCAGGGCGCCCACGGCGGGTCCTGCTGGAGCTGGGGCGGCCCTGCCCGGCACCGTAGCTGCCCCCCGCCAAGCGAGGATCCCATGAACGGCTCTGGACTCCGTACCCTGACCCTTGGCGCTGCGCTGTTGCTGTCGGCGACCTTCGGTTGCAGCGACGACGGTGGCGCCGGCGGCGCCAGCGCGGCAGACGCGGCTTCCGACGGCGGCGGCGCGTATCCGGCGCACAGCTGCAGCAAATTCCCAAAGCCCTGCGTGCTCGTCGCCGCCACGGATTCCGCGGCCCTGCAGACAGCGACGCAGCTGGCGACGGACGGCACGACGATCGTGCTGGCCGCCGGCACCTACTCCCTCGACAACCAGGTGACGCTGCGCAAGGCCAAGAACGTCACGCTGATCGGCCAAGGTCTCGACGTCACCACGCTGAGCTTCCTGGCGCAGAAGGTGCAGGCCAACGGCGTCGACGTCATCGGCGATGGGTTTCGCATCGAGGACCTCACCATCGCCGACGCCAAGAAGGACGCGCTGCGGGTCGAGGACAGCAAGGGCGTGACCATCCGCCGCGTCAAGGTGACCTGGAGCGGCGGCGCCGTCACCTCCAATGGCGCCTACGGCCTCTACCCCGTGCGCTGCCAAGACGTCTTGGTCGAGAAGTGCGAGGCCTGGAACGCCTCAGACGCCGGCATCTACGTCGGCCAGAGCCGCAACGTCATCGTGCGCGACAACATCGCCAAGCAGAACGTCGCCGGCATCGAGATCGAGAACGTGCAGTTCGCCGACGTCTTCGGCAACCTCGCTGAGGACAACACCACTGGGCTCGCGGTCTTCGACATGCCCGGCAACCCGGTCATCGGCCGCGACATCTATGTGCACGACAACGTCATTAAGGCCAACAACCGAGCCAACTTCGCGCCCGGCGGCACGGTCGGCCAGGTGCCCGCCGGCACCGGCACCTTCATCCTCGCCTCGCGCCGGGTGGAGTTCACCAAGAACGAGTACATCGACAACAACACCGTGGACATCGCCATCCTCGGCGGCCTCGCGGTCGAGGAGAAGGCGAGCAAGTGGTGGCTCGCCAAGGACCAGCTCGTCGGCGACTCGAGCGGGCTCGACCTGCCCACCAGCGCGACGGCGGTCGCCAACTACCGGACCTCAGACATCTACCTGCACCACAACACGCACAAGGGCGGCGGCACCAAGCCGGACGGCGCCGACCCCTTCAAGCGCCCGCTCGGTTTTCTTCTGGAGCTGGTCTTCGCCGGGGCGCCGGTCGACACCGTCGTCTACGACGCTTGGGGCGAGCCGGGCTTCCACGCCACCGACGCCAGCAAGAACACCAACGAGAACCGCATCTGCCTCGACGGCGAGGTGGGCGCCACCTTCTTGAGCTTGAACCTCGACGACGTGCTGCCCGCGGCGCTGCAGGGCAACTTCCCGAAGCTCGCCGATCTCTACCGGCCCGCGGCGCCCTTCGCGCCCTTCGCCTGCAAGGCGATGAAGGGCGGTCCGATCCCGGCCGTTCAATTGCCGACAGCGGGGAAGTGAGGCGTGGCCGCGCTCCGTCGTCGACCTGACGCGTCGCGCTGCGGCGGCTGGGCGGTTGCTGGCGCGCTGGCGCTTTGCCTCACGTTGGCGCTCGGCGTCGCCGGCTGCGACAGCGGGGCCGACGCCTCCGACGCCGCGGCCTGGCCGGCGATCGCGTTCGACCCGACCGCGATGGCGCCGCAGAAGCTCTCGGCGACCGGCTTGGCGCGACGGGTCAATGGCGCGCTGCAGCTCCATCCGGACCTCGTACCCTATGACCTGACGATGCCGCTCTTCTCGGACTATGCCGAGAAGCAGCGGGCGCTGTTTGTGCCGCCCGGCAAGGTGATCACCTGGCGCGACGACGGGCCGCTGGAGTTCCCCGAGGGCAGCATCCTCGTCAAGTCCTTTCTGTTCGCCGCTGATATGCGAGGCCCGGCCGCCGGCGCTGGCCCGCGGGTGATCGAGACGCGGCTGCTGGTCAAGGGCGCCAAGGACTGGAAGGCGTGGCCTTACATCTGGGACGCCGAGGGCGACGACGCGACGCTGGCCGTCAACGGCGGCGTGCAGGAGATCGCCTTCATCGACCCAGCTGGCGCGCCGCGCGTCGCCAACTATCTGATCCCGCAGCGCAACCAGTGCCTCGACTGCCACGACCACATCGAAGACGGCGAGCAGGTGACCGGTATTATCGGCCCGCGCGCCCGCTACCTGCACCGCGACGGCGTCTACGGCGGCAAGACAGTCAATCAGCTCCAACACCTGCACGATCTCGGGCTGCTGCCGGCGATGCCGGCGCTCCAGTCCGTGACGCCGGCGGCGTCGCTGGACCACGTGCGCAAGGTCGGCGTCGCCAACCTCCAGGGCGCCGCCCTTCAAGACGCGGCGCGGGACTACCTCGAGATCAACTGCGGCCACTGCCACAGCCCCAACGGGGTCGAGGGGCGCACGTCGCAGCTCTTCCTCAACGCCAAGAACGATAACCCCTTTCTGTACGGTGTCTGCAAGGCGCCGAGCTCGGCTGGCAAGGGTGGCTTCGGGCGCCAGTACGACGTCGTGCCGGGCCACCCCGACAAGTCGATCTTGGTCTATCGGCTGGAGACCACCGAGCTCGGCGCCATGATGCCCGACATCGGCCGCAGCCTGCCCGACACCCTCGGCATCGCCCTCGTGCGCAAGTGGATCGAGGGGTTGCCGCCCGTCAACTGCGACCGCTGAGCCAGAGCGCGACCGCGGACGCCATTCGCGCCGCCGCTGTTCGCTGGAGCTTGGGCGCGCTCGCCATCAAGCCGCGCTGACGGCCACCGCGCGCTGCGCCAAACTTCTGCTTGCGAGCCGCCCACATCGCCACGTAGCCTGACGGGGCGCCGCGATCTCGCGGTGCCTGCGGTCGCTGGCCGCTCCGGTGCAGACCCATGCCGCTTCGCCTCGCACGGCTACGCCCTCGGCCCATGGCCGCCTTCGCCCTCTGGCCCGGGCTTGGTGCCACGTTCGGCGCCTGCGCCAGCGCCGCCTCCGACGACGCCAGCGACGCCGACGCCGCGGCCTCGCCGAGCTGCATCAAGGCCGCGGATTGTCCTGCGCCGGACGGGCCTTGCCAGGCTGCGGCCTGCGTCGCCGGCGCCTGCGTGCTCTTCACCCACGAGGGCGGCTGCGAAGACGGCGATCCCTGTACCCTCGGCGACGCCTGTAAGGCTGGCGGCTGCGTCGCAGGCGCCGACGTCTGCGAGTGCGCGACCGCTGCCGACTGCCCGAGCGTCGATCTGTGCGCCGGGGTAGCGGTCTGTGACTCCTCCAGCTTTCCAAGACGTTGCAAGGTCGACGCCGGCGCCGCGCCGGTGTGCAAGGGCGACACGGGCTCGGCGTGCAGCCGCGAGGTCTGCGTCGCCGCCAAAGGTGGCTGCGCTGTCGTCCCCACCTCCGAGGCTTGGCTCGACTGCACCCCCGCCGGCTGCACCTGGCGCGCCGCCCCGGCAGGACTACCCGCCACGCTCGTGCCGCTGGCCTGCGACGACGGCGATCTCTGCACCAGCGGCGACGCCTGCGTCGGCGCTACCTGCACGCCAGGCGCCGACGCCTGCGCCTGCAAAGCCGACGCCGACTGCACCGACGACGGCGACCTCTGCAACGGCAAACCGGATTGCGACAAGGCGGCGCTGCCCTGGACCTGCAAGGTCAACCCCGCGACCAAGGTGAGCTGCGACGCCGCCGCTGACACCGCGTGCAGCAAGTCGGTCTGCGACGCCAAGACCGGCGCCTGCGCCGCCGCGCCTATCGAGGCAACCGCCAAGGTCTGCAGCGGCGCCACCTGCACCTTCGTCCCAGCCACGCCCGATCCGAAGGCGCCCCCCACGCCCTGCGACGACGGCGACGTCTGCACAGCCGGCGATGTCTGCAAGGCCGGCATGTGCAAAGCCTCCGCCGACGTCTGCAAGTTCGGCAGCGACGCCGACTGCGCCGGCAAGGAGGACGGCGACGCCTGCAACGGCACGCTCTACTGCGATCTGCAGAAGGGCAGCTGCGAGCTCAACCCGGCCACCGTCATCCATTGCCAGACCGTCGACGACACCGCCTGCAGCAAGCACGTCTGCTACCCCAAGACGGGCCTCTGCGCGCCGGCGCCGGTCGAGCTCTCTGCATTGGTCTGCACCGGCAAGATCTGCGCCTACGCGCTCAAGAAGCCCGGCGGCGCCAGCAAACCGACGCCCTGCGACGACGGCAACGCTTGCACCGCCGGCGAGGCCTGTGCGCTCGGCGCCTGCAGCGGCGGGGTCGACACCTGCGCCTGCAGCAAGGACGCCGACTGCGCCAAGCTCGACGACGGCGACGTCTGCAACGGCGTGCCCTACTGCGACAAGGCCAAGCAGAGCTGCGTCGCCAACCCCAAGTCCGTCGTCGTCTGCCAGAGCGTCGGCGACACCGCCTGCGCCAAGAACGCCTGCGACCCGAAGTCCGGTGCCTGCGCGCCGACCCCCGTCGGCAAAACGGTCGAGGTCTGCGCTGAGATCGGCGGAAAGCCGCAGTGCGTCCTCGAGGTCTCCGCCGAGGCCGAAGCGCTCGGCGTCGGCTGTCAGGACGGCGATCCGTGTACCAAGAGCGACGTCTGCCTGGGTGGCAGCTGCGTCTCTGGCGCCAACACCTGCGCCTGCAGCGCCGACAAGGACTGCCTCGGGCAAGACGATGGAAATGTCTGCAATGGCATGATGTTCTGCGACAAGGCCAAGGGCATCTGCAAGCACAACCCGGCGACCGTGATCACCTGTCCGACCGTCGCCGACACCGCGTGCCTGAAGAACGCCTGCCACCCGAGCCCAGGCGCCTGCCAGGCGGTGGTCATTGCCAAGGCGCAGGCGGTCTGCGCTGGCGGCGACTGTCACTTCGAGGTGCGCCTCGGCGCCGAGTCGACGGTCACCGTCGCCTGCGAAGACGGCGCGCCGTGCACCAAGGGCGACGCCTGTGGCGGCGGCGTCTGCAAGCCGGGCGTCTTTACCTGCGAGTGCGACGGCAACGCCGACTGCGCCGCCAAGGACGACGGTAACCTCTGCAACGGCGTGCCATTCTGCGACAAGTCGGACCTCGCCGCGCCCAAGTGCAAGGACAACCCGGCCTCGGCTGTGCTCTGTCCGCCCTCACAGTCCTTCTGCGCCCAGAACGCCTGCGATCCAGCCCTCGGCGCCTGCGCCCTGGTCGCGGCGCACCAAGGCAAGAGCTGTGACGACGGCACCCTCTGCACCGAGGCAGACGCCTGCGACGGCAAGACCGGCGCCTGCGTGCACGACGCGCTCGCCCTCAACGCCAAGGCCTGCAGCGACAGCGATCCCTGCACCCTGGGCGACGTCTGCCAGGCTGGCAGCTGCAGCGCGGGGCCGCCGCCGCTCTGCCCGGCGCCCAAAGAGGCCTGCCAGCAGGCGCAGTGCGTGCCGCAAGGCGCCGCGTCCTACCAGTGCGTCACCGTGCTCGCCAGCGACGGGACGCCCTGCGCCGGCGGCGGCGGCTGCACCCTCGACGCCGCGTGCAGCAAGGGCGCCTGCGTGCCCGGCAAGACCGGGCGCCTTGGCGTCGGCACCGACCCCGAGCACAAGGTCGGCTACCTGCGCTGGACGGCGGTGGAGCCCGCGCCGGGCGGCGGCGGCTTCGTCGCCGGCTACGTCTGGTCGGGCCCGATTGTCACCAACGTTAAGTACGGCAAGCTCTGGCTCGGCAAGTTCGACGACGCCGGCGTTGTCCTCTGGCGCGTGACCCTCGCCACGGATTTCGCGCCCACGATGCCCGACACCAACCAGCTGGCGCTCAAGGCCACCGACGATGGTGGCGTCCTGCTCGCCGCGACGCTGGCAGCGCCGCCCGGGGCGCCCGAGCAGAAAGCCAAGCCGATGATCGCCGCCTTCGACGCCAGCGGCGCCATGCAGTCCAAGAAGCTCTATGGCGATCCCGCCCTCGACGAGTCCTACACCGCGGCGCACTTGCAGCCGGGCGGCACCTCTTGGCTGGTCGGCAGCCGCTTTCCGGGCATCCCGAGCAACCACGCCCTCGTCATCAACGTCGCGCCCAATGGGCAGCAGGTGTTCGCCAAGACCTACCCGGCCCTCGGAACCAACGTCAAGCTGCATGTCGTCCTCGGCCGCAAGGGCGGCGACGTCTGGCTTGTCGGCCACCGCAGCGCGTCTCTTGTCCAGGAGGGCCTCATCGTCGGTCTCGACGCCAAAGGCGGCGAGCAGTTCGTCCGCGCGCTGCCGCCGGCCTTATTCAGCAGCCACCCCTCGATGCTGCTCACCGAAGCCGCCGCCAGGGCCGACGGCGCGGTCGTGCTCGCCGGTTCGATGAAATATTTAGGAATGTACTATCCCTTCCGCGCCCTCGTGCGCGATGACGCCACGCTCTGGGCCTTCGAGGTCGGGGCCAGCAACGGCAGAATCTTCGCGCTGGGCGCTGCCCCCGGCGACCACTTCGTCGCCGCTGGTGACGCCCAGCCGATCGGCGCCTCCTCCCACACCGCGGGCGCCGACGGCCTCGACCGCTGGATCAACGCGCCGTGGTCCGCCCAGACGCCCGACGTCACCGCGTGGTACGGCGCCGCGGCGCACGGCAAGGGGGGCTGGTGGCTCGTCGGCGCCAAGGTGGTCGTCAACGGGCCCAACCCTGGCAGCTTTCCGCGCTTGGGTCGCCTAGACGGCTGGGGCCGCGCCTCGTGCGCCGCCGCTGGCGCTTGCGCCAGCCTCGCCAGCAAGGCCTGCGACGACGGCTCCGACTGCACCGCCGATGGCTGCTCGCCGGCCAAAGGCTGCACCAGCGTGGCGGTGGCGCAGCTGCGCTGTCGGGCCGACGACAGCTGCAGCAGCATCGGCCTCTGCCAAGACGGCGGCTGCCCGCAGACCGAGGACGGCAGGCTGTGGGCAGCCAAGCTGCAAGACAACGCGACGGTGTACGCCGTGGCGACCCTGGCCGATGGCCGCGCGCTGTGGACCGGCACGATCTCGGTGAACGGCGCGCCACAGGTCGTCGTCGGGCGCAGCGACCGCTACGGCAACGCCGAGCTTGGAATGACCTACAGCGTCAACAAGGCGGGCACCGCTCAGCAGTACGCCTTCGGCCACGACATCTTGGCGACGGCGGATGGCGGCCTGCTCGTCGCGGCGACGGGGCGCGAGAACGACAAGCACCTCGAGGGCTGCACCAACTGCCTCAAGCGCTGGCGCAACCTGCGGCGCTGGAGCGGCGCCGGCCAGCTGCAGTGGGAGATCTTCCCCGACGGTGACGCGGCGCAGGAGTCCGACGACCTCCACCGCCTGAGCGACGGCACCTTCGGCTGGCTGTGGCGCGACGCCGAGGGCGCCCAGGCGACGCGCCTCAACGACGCCGGGGGCATCATCTGGGAGGTCGGCCCCTACGCGCCGCCTTCGCAACCGGCGACGCCAGCGCTGGAGAAGAAGGTCTTTGGCCTGCGCGGCTTGGCGATGAGCAGCACGTACGGCGGCCCTTTGGCGTCGTGCTCGACACCAGCGGCACCGCGATCGTCGTCGCCCACGAGCCGTTGCCGCCGATCGCCGGCGGCTATGTGCCCATCGACCTCGCGCCGGCCGCCAACGACGGCGTGTACGTCGCCGTGCACGAGCTCCATGGCAGCGGCAATGTCACCAAGGTCGCGCGGATGGACGCCAACTATGTGCTGTCGCAGTTGTACAGCTTCAACGACGACGTCACGCACACCGGCTGGGCGCTGCACAATACAGGCGACGAGCTGCTGCTGGCCGGCCTCGGCGTCAAAGCCGGCGCCGACGCCCAGTGGTTCGAGCGCCGCACCCTCTCAGGTGTCCGCATCGCCCGCGCCTTGCTGCCGGGCGCCGGGCCGCTTTTTGGCCTCGCTAGGTTCGAAAGCGGCGACGTGCTGGTCGGTGGCCGCGCCGAATCGGGTGGCGTCAGCGCCGGCGCGCTGCGGCGCATCAACCCCTTCGGCCAGCCGAGCTGCGGCGCCGCCGGCACCTGCGCTGGCAAGACGCCGAAGGACTGCGACGACGGCGACGGCTGCACCTTGGATGCCTGCGACCCGGTCAAGGGCTGCGTTCACTCCGGCGGCTGTTAGAGTCGCGGACCGTGAGGACTGGCCGCGTCTCTCGTGGCTTGGCGTGGCGCCGCGGAGAGTCCACGCAGGCTTGCGCCGCCCCAAGGCCAAAGATCGAGGAGCTACGCCATGGATCGAGGAGCCAACACATGAGCCACCGTCCACCCGGCACCGTCAGCGAGCAGCGCAACGACTATCGGTTCTCCACAGAGTTGCGGGTCCGCCTCTCCGAGACCGACGCGGTGGGCATCGTCTACTTCGGCAGCTTCTCGAACTACCTCGACGTCGGCCGCATGGACTACTTGTCGCACCTCGGCCTCGACCAGCAGGTCGGCGCCCACGCGGTCGGCACCATTGCCCACCTGCCGCCAGGCGCCGTGGCTGGGCTGCACCTGCGCTTCCATCGCCCGGCGCGCTACAAGGACAACCTCATCGTCCATGTCCGCGTCGCTCACATCGGCCGCAGCAGCTACACTTTCCACATGTGGATCACCGACAAGCGCCACCCGCGGACGGTGGCGACCGGTGAGCTGACGCTGGTCTGGCTCGACGAGGCGTTCGTGCCGGCGGAGATCCCCGCGGCGTTTCGGTCCACGGTGCTGGCCTTTGAGGGTGAGGGGAGCGACGCCTCGCGGTGAGGATCGGCAGGGCGACGCCGAGTAAATGCTCGCCCTACCCCACAGTCCGCTGATGACTGCTCTCGCTGAAGCTCCGGCTGCCGCAAACCCGCGGTGGACGGAGCAAGCAATGACCCTCTCGGAGCTGCAATTCCGTGTCGCCGAGGTCGGCCCACGCCACGCCGGTTACCGCATTCCCGTCGTCGCTAACGCCGCGTGTCCGGGGTCGCCGCCGGGCCCTTTGGCGTCGGCGCGCCGCCGACCTCGCCGGCCTGCAGCGTGCCGAGCGTCATGGGATCGCTGGCCGGCGTGATGATGACCTTGGCGTTGGGCGAACTGGCCAGCTGGCGCACCGCCTCGATCGCCTTGTACCTCAGCACGGCCGGCGTCAGGCCTTCGCTGAGCTTGAGGTTGGCGTCTCGGACGCCCTCGGCCTCGATGAGCCGCCGCTCCGCTTCCTGCCGCTCGCGCTGGATCACGTACTCCATTTGTTGCGCCTCTTGCTCGGCCCGCATCCGCGCCTCGATCGACGACGACAGCCCTGCCGGCAGCTGGATGCTCTTCATCAGGACGGCGGCGATCTGAAACCCACGGCCGCCGATGCGCACGTTCATCGCTTTGCGCACCTCTTCCTCGATCTCCGAGCGCTTGCCGCTGTGCATGTCCTTGGCGGCGAAACGGGCGCAGACGTCCGCGATGGCAGAGCGAAAGACCGGCAGCAAGAAGCGCTCCTCGTAGTCATCGCCTATTTCGCGCAGGATCGTCGGCGCCCGCTGCGGCTCGACGCTGTACAAGATCGAGATCTCTGAGGAGATCGTCAGGCCCTCGCGCGACGGCAGCGCCATCTGCACGCGCAGGTTCGCGAGCTGCGTCGACACCTTCGTGATATCGAAGATCGGCCAGAAGAACAGCTTGAAGCCAGGTTCGCTGACCACGTCGGACTGCGCGCCGAGGGTGTCGCGGACGCCGATCTCGCCCGGGCGGACGATGGTCATGCAGGCGCTCGCAGCGAGCGACAACGCGATCGTGGTCAGCGCCAGGGGCGCCCGACGAAAGGGTAAGGCTTCGGCGGGCATGATGTCTCCAGTCCGGTGTTTGGCCGGCTCGTCGCGGCGACTTCACAATGGTCGCCGGCGGCCTCGGCTGGGAACCCCAGAAGGGCCGCCGATGTTCCCGACGTAGACGCCGCGCGCGGTCGTGACAGTCTGCCGACAGGTCGTCACCAGCGGCTCGCCCACCCCAGTTGCCGGCTCAGTCCTTTCGTTGTCGCCCCGTCCCGCGTCGCGCCAGGCCTCGCCGTCCTCTGCGCTGCGACCAGACGGCGAAAGGCGCCAAGGGCCCCTTGGGCGCCGTCGGACCAGCCTCCGCGGACGCCAGTGAGCCCGATCGCCGCCGATGTCGCTTCGGCGACAGGCGGAATCCACCACGACCGTCGGCGGTCAGCAGCGGCTTGCAGCTGGGCTGTCGTCAGCGACCCGCGACGCGTCTATTACCGCCGGCCAGGCTCGGTGAGAAGCGGCCAGCGCAAGCTCCGAACCGAAGCCGCCGCGCCGCAGGGGCTGCAGAGGCGGCGCTGCGCTGGCACCCTGTCACGGGCTCGCCCGGGCGGGGTGCGCCAACTGCGCGGCGATGACCGGCTGGGCGGGCGAGGCCGCTCTCGACGCGCCGTTCGCCTTGCGATGGAAGCAGACGGCTGCGGAGGCTTTGAGGTCTCGGTCGGGCGTGACAACAAGGTCGATGGTCGGGCTGTCTTGGAAGATAATCGAAGAGAGCTACACCGCTTGAGGGCACTCATACCGCACCGACGCGTTGCTCGACGCGCTCAAGAAGCTCGTAGCCCAGCACCCGGCATGGGGTTATCGCAAGCTCTGGGCGACCTTGCCGCGCGACGGTCTGAGCGTCGATCCGAGGCGCGTCCATCACTTGCGCGTCTACGCGCTGTGCAAGGCACACGACCTGCTACTGGCGCCCGAGCGCCCCATCCGCCCGGAGCCATCCCGCGGCAACGTCGCAGTCTCCGAGCCCAACCGGCGCACGGCGACCGCCCTGACCACCGAGTGGACCGACCCGAACGGCCTGTGCGCACTGGCGATCCTGGCCGATCGCGGTAACTGCTGGTGGCATGGGCAGCAGGTCAGTGAGTCCCAGGAAGCACCGACGATTTTGGCGCCGGTACCGGCCGCTCTGGCCGAGCACTTCGGCGCGCCTTCGTCGGCGCCCCTGTCGTCGGCGTCTGTGCATGGCGCTTCGGACCGTCGGGCGTCGCGCCGGCATGCGGTGGCGCAGCGCGAGCCCCCATCGCCCCTTTCACGACCGCACTTGATTCAGCACCGCCACGCCGGCCTCGCCGAGGAGCACGACGCCAACCGTCCGGGTCAATCGCAACGTCAGCATGCCACTGGCCACTGTCGCGAACCCGCTGACGACGTTCCCCCGATCGCTGACGCCTACAGGATCGGCATGGAACTCCGGAGAACAGATCGCCACCGGCCCAGCGAGCCGTCGACCTTGCCGCCGATCGTCGCGCCCATCTACATCTACACCCAGGTTGGCCGAGCTCCACACCCTCAACTTTGCAAGAGGTCTGACGTGACCAAGACTCGGAACCCTGCCACGCAGTGCATCGCTCTCTGGACGGCCCTGACGTTCCTCACCAGCGCCTGCACCACCGTCCACGCCGTGCGGCCGACGCAGCTGGCGCGGCTCGACGGCTTTGTCCACCGCGAGACCTCGGCGGTCGAAGCGATCAAGGCCCTCGGCAAGGAGCCGACCTACGCCTTGCAGGACGTCGACGGGCGCAGCCACACCTTCGACGGCAGCACGCGGCTCGTCCTCGACACCGCCGTCAGCGGCAAGACCGAGCGACGAGAGGAGAGGTACCGCAGCGTCGTGGTGCGCGACGGCCAGTTCATGGGCAAGACCACCGACGATGGCAGCGACGTCCAGGTGCCGCTGACCCAGATCGAGATGGCGGGCGTGCGGCGGCGCTCGATCGGCAAGACCGCGCTGCTGGTGGGTGGCATCGCGACCGGCCCTTTGGTGCTCCTCATCATCGCGGGGGCCAACGCGCCCGAGTCGAGCGGCTCCGACAGCGACATCGACTTCGACTGACGTCTTCGCCACCTGAAGGTCCAGGGCAAGCGTCCATGGTTGCAGGTGGTCCGCCGCCCATCGCCGCCATCGGCGCGCTTCGCTTCTGGTGTCGTCCTCGACGCACCAAGGCTGACCGCGCCAGCACATAGAGACGTGACCAAGGCTGACCGGACCCGACTCCAGCCGTCTGTCCTTCGGCGGGCTCGGCGCGCCTGGCCGAAAAAGGTGTCATGTTCTGCTGATGTCTAACCAGAGACGCGCCCAGCTCGGCGCCTACGACGCCCAGCTGCGAGCGGCTGCAGGCCCGCCAGACCGGGTCACAAGTCGTCTCATCTACCTTTGCCTTGCACGCGCCGCCTTGCTACCTTGCTGGGGTGGCGTCGCGGTCCAAACGGCCTGCAGTTCGCCGCATGCAGGCGGTGTGGGCGTCTCTGGGGGCTTGCCGATGCAGCCGATGGTGCGGTGCGAGGCGAACAGCGCGCAGCGGTGGGCCGCTCAGGGCGATGCCCGCGCGGATGCTCCATGGCCTCCGCGACGCTCGCCGGGGTCGCATCCGCGCGCCGCTACACCGCACCCGGCCGCCAACAGTCTGCTGGCGCTTTGCTTCGTCGCTGTCAGCGTCGGCGGCTGCGGTCAAGAAGCCAGCTCAGCCCCGGATGACACGACTGTCGGCGCCCCGGACGTGCGAACGATCTTCGACATCCAACAGCCAGACACCGGCGCTGGAGGCGGGGACGTCGCGCTGTCCGACGCCGCCACTTCGGAGGGCGCAGACGGCGACCAAGATGGCGCAGCGGCCGACGGGCAGGGCGGCGGCACCAAGCCGTGCAGCGAGATTGGCGGCTGGGGCTGTCCCTGCGAGGGCAACGCTGACTGCAACTCGCAGTGGTGCGTGCAGACCCCGCAGGGCAAGACCTGCACCGTCACTTGCCTCGAGAGCTGCCCGAGCGAAGATTGGGTCTGCCTGCAGGCGGCTGCCGGCACTGGCGACCTCACCTACGTCTGCGTTCACCGCTTCACCACGCTCTGCGAGCCCTGCTCGATTGACGCCGACTGCCAGCACCTCGCGGCGCCAGCGGGCAAGGGCAAGTGCCTCACCGTCGGCGTCGATGGCTCCATCGGCGGCTCGTTCTGTAGCGCCACCTGCGCCAGCAGCGCCGACTGCCCGGCAGACTACTCGTGCCTCAACGCCTCGGGCGGCAAGTATTGTCTGCCCAGCGGCGGCGCCTGCGAGTGCTCACCCAAGGCGATCCTCGAGAAGGACTCGACGACCTGTGCCATCTCCAACAGCGCCGGCACCTGCAGCGCGATCCGCACCTGTGGCCCCGCTGGTCTCTCGGCCTGCGACGCCAAGAAACCACTGGCCGAGGCCTGCAACGCCAAGGACGATGACTGCGACGGCCAGACCGACGAGGGTTTCGTCTACGACGATCTCGGCGCGCCGAAGCTGCTCGGCAAGCTCTGCGGCGTTGGCGCCTGCATCGGTGGCGAGGTCGGCTGCAGCGAGGACGGCGCTGGCGTCACCTGCTCTACCTTCGTCAAGGCCAAGCCGGAGATCTGCGACTACGTGGACAACGACTGCGACGGCAAGACCGACGAGGCCTTGGCCGTCGTCGACTCGCCCTGTCTGCAGGTCGGCGTCTGCACGACCAGCAACGTCGTCGCGGCCTGCACCATCGGGGCTTGGTCTTGCAGCTACGCCAATGTCAAGGAGTACGAGAAGGAAGGCGAGAAGACCTGCGACGCCAAGGACAACGACTGCGATGGCGTGGCCGACGAGGACTTCGTCTACCTGCCGGCCGGCGCGACAGCCGCCATCCCCATCGGCCAGCCCTGCGATGGCGTCGGTGGCTGCGGTGTCGGCGTGGTCGAGTGCGACGGTGTAGGCAAGGGCGCCCGTTGCTCGACCGATCCGGGCGGCAGCAAGACCGAGGTCAAGGCGGAGCTCTGCAATGGCGTCGATGACGACTGCGATGGCCAGATTGACGAGGGATGCGACGACGACAAGGACGGCTACTGCGACACCTCAATGGCCTTCGCCGGGGCGCCAGCGGTCTGTCCAAAGGGCGCCGGCGACTGCAACGACAGCCTCAGCGACGCCAACCCGGCGGCCACGGAGCTCTGCGACAGCGTCGACAATGACTGCAACGGCGCCACGGACTCGGGCTGCGACGACGATCTCGATGGCTTCTGCGACGGCGCGATGGTCGCGGTCGGCAAGCCGGCGTCCTGCAAGCAGGGCGGCGGCGACTGCAACGATCAGAACGGCGCCATCTCGCCGGCCGCCCAGGAAGACTGCAACACCGTCGATGATGACTGCGACGGCCACATCGACGCCGCCGATCAGAAGCTGAAGGCTGCGGCGCCGCAGTGTGAGAACCAACTCGGCGTCTGCCAGGGCAGCGCGAAGCCGATCGCGCTGTGCAAGGACGGCAAGTGGGGCGCCTGCGACGCCAGCGTCTACGCCATCTACAGCAGCGCATTCGACGTCGCGGCCGATGAGAAGGCCTGCGACAACCTCGACAACGACTGTAGCGGCAAGGTCGACGACGGCTGCGACAAGGACGGCGACGGCTACTGCGATGGCAAGAAGGTCGTCACGCTGACGCCGGCCGTCTGCCTCAAGGGCGGAGGCGACTGCAACGACCAGATCAAGGGCATCTCGCCCGCCGCCAAGGAGACCTGCGACGCCGGCCAGGTCGATGAGAACTGCAACGGCTCCACCGACGAGGAGAACGCCGACGCCTGCGCGCCGTACTATCCCGACGCTGACAAAGACGGCAACGGCGACAAGTTCGGCGTGGCGCGCTGCCTCTGCGCCGCTGAGCCGAAGTCGTTCTACACCGCCGAAGACAACACAGACTGCGACGACAAGAAGCCAGGCGTCTTCCCAGGCGCCAAGGAGAGCTGCGCCACCAGCGAGGACGACAACTGCAACGGCACCATCAATGACCAGGGCGCCATCGACTGCGTCCCCTACTACGTCGACTTCGACGGCGATGGCTACGGTGACAAGGCCACCTCGCCGGTCTGCCTCTGTCAGCCCAAGGCCGGCGAGAAGCTGGTGGCGACCAAGGGCGGGGACTGCAACGACCTGAAACAGAACGTGAACCCTGCCCAGATCGAGAGCTGCCTGACGACCGACGACGACAATTGCAACAGCTCGAACAACGACCTAAACGCCCTCGGCTGCACGCTGTTCTTTACGGACGTCGACGGCGACACCTTCGGCGCCAAGGGCAGCTCCGCGGTCTGTCTCTGTGCCGCCGACCCGAAGCTCAAGATCACCGCGTCGAACGCCAATGACTGCGACGACAACAACACGAACGTCAAGCCAGGCGTCAAGGACACCTGCGCGAGCCAAGGCGTGGACGACAACTGCGATGGCACGACCGATGGCGATGACTCCACGGGGTGCACCGCCTACTTCCTCGATCTCGACGGCGATGGCTTCGGCGGCAGCGCGTCGCGTTGCCTCTGCGCGGGCGCCGCCGGGCAAAAGTACACAGCGACCAAGAGCGGTGACTGCGACGACGACAAGGCGTCCATCAATCCCAGCGCCAGTGAGCAGTGCGACGGCCTCAACAACAACTGTAGCGGCGGCGTCGACGAGGGCGCCGCCGGCACGTGCCAGCAGGTGCTCAACGCCAACCTCGCCTGCTCTGGCGGCAAGTGCGTCATCGCCTCCTGCAGCAGCGGCAATTTCGACATCGATGGCGGCTACGGCAGCGGCTGCGAGTGCCCTGCCGACGCGACCTGGGGCAAGACCGGCACCGCCTGCACCAACGCCATCGACCTCGGCGATGTCCCCGACGACAAGACCGTACGCACCCACACCGGGCGCATCAGCCCCAACGAGGGCGGCAAGTGGATCCGCTTCCGCGCCATCGACGGTGCCGACGGCGGCGGCTGCGACACGTTCCACGTCGCGGTCACCTTTCAGAACACCAACGACCACGAATTCGACATCTATCGCGGCGGCTGCAGCGGCAATCACAACCTCTGCTCCAATGACACCCACCACCAGTGGCGCACCGACTTCTTCAGCAAAAGCGGCGCCACAGGTCCCGGCGCGCTCGGCAGCAACCCGGTGGGTGCCCATACGCCCTCGCCGCACGCCTTCTCCGGCGAGTGCAAGTGCACCACGTCGGCGAAGAGCAGCCCCGCTGGCCAGGCCTTGCCGGGGATGCAGTTCTGCTCAGACAACACGATGCAGTACTACGTCTACGTCCACCGCAAGGCTGGTTCGGCGCCGAAGTGCGACCAGTTCACCCTGCGAGTCCAGAACGGCGTCCTGTAGCGTCTGTGGTACGCCGTCCGCGGTCCGTCGCAGCCGACACGCCGCGCCGCGCGATGTCAGGCGCCGCCTTTCGCGATCGCGGCGCAAGCAAGGGTCGCAAGGGCGCCGCTTGGGCAGCGCCCGCACAGGCCTGCCTTGGCCTTCGACTTGCAGTGCTACCTCTACCAGGTCTTTCACACCACCTGGACCGCACGCCTGGGCCACCTCTTTGGGATGACGTCGGAGGTGCTTTTTCTCCTCGCCGCGGCCACGTCGCTCCCCTTGACGTCAACAGCGCCGGGGCTCCACGGCGGCCACGCCCTCGCCGCCGTCCTCTGCGCCTGGCATGGCGCTGTCGCGCTGCGGGCCGGCCTGCGTCTCTGGGCCTTGCTCGCGCTGGCGATGCCGATCGCCCTGCTGGCGACCGTTGAGGCGGTCGTCGTCCCTGCCTTGCACGCAACCGCCGCCGGCGGCGGTCCTGCTGCGGTGACCAGCGCGCTGCTCGCCGCCCTGGCCTCGGCCGCCGTCGTGGCGTGCTCGCACCTGCCCGAGCCGACCATCCCGCCGCGCGCCATCTCTGGCCACCGCTGGCGCTCCGTCCCCGATTATGTCCTCGGTTGGGGCGAGGCGCCGCTGTCTGCGCTGCACAAACTCGGCCGCGGCCTGCGCGTGGCGGCTTTTCTGCCCCTCGGCGTCGTCAACGAGGCCTGGGCCGGCCTGCGCCTGATGCCGTACGGCTGGCTCTTCGTCGCCATGCGCCTCGGCTATGCTCCCGTCCGCTGGGCTGAGCTGCAGGCCCGCGAGGCCGCTGGACTGGCCTCCGGTCAGCCGGCCCCCGACTACGTCGGCGTCGGCGGCGACGCCATGTTTGCGCCAGAGGCGGGGCGCGACGAGGTCGAGGTTCGTCGTCACAGCTTGGCCTGATGGCCGGCGCGGCGTCGCCCTCGCCAGCGGCGTCTGCAACGGCTGCGGCGGCGCGGCAGCGACGCCACGGAACGCTTGGGCTTGCGCGGCGCGGCCAAGGTTGAGGATTCGATCTCCCGAGGAGACCGCTGCCCATTCGATCTCTATGCCGGCCGCCTGACGGAGACGTCGCAGACCGGCGGGACGGCGCGGGGGCCGTTGCCGAGCAGCGCCTGTGGCCTTTGGCTGCGCCGCCCTTGGCCACTTTGGCTGCGCCGCTATGCGGCCCTACAACGGGCCACGGTAGCGCTTGGCCGGCACCCTCTCGCCATCGAGGTTCTCGAAGTAGACCCGCTTCGTCCTGCGGTTCACCGACACGGTCGTCAGCCGCGGGGCGTTCCTGGGATCACCACCGCACTTCTCGTCGTGCTTCTCGCGCAGCTCACCCACTCCCCACTTCCCCTCGATCCGAAAGTCGACGAGGAGAACGCAGGCGACAGGCAAGTTCTGGCGGGCGTACTTGCTCTTGATGATGGCCTTGAGGGCCACATTCGACAGGACGTTGACCTCGTCCGCCAGGGTCATCGCGGGCACAGAGACCGCCAGGGCGATCGCCAGCGCAGCAATGTGCCGGAGCATTCAGTTCTCCAAGTCGCGGCCATCGACGCCCTGGTCAACTCGGGCTCCTTGGCGCCGCGATGTTTGCTGGGTACATCCTAGCACGACCTCCACTGCGCCGACAGTGCGGAGGGACGACTCTCGCGGTCAGGGTGGCGCAGCCTGCGATTCCTCGGCCATTCGCGCCGACCCGCGGCCATCGACCCAAATCACGGCGCCCAACAGGTCCATGCCGTCCAGAGACTTCGAACCTTCCCAGGCTTGGCGCCTTGCCCTACGCTCAGCCAAGCGCCTGCACGCGCCGCGACCATCCCCAATGAAGACCCAGCCGCCAGCGCCCGCCACCACATCCGCCCGTCGCCGGCAGGCGCTGCCGCCCGTCGTCCCGTGGCTGCGGCTCGGGCTCTGCCTGCTCATGGGCCTTGGCGCCCACTGCGCCAGCGACGATGGCGCACCGGCCGAGGCGCTGGACGCGGAAGGAGCCACGCGCGACGGCGCCCACGCTGACGCCGGCCTCTGGCAGGTGCAGGGTCACGCCCTGTCGAGCATCTCGTGCCAGGTCTCGAAGGCGACCGGCTACAAATCGGGAAAGCCCTTTACCATTCATGTCGTCCACGTTGACGGCAAGCCGGTCGAGGTCCACACCGCCAACGCCTACTATGTCATGGCGCAAGCGGCGGCCAAGGCAGGCGTTCAGCTGGCCGTGGTCTCTGGCTTTCGGACCATGGCCCAGCAGCAGACGCTCTACAACTGCTACAAGTGCTGCTGCTGCAACAGCTGCAACCTCGCCGCCGTGCCCGGCACCAGCAACCACCAGAGCGGCCACGCCCTCGACCTCAACACCAGCGCCACAGGCGTCTACAGCTGGCTGAACAAGCACGGCCAGAGCTTTGGCTGGAAGCGAACGGTCCCGTCCGAGGCGTGGCACTGGGAGTGGTGGGGCGGCGGGCCAGGCGGCGGCCCCTGCGCCGTCGACGATGACCAGGACGGCGTCTCCGACGGCAAGGACAACTGCCCATCAGTCGCCAACAAGACGCAAGCCGACGCCGACAAAGACGGCAAGGGCGACGCCTGCGATGGCGATGATGACAACGATGGCGTCGCCGACGGCAAGGACAACTGCCCAACCACGTCGAACAAGGTCCAGACCGACACCGACAAGGACGGCAAGGGCGACGCCTGCGACAGCGACGACGACAACGACAAGGTCTTGGACGCCAAGGACAACTGCGACCTCAACAAGAACCCGGACCAGAAGGACAGCGACAAGGACGGCAAAGGTGACGCCTGCGATGGCGACGACGACAACGACGGCGCCCTCGACCCGAAGGACAACTGCCCGCTGACCGCCAACAAGGACCAGAAAGACAGCGACAAGGACGGCAAGGGCGACGTCTGCGAGGACGACGACGACGACGACAAGGTCCCGGACAAGTCCGACAACTGCCCGCTGACCGCCAACTCCGACCAGGCAGACCTCGACGCCGACGGCAAGGGCGACGCCTGCGACGACGACGACGACGGCGACGGCCACGCCGACGCGACCGACAATTGCCCCGTGGCCGAGAACGCCGACCAAGCGGATCTCGACGCCGACGGCAAGGGCGACGCTTGCGACGACGACGATGACGGCGACGGCGTCGGCGACGCCACGGACCTCTGCCCCCTGGCCAAAGAGGTGACCCAGCTCGACAGCGACGGCGACGGCGTCGGCGACGTCTGCGATCCCGATCTCGACGGCGACGGCGTCGACAACGGCGCCGACAAGTGCCCAGGCGAGGCCGACGCCGACCAGGCCGACTTCGACGGCGACGGCATCGGCGACGCCTGCGACCCCGACGGCGACGGCGACGGCATCGGCGAGCAGGGCCCGGGCAGCGGCGTCGGCGGCGACCCCGACAACTGCCCGTGGACGCCCAACGCCGACCAAGCCGACGGCGACGGCGACGGCATCGGTGACGTCTGCGACGACACCCCGACCGGCCCGCCCAGCGAGTGTGAAGGCGGCGGGGCCGACGCCGACGCCGCAAGCGATCTCGACGGATTCGGCGACGATGGCGCAGGCGCTGCGGACGCCGCCGGCAGCTCAGCGTCCGACGACGGCGCCGGCGACCTCTCCAGCCACGCTGACGGTCGAGGCGTCGGAGACATCCGCGGGGCCGGGCCAGGGAGCGACGGCGCGGCCGCAGATGCAGCGTTGGCCCCTGACGTCAGCGGCGTCGCGCCGAGCCACGCGGCATCCGCTGGCTGCAGCGCGCCGAGGACCCGCCCACCCGCAGGCGGTCTGCACTCCGTCATCGCGCTCATCGGCTCGCTCTGGCTGCTGTCGGCGGCCCGGCGCTCACGTCTACGCGTGGCCAGCGCGCCGCCGAAGCGATAGGTGGCCGACCCGCGCCAGGCGTTCGCTCAGCGCTGGGCCCTGGCCCTCGGCCTCGACGGCGTCGGTTGGCGCATCTCGTCGTTGCACCTCTACCGCGACGGCTTCGCCCTCTGGGTCGACGGCGAGCCTGGGGCGGTGCAGTTGCACTTGACGCCAGCGGCGACGGGCGCTCCACACTTCGCCGAGGTCGGTGGCGTCGCCCTCAGCCACGGCGCGCCCGACGACTTAGGCCGCGCCGCCGAAGCCTTCGCCGCCATCCGTCTCTGCGCACGGCATCTCGCAGCGCAGACGCCCATTGCCGTCGATGCCGCGGCGCTGCTGGCGTCCACAGTGGCTGCCCTGCGCGCCCTGCGCGCCGCGCCCCTCCGCTCGCTCCTCGACGATTGGCCGTCGCGGGACGTCTCTGCCGCCCTAGCCGTGCGCCGCTGGCTGGACCGTGCGCTTGAGGCCGGCCTGCCGCCGCCGTTGGTAGAGCCGTCGCTCGACCTGGAGCGCCCTGACTTCAGACTGATCTGCCAACCAGCCCAGCCAGACAGCGGCCCGCGGCGCCGAGCCGAAGCGGTGAGCGGCTTCCTCGCGACGCTTGGCGCCAGCGTCGATCCGGCGGCGCTCTGCGCCTTTCTCGCCGAGGCGCGGCGGGCGGCGCTGGTCGGCGTCGCGGCGGCGCCGATGGGCCCCGTGCGCGCCAAGCTCTACTTGCTTGTGGAGTCGCCGACCCCGGCGCTGGCACAGACGATTGGGAATCTCTTTGGCGCGGCGTCGGCGCGCGGCGTCGACCCGGCGGCTCACCTCGTCGGCATCGACCTCGCCGGCGTCGACCTCGCCGGTTTCGACCTCTCTGGCGTCGACCGCGACGCCGCGCCGGACCTCGACGCCGCGCTGGCGAGCCCGGGCCTGGCGCAGATGTCAGCCAGACCATTGACGATCAAGAGCTACGTCCGCGACGGCGCGGCTGGGCGGCTCTTGGCCTCGGAGCCGCTGGGCGCCGTCCTCCGTCGCCACGGCCTCGACGCCGCCGCGCTTGAGGTGCACCGCTGCGCTCGCCGCGACACACACGGCCACATCGTCGACGTCTCGCTGCACGTCCACTTGCCGGCGGCGGCGGGCATGGCGCCCGGCATCGACTGGGCCGAGGCGTCAGGTGCCGTGCCGGCGGCTCGCCTCTTGCGTCGAGCGGCGACGCTTGGCTGGCGCTGCGGCGTGTTGTCGCAGGCCCTCGGCGGAGGTGGCGGCCACGTCTACCTCGCGCTCTCTAGCCCTGCGGCTGACGCACGACCCGCAGGTACGGCTTCAGCGTCTTGAAGCCTTCTGGGTACTTGCGGCGAGCGTCGTCGTCTGACACCGAGGTCGGGATGATGACGTCATCGCCCGGCCGCCAATTCACCGGCGTCGCGACGTTGTGGCGGGCGTTGAGCTGCAACGCGTCGAGCAGGCGCATCACCTCGTCGAAGTTGCGACCGGCGCTCATCGGGTAGGTCGTTCCAACGGTAGCCGCGCGGCGGGTGGCTGACCTCGATGAGCGGCACGCAGTCGTAGTGCTGGTTGGGCGGGTTGGTGCATTTGCCGTCTACCTGGCATTTGTTGTCCGTGCACGGGCTGCCAT